>JBHHXI010000026.1:0-26377 GCA_046756945.1 Rhodospirillales bacterium
ACCCGGGACCAGACCCGGGACCAGACCTTTAGCGGGTTGGTCGATTCGGGCGTTTCCTCACGTCACGGAGGCTCGGCACGAACGGACAACAGGTCCGGACCGCATACCGGATGACGGGAGGCGGAAACTGGCGGCGCCGTTGCCGGCCGAACCCATCGTCGCGGGAATCGTCTGGTTCAGTGGGCCAGGATCTGGCTGAGGAACAGCTTGGTGCGGTCGTGTTGCGGGTTGTCGAAGAATTCGTGCGGATCGTTCTGTTCGATGATCTCGCCTTCGTCCATGAAGATCACCCTGTGGGCGACGGTCTTGGCGAAGCCCATCTCGTGGGTGACGACGAGCATGGTCATGCCCGTTTCCGCCAGTTCGATCATCACGTCCAGCACTTCCTTGATCATCTCCGGGTCCAGCGCCGAGGTGGGTTCGTCGAACAGCATGATCTTGGGCGTCATGCACAGCGAGCGGGCGATGGCGACACGCTGCTGCTGGCCGCCGGAAAGCTGGCCGGGGAACTTGTCCGCCTGCTCGGGAATCTTCACCCGCTCCAGGTACTTCATGGCCAATTCCTCGGCCTCCTTTTTCGGCGTGTGGCGGACCCAGATGGGACCCAGGGTCAGGTTTTCGAGCACGGTCAGGTGTGGGAACAGGTTGAAGTGCTGGAACACCATGCCGACCTCGCGGCGGATGGCGTCGATGTTCTTGAGGTCGTTGGTGAGCTCGATCCCGTCGACGGAGATCTCCCCCTGTTGGTGCTCTTCCAGCCGGTTGATGCACCGGATCAGGGTCGATTTGCCGGACCCCGACGGCCCGCAGATGACGATACGCTCACGCGCCTTGATGCTGAGGTTGATGTCCTTGAGCACGTGGAACTCGCCGTACCACTTGTGCATGGCGATGATCCGGATGATGTCCTCTTCGCCTTTCGACGGCGATTGCGCCGGCGCCTGGGATTCGGAAACGGTTTCGGATTCAGCCATGGTCCCGGCTCCTTGGTTCAGTGACCCGTATGCAGCTTCTTCTCCAGCCACAGGGAATAGCGCGACATGGAGAAACAGCTGATGAAAAAGAAGAGAGCGACGAAGACGTAGACCTCGGTCGACAGGCC
This sequence comes from Rhodospirillales bacterium, assembly GCA_046756945.1. Lineage (GTDB taxonomy): Bacteria > Pseudomonadota > Alphaproteobacteria > Rhodospirillales > 2-02-FULL-58-16 > JACZQZ01. Next base: position 1,103 of record JBHHXI010000026.1, read on the forward strand.
CTGCCACTTTGTGTCGGCAAGCGACGAGTTGCCGATGCCGAGGATGTCGAGCCGCCCGATGACGATGACCAGCGTCGTGTCCTTGTAAAGGGCGATGAAGGTGTTGACGATGCCGGGGATGGAAATCTTCAACGCCTGCGGCAACACGATCAGACGCATGGACTGCCAGTATTTCAAGCCCATGGCGTCGGCTGCCTCGTACTGGCCGTTGGGGATCGCCTGCAGGCCGCCGCGAATGACCTCGGCCATATAGCCGGACGCGAACAGCGTGACCATGATCAGCATCCGCACCAGCAGGTCGAAGTCCGTCCCCGGCGGCACGAAGTAGCTCAGCATCACGGCCGCCACGAACAGCAGCGTGATCAGAGGCACGCCGCGGATGAACTCGATGAACGCCACGCACAGGATGCGCACGATGGGCAGGTGCGACTGGCGGCCGAGCGCCAACACGACGCCGATGGGGAGCGAGAACGCGATGCCGGTGATGCCGATGACGACGTTCAGCATCAACCCGCCGAACTGGTCCGTGGAGACCAATTCAAGCCCAAAGCCGCCGACCAGCAGCCACGCGGCGATGAACGGATACAGGCACGTATAGATGATCGCCTTGCTCCGGTACGGCATCTTGTCATAGAGGGCCGGCACCAACGCCAGAATCAGCAGCACGAACGACAGCTCCACCCGCCACCGCTCTGCTTCGGGGTAGAACCCATAGACGAAAAGCTGGAACCGGTTGCCGATGAAGGCCCAGCAGGCGCCGCCGGCGTCGGCGCGGCAGTCCTTTCGCGACTCGCCGGTGAACGCGGCATCGATGAACATCCAGTCGGTGAGGAACACGACCGCCGTCCAAATACAGTAGACGGCGAGAATCGTCAGCAGCGCGTTGGTCACGGAGCCGAACAGGTTCTCCTTGATCCAGTGGATGGGCCCGTGGACGCTGGACGGCGGCGGCAAGTCCGGATGGGTGCCAGGCAGATAGCCGCCGTCCTCGGTGACGGTGAGGGGCGTTTCGGTTTGCTGAGGGTCATTGCGTCTCCCCCTACCGTTCCACCAGCTTGATCGTTTTGTTGTACCAGTTCATGAACGCCGAAATGACAACGGATATTAAGAGATAGGTTAACAGCACGATGATCATCGTCTCCATTTCCTTGCCGGTCTGCATCAGCGTGATGCCCCCGATGGTGGCGACGATATCCATGTAGCCGATGGCGATGGCCAGCGACGAATTCTTGGTCAGGTTCAGGTACTGACTGGTCAGCGGCGGCACGATGACCCGGAGCGCCTGCGGAATGACGACCAGGTGCAGGGTCCGGTTCCGTCTCACGCCCAAGGCCGACGCGGCCTCCCACTGTCCCTTGCTGACGGCCAAGATGCCGGCGCGCACGATCTCGGCGATAAACACCGACGTATAGATGGACAACGCCAGCCACAGCGCCAGGAATTCCGGAATCATGGTGATCCCGCCCTTGAGGTTGAAGCGGCCGAGCGTCGGCATGTTCCAGCTCAGCGGCGCGCCGGACGCCAGGAACACGACGAGCGGAAGGCCCAACAGGATGCCGGTCGAAATCCAGAAAACCGGATAGATGCGGCCGGTCTCGTCGCGCACCCGTTTCGCCCACCGGCGGAAGTAGACGATGAGGGCGATGGCGACGAAAAAGGCGATCACGGTGAACAAGAAAGCGTCGCCGAAAACCGGTTCGGGAATGGTCACGCCCCGGTTCGACATGAACACGGCTTTGCCGATGTCGAGCGCATCGCGCGGCCCCGGCATGACGTGGACGATGATCCCGTGAATGAAAAGAATATGCAGCAGCACCGGCACGTTGCGGGTCAACTCGATGATGCAGTAGACCATGCGGCTGGCGATCCAGTTGTTCGATAGCCGGATGACCCCGAACAGAAAACCCAGGATGGTCGCCGTCACGATCCCGAAGGCCGCCACCAACCCCGTGTTCAGCAAACCCACAAGGAAGGCCCGAAGGTGCGTGTCTTGGGACGTATAGGAAATGAGCGTCTGGTTGATGTCGTAGGACGCGGGCAAGCCCAGGAAATCGAAGCTGAAGGTCTTGCCGAGCGCCGCCAGGTTGAGGACCGCGTTGTTGGCGATGTAGGCCAGGAACGCGAACAGCACGGCAACCGTGAGGATCTGCAGGATAACTGAACGCGTGTCCTTGTTGCGCCACAGTCTCAGCAGGATGTTTGGCTGGCCCCCGCGTGACGCCGCGCCTGCTTGATTCACCGCCGTTGGCACGCCTGCTCCCTGTCGATACTTCGCCCGCCGCGTTGCCGCTGAAAAGCGCGGGCGCGGGCGTCGAAAATACGTTTGACGAAACCGGAAAACAAAGGCGCACCGGGCGGCAAACCGCCCGGCGCGTTATTCCTTGTCAGATTACCAACCCTGTTTCCGGCCTACCGGAACGGCGGCGCGTATTGCAGGCCACCGTTTGTGTAAAGCGCATTCAGGCCGCGCTGCAGGCCGATCGGCGTCTTCGGACCCACGTTGCGTTCGAAGATTTCGGCGTAATTGCCTTGCGCCTTGATGGCGCGCTTGGCCCAGCCCTTGTCGAGGCCGAGCATGCCGCCCAGGTTGCCTTCCGAACCCAGAAGCCGTTTGACGTTCGGATTGTTGGAACTGCTCGCCATCTTGTCGGCGTTGGCCGCCGTGACGCCCTGCTCCTCGGCGGTGACCAGTGCGAACACGGTCCAGCGGACGATGTCCTCCCACTGGTTGTCGCCATGACGGACGACGGGACCCAGCGGCTCCTTGGAAATGATTTCCGGAAGGATCAGGTGATCGCCCGGCTTGTCGAAGGTGGCGCGGGTGGCCGCCAGCCCGGAGGCGTCCGTCGTGTAGGTGTCGCAACGGTCGGCGACATAGTTCTTGCGCGCTTCCTCGTTCGACTCGATCGGCACCGGCTTGTAGCTGATCTTGTTGGCGCGGAAGAAGTCGGCCAGGTTCAGCTCGGTGGTGGTGCCGGTTTGGATGCAGACCGTGGCGCCGTCGAGTTCCTTGGCGCTCTTGACGCCCTTGGACTTGCGGATCATGAAGCCCTGGCCGTCGTAATACGTGGTGCCAATGAAGGTCAGCTTGACGTCGACGTCGCGGACAAAGGTCCATGTGGTGTTGCGGAAGATAACGTCGCCTTCCTTGGAGTTCAAAAGCGTAAAGCGGGTCTTGCCGGTGGCGGGAATGAACTTGACCTTTTCCCCGTCGCCGAGGACCGCCGCCGCAACCGAACGGCACATGTCGGCATCGAAGCCTTTCCAGCGGCCGGTTTTGTCGGTGTAGGAAAATCCGGGCAGGCCGGTGTTGACGATGCAGTTGAGCACCCCACGGGCCTTGACGTCTTCCAAGGTCCCGGCATTGGCGGCCGAGGCCATGAAAAAGACGGCAATGAGGCTGATGATAGTCCGCATGTGAATTTCCTCCCTGATTGAAAAACGGTCTTTGAATTGTCCGATTCGCCTGGGTCGGCGGGGTCGGAATGAAAGCACGACTGAATCCGTACCACGTTTCTACAAAAATTCTCAAGAACTAAGCGCAATTCTCCTTGGCGCCCCGTCCCCGGCATGGCCCTGGGAATGAAAAGGCGCCCGCCACGCGGCTTTCCGGCGGGGGGCGTCTTCTTAAGGGCGGCGGGCGATCATGTCGATCTCGACCCGGGCGTCCCGGGCCAGGCCGGTGACGCCGACGCAGGTCCTCGCCGGGCGCCTGTCGGCGGGAAAATACGAGGCATAGACCCGGTTCATGGCCTCGTAGTCGTCGCCGAAGCGGGTGAGGAACGCACGGACGGAGACCACGTGCTCGATCCCGAGGCCGAGGCCGCCGAGGACAATGGTCAGATTATCCATGACCCTCCGGGTCTGGGCCTCTATCCCCTTGGGAAGAGGGCGGGAATCGTCGTCGGGATCGGTCGGCATCTGGCCGGTCAGGAACACCCAGCCGCCGGCCTCGGCGGCGTGGCTGAAGGGGGCGACCGGCGAAGGGCCGGCCGCGACCATGTGAAACAGGGGCTCGCTCATGGGACGTCCTCATTCGGATTTCGTCGAACCCCTCATTCTTGCACCGGGCGGAATTCCCGACAACGGGCGGGCGGCCGTCAGGCGTTCAGGCGCTCGAGGCCCTTTTCCAGATCCGCGATCAGGTCGTCCGGGTCCTCCAGCCCGGCGTGGATGCGCAGGCTGGGGCCGGGCGCCGACCACGTGGTGGCGGAACGGTGGCTCGCCGGGTCGGTGGGCAGGATCAGGCTTTCGTATCCGCCCCAGCTGTAGCCCATGGCGAACAGCTCCATGCCGTCCAGCATCGCCGTCACCGCCTCTTTCGGGAAATCCTTGAGGACGACGCCGAAAAGGCCCGACGAGCCGCTGAAGTCCCGTTTCCAGAGGTCGTGGCCGGGGCAGCCGTCGAGGGCCGGGTGCAGGACGGTGTCGACCTCGGGCCGCGCCGCCAGCCAGCCGGCCAGGGTCAATGCGGTTTCCCGGTGCCGCGCCAGCCGCACGCCGAGGGTGCGCAGGCCCCTGAGCCCCAGATAACAGTCGTCGGGGGCGACGGTGGTGCCGACCACGGCGGTCGTCCGCTTGACCGGCAGGAAGGCGTCCTCCGTCGTCGTGATGATCCCCAGCATGGCGTCGGCGTGGCCGACGATGTACTTGGTTGCCCCGTGGATGGAGACGTCGACGCCGTGGTCGAAGGGCTTGAAGAACAGCGGCGTTGCCCAGGTGTTGTCCAGCATCGCCACGGCGCCCCCGGCGTGGGCGGCGGCGGCGATGGCGGGCACGTCCTGCACCTCGAAGGTGAGCGAACCGGGGGATTCCATGAACACCACCTTGGTCTCGGGGCGCATCAGGGCGGCTATATCGGCGCCGGTCAGGGGGTCGTAATAGGTGGTTTCAACGCCGAACCGGCTCAGCATCCGCCCGCAGAACCGGCGCGTCGGATCGTAGACGCTGTCCACCACCAACAGGTGATCGCCGGCCTTCAGGAAGGCCAGCAGCGACGTGGTGATGGCCGACAACCCGGACGGCATGGCGATGCTCCGGTAGCCCCCTTCCAGGGCCGTCATCGCCTCTTCGAGGGCGAACGTCGTCGGCGTGCCGCGGCGGCCGTAGCGCACGCCGTCGAAGGGCGTCCTTGCGGCCTCCTCGAGGGCGGCGACGGTTGGATAGAGGATGGTCGACGCATGATAGACGGGCGGGTTGACGATGCCATGATTGTCGTCGGGATGGCGTCCGGTGGTAACGATGGTGGTGTCTTTTTTCATGGCTCGGACCAACGCGGCGTGAAGACCGGGGATAATGTCAAGTTTTCCGCCTCCACGCCAGTGGGGCCGCCGGCGGCGCGCCGGGCGCCATGGGATCAGGGCAAGGTGGCCATTGGCCTGGGGTCGTCGATCACCGTGGTTTCCTGGCGGTAGGGGACGAAACCCATGCGCTGGTACAGGCCGAGGACGCGCGGGTGGGCGAAGTTGCTGGCCCGGACCCAAAGCCGCTTGGGATGGCGCGTCCACGCCTGGTCCACGGTCCACCTGAGCAGGTAGCAGCCGAAACCGCGCCCGATGAATTCGGACATGAGGCCGAAGTAGGTCAGCTCGATGTCCGGCTTTTTCCTGAGATCCAGCTCGCCGAATCCGGCCGGCACCCCGTGCACGTGGAGCACGTAGATCTCCACCTCCGGGTTCTGGATGATGGCTTCGAGCGCCTCGTCGTCGAGGGTGCGCCGCTCATACCACAACCAGCGCGCGCCGACGTTGTTGTACAGGAAACGGTAGAACGCCGCGGTCGGCGATTCGGCGCGCAGCAGGACGAGCTTCGCCGCCGGCCTCGGCGGCGCCGGGCTGGTCGGCGGTTCCGTCATCTCCAGATAGGTGATGACGCATTCAAGCTTTCCGGGAGGCGTTTCCATCGTCCCGTTTCCGCGGTCCATCGCCGGGGAATCGTGCCACGACCCGGCGCCGCCCGCAAGTAGGGCCGATCACCGCTACGTGCCTGAAAGCGGTCCGCTTTAAGGAGGAGGGGCGGATATACACGTGATGGTGCAGGAGTGATGGTGACAGGCAGCACGGGTGGATATATGCTTCGCGGGACACTAAGGAGAAATCAATGAGGGTCCTTCCCGCCGTTTTGGTCGTGCTCGCGGTGCTTACGCTTTCGGGCAGGTCCGTCGCGCAACAGGCCGATCAGGACCGTGAAACGGCCGTGGTGAACGATGGTGTTGTCGGCGAAGCCTGTTTCGGTGATCGATACGAGTCCGATGAAGACATGAATGAGGGCAACACCATCACCGATGAGGAGATTCGCCTGATCCTCAATCCCCCCCGCAGCTGAAATAAGCTCGTTACCATGTCCGCTTCGGGTTAAAAGCGGCACGCCGTGGCGGGGTCTCCAAAGGTCTGCAATGTGGCCGTGAGCAGACCCTCAGCTTAAGAGCACACACCCTATTCCAGCCAACCGGGCACGGGCAGGTTCTTGGAGCGCAGGAATGCCGGGTTGAACAGCTTGCTCTGATAGCGCGAGCCGAAGTCGGCGAGGATGGTGACGATGGTGTGGCCCGGGCCCATGTCCCTGGCCAGGCGGATGGCGCCGGCCACGTTGATGCCGCTGGACCCGCCGAGGCACAGCCCTTCGTGCTCGAGCAGGTCGAAAACGATGGGCAGGGCCTCTTCGTCGGGTATCTGGTAGGCCTCGTCGACGACGGCGCCCTCCAGGTTCCTGGTGATGCGTCCCTGGCCGATGCCTTCGGTGATCGAGGACCCTTCGCCTTTCAGCTCGCCATGCTTGTAATAGTGGTAGAGCGCGGCGCCCATGGGATCGGCGATGCCGATGACCACGTCGGCGTTGCGCTCTTTCAGCGCCATGCTGATGCCGCCGAGGGTGCCTCCGGTGCCGACGGCGCAGATGAAACCGTCCACCCTGCCGTCGGTCTGCTCCCAGATCTCGGGGCCGGTGGTGCGTATGTGGCCGTCCCGGTTGGCGACGTTGTCCCACTGGTTGGCCCACAGCGCCCCGTTGGGCTCGGTCTTGGCCAGCTCCCCGGCGACCCGTTCGGAAACGTGGACGTAGTTGTTGGGGTCCTTGTACGGAACCGCCGGCACCTCGCGCACTTCGGCGCCGATGAGGCGCAGGAAATCCTTTTTCTCCTGGGACTGGGTGTCGGGAATGACGATCACCGTGCGGTAGCCGCGGGCGTTGCCGACCAGGGCCAGGCCAATACCGGTGTTCCCCGCCGTGCCCTCGACGACCACGCCGCCGGGCTTGAGGACGCCGCGTTCCTCGGCGTCGGCGATGATAAACAGCGCCGCCCGGTCCTTGACCGAGCTTCCGGGATTGAGGAATTCGGCCTTGCCCAGGATATCGCAGCCGGTGGCCTCGGAGGCGCGGCCGAGGCGGATCAACGGCGTGTTGCCGATGGATTCGATAAAACCGTCGCGCACGTCCATGGAGGATTCCCATGTCTGGCCCAGGGCATCGTCGCGCCGGCAGACTAGCGGCGGGTCCGGCGGCGATCAAGCGTCGCCCGGGGGAACAGGAGGGGTGTCCCCCCGGTTACGATGTGCGGGGGACGCCCCCGCGGCCCCCGGGGGCGTCAACGTTGGGGAGGCGTGCGCCACCGGGCGCGCAAGGTTTCGTGATTCATCGCGAACCACTGCATGGCGATGAGAGTCATGGCGTTGTTGAACCGTCCCTCGTCCAGCCACCGCAAGGCCTCGGCGGCCGGCGCCGCGAGGACGCGGATGTCCTCGTGCTCCTCGGTCAGGCCGTGAATGCCGCCGGCGTTCCGGGCGTCGACCCGGCCGCAGAAGACGAACAGCGATTCCGAGGTGCCGCCGGGGCTGACCAGGTAGTGGCAGACGGGGACGATTTCGCCGATTTCGCAGCCGGCCTCCTCCACCGCCTCGCGCCGCGCCACCTCTTCGGGGGATTCGCCGTCCTCGATGATGCCGGCGATGCATTCCACCAGCCACGGTGAAAACCCGGCGCCGAACCAGGGCGAGGACCCGGCCGCCAGCGCGCCGCAGCGGAACTGTTCGATGAACACCAGGGTTTCCAGGTCGGGATCGTAGAGCAGGGTGGCCACGGCGTGGCCGCGTTCGAAGATCTCGCGGGTCAACTCGTCGCTCCAGCCGCCCTCGAACAGGCGGTGCCTGAGGCGATAGCGGTCGATGCGGAAGTAGCCTTCGAACGGCGTGGTCTTTTCGATGATGTCGACGTCGTCCCGGGTCATGGGGCCTCCCGCGTTGATGGGTTATCGGGTGGCGGCGCGGCGCCCCCGCTCCGGTCCTTTGTCGGTGACGGGGGGCCGTTTGTCCAGTTCGCCGGAAGGATTTCAGGGACAACCCCGGTTGCGCGCGGCTACGATGCGCTTTGCGGGGCGGCGGCCATGGTGGCGGCGGAATGGAGGAGCGGATGTCATGAGCGCACAAAGAAGCGAAAAGGTCACATTCACCGGCGGCCAGGGGGTGGAGCTCGCGGCCAGGCTCGATCTCCCCGAAGGGCCGGCGAAGGCGTACGCCCTGTTCGCCCACTGTTTCACCTGTTCCAAGGACATCTTCGCCGCGGCGCGCATCGCCGGGGCGCTGGCGGAGCGCGGTTTCGCGGTCTTGCGTTTCGACTTCACCGGGCTGGGTCACAGCGAGGGCGAGTTCGCCAACACCAATTTTTCGTCCAACCTGGAGGACCTGGAGGCGGCGGCGGAATTCCTGCGCGCAAACCATCAGGCGCCGAAGATTCTCATCGGCCACAGCCTGGGCGGCGCCGCGGTCCTCGCCGCCGCCGCACGGGTGCCCGAGGCGGCGGCCGTGGTCACCATCGCGGCGCCCTTCGAGCCCGCCCACGTGGCCGCGAATTTCACCGACGCCATAGCCGAGATCGAGGCCAAGGGGGAGGCCGAGGTCTCCCTGGGCGGCCGGCCGTTCCGCATCCAAAAGCACTTCCTGGACGATATCTCGGCGCACAATATGGGCGCCGCCATCGGCAACCTGCGCAAGGCGCTGCTGATCTTCCACGGGCCCCGGGACAGGACGGTCGGCATCGACAACGCCGCGCATATTTTCGGGGCGGCCAAGCACCCCAAGAGCTTCTTCTCCCTCGATGACGCCGACCACCTGTTGAGCCGCCGCGCCGACGCGGTGTACGTGGCCGAGGTCATCGCCGCCTGGGCGGCGCGCTACGTGGACGGGGCGGCCGACGAACGGCCGCCGCCGGCGCCCTCCGCCGGACCCGGCACCGTCGTCGTCGCGGAGACGGGCGAGGGCAGGTTCGCCCAGGCCATATCGGTGGGCGGCAAACACGCGCTCGCCGCCGACGAGCCGGCGCGGTACGACGGCAACGACACCGGGCCTTCGCCCTATGACCTGCTCCTCGCCGGGTTGGGCGCGTGCACCAACATGACCCTGCGCATGTACGCCCAGCGCAAGGGTCTGGCCATTGAGCGCATCGCCGTGACCCTGAAGCACGAAAAGATCCATGCCGAGGACTGCGCGGACTGCGAAACCCGCGAAGGCAGGATCGACCGCATCGAGCGCGAGATCGAAATCACCGGCGACGTGGACGAGGCGGCGCGCGAGCGCCTGCTCGAGATCGCCGACAAGTGCCCCGTCCACCGGACCCTGCATTCCGAAGTGCTGGTCGAAAGCCGCCTCAAAGGATTGGACACGGGATAACCTGCGCGTCCGCGCGGTCGCCGGTGCGATTTTTCATCCGTGTCCATTCGTGTTTATCCCCGTCCATTCGTGTTCGATGGCGACCGTTCGCCGTCGGTCGAAATGCGCGTGATCGTTTGACACGGACGAACACAGATGGACACGGATAAACAACGAAAACGAGCGCCGGATCAAAATTCTTAGCTAGCCTCCGCGTACCTCAGCGCCCTCGGCGTTGAAAAATTTAAATGCCGAGGGGGCAGAGGACACCGAGGAAGACAAGTGCGCGACGCGTTCGCGCGTTTCTTTCTCACGGGGCTCGGAATGTTCCGGTTCGTGTATCAGGCGGCGAAGCGGCCCCAGGCGGCGACGGCCGACGTGATCAGGCCGAGCACCAGATTGACGGCGACGATGCGGCGCATGAGGGCCAGGTGCCCGCCGGCCTCGCCGCCGCCGGCCAGCGCGCTTTGGAAGCGCCGGAACGGCACCGCGTACAGGAAAACGAAAAGGGCGATCATCACCCACCCGAGCGCGTGCATGACATGCACGTGGACGCCGGCGTCGGCGAAGCCGCCGAAGGCGGCGAACACCATGGCATACCCGGTGGCGGGCAGGACGATCACCGCGGCCCACACCCAGGTGAAAAAGCGGGGGAACACGGTATTCCACAAGCGCGGCCGCTGGGGCGGCTCGAGGACGCCCAGGGACGGCCGCAGGACCATGTAGGCGAAGAACATGCCGCCCACCCAGACGATGGCGGCAAGCACATGGAGGACGCTGGCGAAGGCGGAAATGTCGGGCATCGGTACGGGCCCCTGATTGCCGGGCAACGGGTGTCCATCTCAGTTGGGTATCACCCGCCGCGCATCAAGGGCTAGTTTCGTCCGTCGGGGCGGCGGCCCGCGATCACGGGCTCCTCATGTCAAAACGACCCGGTCGTTTTGCTGTTAATGGAAGTCCCGGCAGTCGATCGTGATCGATCGTTCGCCGGCGGACGGCCGGGCGTCCGCGTCCAGGCGTCGAAGGAGGGGGGTGAGGTCGAACAGTTTTTGCGCCGGCACGTGGATGACGATGCCCTCGCGCTGGACGCGCCCCTGGACGCCGAGCAGGCCGGCGCTCAGGCCCGCCTTGCGGAAGCGCTCGAAGACGTCGGGCCAGACGATCAGGTTGGCGATGCCGGTTTCGTCCTCGATGGTGATGAAGACGACGCCCTTGGCGGTGCCGGGGCGCTGGCGGGTGATGACCAGCCCCGCCACCTTCACCGGCCGGCCGTTCTCAAGGCGCCCGAGGCCGCCGCAGGCCATGAAACCGCGGCCGCCAAGCGCGTCGCGCAGCAGGGCCAGGGGATGGGCCTTGAGGGACAGGCGCAGGGCGCGGTAGTCGTCGGCCACCTGTTCGCCCAGGGCCGTTGCGGGCAGCGCCACCCGGGGTTCGTTCGCGGCCTCGCACCCGTCCGCGGCGGCGAACAGCGGCAGCGCGCTTTCCTCCATGCCCCGCGCCGTCCACAACGCCCGGCGCCGGTCGAGGCCCAGGGAGCCGAAGGCGTCGGCGCGGGCCAGGGTCTCCAGGGCCGCCCGGCCGACGCCCGCCCGCCGCCGGACCGCCCCCATGTCCCGGTAGCCGCCGCCGCGCGCCGCCACCACCGCCCCGGCGTCCGCGGAGGCCAGCCCCTTGACCTGGCGAAGACCCAGGCGCAGCGCGACGGCCGTTCCGTTTTCCCCGGGTTCCCCGGCCTCCAGCGTGCAGTCCCAGTGGCTCGCATTGACGTCCACCGGGCGCACCTCGACGCCGTGCCCGCGGGCGTCGCGGACGATCTGGGCGGGGGCGTAGAAGCCCATGGGCTGGCTGTTCAAAAGGGCGGTGGCGAAGGCGGCCGGATAATGGCATTTGAGCCAGGACGAGACATAGACGAGGAGGGCGAAGCTGGCGGCGTGGGACTCGGGAAAGCCGTAATCGGCGAAGCCTTCGATCTGGCGGAAGCACCGTTCGGCGAAATCCCGCCCATAGCCCCTGGCCAACATGCCGTCGGTGAACTTTTCGCGGAAGCTGTGGATGTCTCCGAAGCGGCGGAAGGTGGCCATGGCGCGGCGCAGGGCGTCGGCCTCGGCCGGGGTGAAGCCGGCGGCGACGATGGCGATCCGCATGGCCTGCTCCTGGAACAGGGGCACGCCGAGGGTCTTGCCGAGCACCCGGCGCAGCTCCCGGGACGGGTACTCCACCGCCTCGATGCCGGCGCGGCGGCGCAAATACGGATGCACCATGTCGCCCTGGATGGGCCCCGGACGCACGATCGCCACCTCGATCACCAGGTCGTAGAAATTGCGCGGCTTGAGGCGCGGCAGCATGCTCATCTGGGCCCGGCTCTCGACCTGGAAGACGCCCAGGGAATCGCCGCGGCACAGCATCCCGTAGACGGCCGCGTCCTCGGCCGGCACGGTGGCCAGGGTGAGCTTTCGGCCGTGATGGCGTTCGATAAGGTCGAAGGCCTTGCGCACGCAGGTGAGCATGCCCAGCCCAAGGACGTCGATCTTGAGGATGCCGAGCACGTCCAGGTCGTCCTTGTCCCATTCGATGACGGTGCGCCCGGCCATGGCCGCGTTGGCGATGGGCACCACCTCGCTGAGCAGGCTCCGGGTGATCACCATGCCGCCGGTGTGCTGGGAAAGGTGCCGGGGGAAGCCGATCAGCTCCCGGGCCAGGGCCATGACCATCTTTACGGTGCGGTCGCCGGGGTCCAGCCCCGCCTCGCGGATGTGGGCGTCCGTGACTTCGTCCCAGGGGCGCCGCCAGGCGGCCCGTTGCAGGGCGACGATGGAATCTTCGGAAAGCCCCATCGCCTTGCCCACCTCGCGCAGCGCGCTTTTGGCGCGGTAGGTGATGACGGTGGCGGTCATGCCGGCGCGCCGGCGGCCGTATTTGGCGTAGATGTACTGGATGACCTCTTCGCGCCGCTCGTGCTCGAAGTCGACGTCGATGTCGGGGGGCTCGTTGCGCTCGGCGCTGACGAAGCGTTCGAACAAAAGGTCGATGCGCTCGGGATCGACCGCCGTTACGCCCAGGCAGTAGCAGACGGCCGAGTTGGCCGCCGAGCCCCGGCCCTGGCACAGGATCCCCCGGCCCCTGGCGAAGCGGACGATGTCGTGCACGGTCAGGAAGTAGGGGGCGAAGGCGAGGGCGCCGATGAGCTCCAGTTCGCGTTCGATCTGCCCCCTGACCTTCTCCGGCACGCCGCCGGGGTAGCGCCCGGCCGCCCCTGCCCAGGTGAGACGGACCAGTTCGTCGTGGGGGGTGCGGCCGTCGGCGACCGGATCGACGGGATACTCGTAGCGCAGCTCGTCCAGGCTGAAGGCGCAGCGTTCGGCGATTTCGGCCGTGCGGGCGACGGCGCCCGGATAGTCGCGGAACAGCCGCGCCATCTCCCCCGGCGGCTTCAGGTGGCGCTCGGCGTTGGCGAACAGGCGGAAGCCGGCGTCGTGGATGGTGCGGTGCTCGCGGATGCAGGTGAGCACGTCCTGCAGGGGCCGGCGCCGGGCCGTGTGCGCATGCACGTCGTTGGTCGCCACCAGGGGCGTGCGGCAGTGCTCGGCGAGCCCGGCAAGGGCGGCTAGGCGGCGGGCGTCGTCGCCACGATAAAGATTGTGCGCAACGAGGTAGAGATGCTTCTTGAAGTGATTCCTTAACTTCTTCAGGGTTTCGGCGAAGGCCGTATCGGGGGCCGCAGGAGGCAGGGCAAGGATGATCTGGCCCTCGCCGCCGGCGAATTCTCCGCCGTGGATAATATCGTCCATGGCGAGCCGGCACTGGCCCTTGGGCGCGCGGCGCTTGCCGAGGGTGAGCAGGCGCGCGAGGCGGCCATACGCCGCCCGGCCGGTGGGAAAGCACAGCAGGGAGGGGGCGTCGGCGAGGTCGAGCCGCGTCCCGACGACCAGGCGGATGCCCGCCTGCCTGGCGGCGGCGTGGGCGCGCACCACGCCGGCAAGGGTGTTGCGGTCGGTGATGGCGATCGCCCTGTGGCCGAGGGCGGCGGCGCCCAGCACCAGTTCCTCGGGGTGCGAGGCGCCGCGCAGGAAACTGAAGTTGCTGCTCACCTGAAGCTCGGCGTAGGCGGTCATGGCGCCAATGGTCCTACGCCGAAAAACCGGGGTCGCCGAGGTACCGCACCAGGCGTTCGAACTCGGTATCCCGCACGGCTTTGCAGAGTTTTTCGTCGGCCGTAATCAGGACTCCATCGGCGATGTCCGCGCAGACAATGTAGAGACAGTCATAAACGGGATATTTGATTGCCATGGCGATGGCGAGGGCGTGGCCGGTCAGGCCCGCCGATGGGTACAATTGGGTCATAAGGCTCGGTAGGACCTGCACCATGGCCCTCGCGTGGTCCTGTCCGATTTCGCGGTCCCGCCATTTCTTGAAGGCGACGTGCGCGACCTCCTGAATGATCCAGTCTGGAGCCAACAACCGGGAGGCATGGTCGAGCAAGCGCAGGGCCTCCGCCCGCAGGATTTCCCGCACGAACCATTTTGCCGCCACACTGGCGTCGACCACATAGTTCATCGGTCGCGGAATTCCCGGATGATCTTCGTGCTGTCGGTCTGCTCCACATCGGGAGTCATGGCGGAGATGCGATCGGCGATGGCGAGCAGTTCCTCGGGGCTTTTACGGTTTGCGGCCTGTTTGAGAAGCTCGCGCAGCTCGGCTTCCAGCGAACGGCCGTTGTCCTTCGCCTTTTTCTTCAGGCGCTCGACGACTTTGTCATCGAGGTTGCGGATGGTCAGGTTGGCCATTGGGGTCACTCCTCTGTTGCTAGCATAATGCTAGCATATGTGCTTGCATTTTGCCAGCATTGCCCGGCGCTCACGCAAAAAACCCGTGCAGATACCAGGCGGGTTCGACGCCGGGCCGGTACAGCCCCTCCCGGTAGAGCCAGAAGCGCCGGCCTTCGGTATCCTCCACCCGGTAGTAGTCGCGGGTGCGTTGGCGGGAAGAGAAGGCGTCCGCGGGCTCTTCCAGCCACCATTCCGGACCGATGCGCTCGGGCCCGTCGGCGCGCGCCACCCGGTGCCGGCGCCGGCGCCAGCGGAACATCACCGGCGGGTGGTCGGGGATGGGCGCCATGACGTCGATGGGCTCGGGCCAGGGCAGCAGGTGCAGGGGGCGGGGCGTGGGGCCGGCCGAACCGGCGTCGGCGGACGTGGCGGCCCCGGCGGGAGCGAGGGCGGAGACCTCCCGGCAGGCCCGCTCGGGGACATGGCTGGCGCGGGACACCAGGCGCACCACGCATTCGCGGCCGAGGCGGTTGCCCAGACGGTCGACCAGCCGGGCGACGCCGTCTCCGTCCCCGGCCGTATCCGCCATCCCGCGTCCCGGGTGCAGGGTGCCCTGGACGGGGGCGAGGGGATCGGCGGCGGTGGCGGCGAGGACCATCACCTCGACCCCGAAGCCCGGGTCCAGCCCCTCCAGCTTTTCCGCCAAAAGGCGTTCCAGATGGTGCGCGTCGCGCGTCGGCCGGCCGGTGCCGATGCGGGCGCGGGCCACGGCGCCGTCGACCCGGTAGAGCGCCAGCTCCAGCCGCCGCGCGCCCCGGTGCGCCCGTTCCAGCCGCGCGCACAGGTCGTCGAGCAGGCGTTGCATCGCGGCTGCGATGTCTTCGCCGCGCCCGATGGGCTCGGCGAAGGCCAGGCGGGCGCGCAGGGGGGCCGCCGGGCGGCGGGGCGAGATGGGCTCGTCGCTCCGCCCCAGGGCTTCGTCCAGGCGCCTGATGACGGTTTCGCCGAAGCGGGCGGCGAGCGGCGCGCGGGGCAGCCCGAGAAGGTCGCCGATGCGGCGCAGGCCGACACGGTTCAAGCCCTCCACCGTTGCCGGCGGCAGGCGCAGCCCGGCCACCGGCAGGGGCGCCAGCGCCCGGCGGGTTTTGCCCGGCGGGACGACGATCGCGGCGCCTGTCCGGCGCCCGGCGAAGCGGGCCACGGCCCAGGCCGCGCCCGGGGTGTCGGCGGCCGCCGCGAGGCCGTGGAAGCCGAGGCCGTCCAGGCGCCCGCCCAGGTCTTCCAGCAACGCCGTCTCGCCGCCGAACAGGTGGGCGCAGCCGCTGATGTCCAGCCACAGGCCGTCGCTGCCGTTGACCGCCGTCCACGGGGTATAGCGGCCGCACCAGTCGGCCAGCGCCGCCAGCGCCCGCCCGTCGCCGGCCGGATCGGCCGCGGCGGTGCAAAGACCGGGCACCAGGGCGCGGGCGTCGGCAAGCGGCAGTCCCGGGACCGCCCCGGCGGACCGCGCCGCCGGGGTGGCGGCGGCTATGCGCAGGCCCCCCTGGGCGGCGGTGACGGTGGCCAGGGGCGGCCCTTCCGCGGACGCCGGCTCAGACCGCCAGCCGGGCTTCGACGCGTCCCGCCGCCGGATCAGCCGGTCGGTGGCGAAGCTCGGCAGCCACAGTGAAACCACCCGTCGTTCCATCGCGCCACTCCACAAGCCAGGACCGGGGCGCGCCGGGGGGTCTTTTGCCGGGCGGCGCGCCGGGGTGCCCGGGGTTTTCGATGCCATTGCCCGCCCGCCCGGACGCACGGCAGCGCAGCAGTTCCACCCGCCACCACGGGGCGCCGGCCGGGTCGGATTCCTGCCCTCCCGGCGCCCGGGCACTCCGGGCGGCGTCGGCGCCGCTAAGGGAATCATGTGCGCCTTCATGTCCCTTCGCCGGGACGCCGGGAGCGGCGGAAACCCGCCACCGGGTCACCGCGGGCGCCGTTTTCCCGTGCGCCGGACGGAGCAGGAGGGCGGTGACGCCGCTGGCCTCGGCGGCCAGTTGCAGCCGGCGGGCGGCGGTCGGCCCGATGCCGTCCGTTTCCCCCAGCACCGCCGCGAGGCCGCCGCTGCGCAGGCCTTCCTCCATGGCCCACAGGATGTCGGTGGGGGTGCGCCCGCGGACGACGATCAGGCGCCCGGGATCGAGGCCGAAGGCGGCCAGCCCCGGTCCGTAGAGATCCCGCCCGCGCCGGCACCACAGCACCGATCCCCTGTCGCCGGCGAGGCGCGCCAGCAGCGCGGCGCAAAAGCCCGACGCGGCGCCGCCGCCGCCGATGACCTCGTGCAGGGAGCCGCGCGGCAGACCGCCCCAGGGCAGGGCGCCGTCGATCCCGGGGGCGCCCAGGGCCAACGGGCCCGGGGGATCGTCCCTTTCCGGGGCGTGCCGTTCGAGCCTGCGGATGCGGGCGCGCAGGTCTTCCACAAGGGCCGGGTCGGGGCGGCGGAAACGGTTCGGCGGAAGCATGGGAGGAGGGGCGCCCCTAATGTGATTGTTCATGTTTTGTTCTATATCAAGCCGGACCCTCCGTCAACATGGAACAGCGGACGGTAATGTCTCGGTTTGAAATCCCGCCGAACCCACGCCCCCACGGCAATGAACCGAAGGCAGCGCCCAGGTAACGCCCAGGCGTCAAAAGCCCACCGGCGGGTAGAGGCGCCCGGGCAGGATTTCCTCCGGAAGGGGCGCCAGGCCCCGTTCCATGGCCGCGGCCTGGGCCGCGACTTCCACGATGCGGCTGGGCAGCCCGGTCACACCGGCGAATTCATCGAAATCGACGCGGCGCGAACCGTGCAGCATGATCCCATCGGCCAGAAAAATCGCCTGCCGCAGCGGGGATATGGTGCTACCGCCCTCGGACCCGATCAGGGACCGCGTGCTCTCGGCGGCGAAGTCCGCGGCACTTTCATCCGGCACGCCCATTCTGACCAGCAATTCCGCGGATAGACGCCGCGCTTCCCGCTCCCCCGGGTCCAGATTCGCGAGCCGTTGATCCACTTGATCCGAAACGCCGGGGGGAACGTCGGGGGGAAGGTCGGGGGCGGAATCCGCGGACGGGCCGGTTCCCGTCGGATAAAGGTTTTCCCGCTCCGCAAGTTCGCGAAGTCTGTCCAGCGTATAGGCATTGGCCAGGGGTTCAGAGGTATCGTGAGGCATCAAAACGTGGATGCCGCCAAGGTCGTCGATGAAATCCCGGCCCTCATCGGCCGCTTGTTGAATCAGCTCGCGCAGTTGAGCCAGGTCCTCGGGCGTTGTCGTGCCGGCGCGAACCCGCCCCAGGAGGATGCTCATGTCGCCCGCCTCTTCCATCGGTATCAGGTTGGGGGTGCCTTCCAGGCCGAGCGCCCGTGTATTGAGCCGATTGACCTGCTTAAGGCGGCCGCGGTGCGACGCGAATTGCTCGAAATTGGCAATGTGGTTCGCTATGACGTCGTCCGGCACGCCCGCTCGTCGCGCTCCCTCCACCGCCGATTCCAAGGCTTCCAGAAGCATGTCGTTTTGCGCAATAGCCTCGAATTCGTCGGCAGTATGGGGCATCAACTCGGTGCCGTCTTCCACTCCTCTTAAGTAGCGGTCTCGCGCAATGCGGACGCTTTCATCCATTTCCTGCCGCAGCCGTCTCAGGGTTTGCATATACCCCGGCTCGTCGTCGCCCGCGGCGCCGGTCGCGCCGCCGCTCGGCGGTTCGCCGTCCGGCGGTCGGCCACCGGGGGGCACATCGCCGCCGCCGCTCGTCGAACCGCCACCGGCACCACCGCCGCCCGTCGAACCGCCGCCCGGGGGACGAGGGAGATTGTCGTTGGCCGCGACGTTTCCGAAGGCGTCGGGATGGGGCTCGACCTCGATCTTGATATCGAAGTCCGGCGGGCTGATGTCGTCCTCGCCGATGCTGTAGCGTTTGAGAAACTGCTCCCAGGTCTCCCCGTCTTTGCCAATCTTAAAATACTTTTCCATCTCCTTTATCGGATAACCTTCGCCGGTGAGAACCAGGCTCACCCGTTTTATCCTGTATCCGGCCATATTGATGATCGACCTTGCGTACTGCACCGAACGCGTATGGATCAGGAAGTCGTCCAAAAGACCCTCGTCGACCAACTGCTGAAAGCTCTTGTCTGGATGACCTGATAAGGTCTCGCGGAACCAGGTGAGCTGTACGTTGGTTCGCACATTGGTGATGCTCTTCATCACGACCTGTTTCAGGACCTCTCCATCTTTTCCGCCATACCCCACGCCAGCCCAGTTCAGGAAGCGCAGCTGAGCAAAGAGAAAAGTCGGAAATCCCTTGGGGGAAATCGCCTGAGCCAGGCCGACATCGATATGGCCCGGCACGTTCGCTCGTTCAGCGGATATCATGGAAAAAGTCCCAGTCCCCTTGTCATAGCTGCGCAATATATCGTCCACGCTGCCGTCGGGGCTGCGAATTGTGATCACGACATATTCCGTTCCCCCCTCTTCGTCGAAATCTATGAACCATCGGCCCTTGCGGACAAGGCTGGCAGCGTCGTGATTCCCGCGCGAGGCCAGTTTGTATAGGTCTTCGCCCAAAGGCTCTGTCCGCAGTTTCATCCGCGCCTCCAGGGCCCGTCGAAACCTCTCGGGCGTCGTTTGCGGTGAATAGCGCAGCATGGCCATGGCTTCGTCGTGCCGCCGGCCACCACCCATCAATGCGTCGTCGACGACTTCTTTCGCCGATTCCATGAAATCCCTGAATTTCCCACGGGGAGGGGAATCCTTCACGGCTTGCTTCACGTCCGCACTGCTGCTCTCGACAAACTTATTCCAGTAATTGTTTCGTGCCTTGAGGCGTTCGAGTGCCTTGAATTGGCTGTCACCAAGCCAGGCCCTTCTGGCGCGCTGTCGTATCGCTTCGGCCAGGTACTCGACCAGGCCCTTGAAATCCCGCGCACTCACCCGGGCACTCAACTTCGAGAAATCGAAACCGAGCCGTTCGAGCAGGGCCTTGCCGCGCTGGGCGGCGAGGTAACGCACACCGAACCCGAACTGACGTACCGCACCCCGGATTAACCAAACGGAGTCTCGAATGCCCATCCGACGTGCCCAGGCCAAAAATTTGACGCTGCGCCTGAAATGGGCCTTGATAATCTTACCAAATCCGCCGACGCCAGCTACGTCAGCGGCGAGACCGGCGCTCGCAACAAGTAAACTAATCGCCAGTTTGTCGCCGCCGTACTCATCGGCCTTCGCTTGTTCGTATCGACCGTAGCCCAGGATGTCCGAGGTGCCCCTGGCAAAGGCGAGTTCAGCTTGGCTTTCCAAGTATTTCGGTACTTCGGTATAGGCTTCAAACCCAAGGCCTATGGCTCCGAGAATAACCGCGGCTGGCGCACTCGCAATGGTGACCGGCAGGAGTAGAACGCCGATAACCATCAGGGCCTGCTGGGTATCTGCTTCGGACAGTTTCTGGTGCGCCCGGACCTGCCAGAGCTTGTCCGCGACTTGATGGATCCGCAGGCGCCCATGGTAATCCGGAAGCCATCCCCGCCGAGACCGCTCGCCCAGACGCATCATCCGAGGCGTCAACCAGGTTTCCACGTTTTGAAAGTGGCGACCGGTCAGTTTCACCAGATCTTTCACTTCACAATCTTCGACTTCTTTTGCGGTCGCTAAGGTCTCGGATAAGATTTCGATATATTTTTGAAGCGCTTCACGTGTCGCGCGTAGGAATCGATCGGGAACGTCACCCGGACGGTCATAGGTCCTTGCTTCTTGTTGGTATTCATTCCAATAGGTTTCCCGGAACGGAACCTGCGTCCCATTGGGACCGGTGACCTCTATTTTGAACTTCAAATTTGTCAGCGCGTGCTGCCGGACGTTCCAGCGGTAGGGACTCAACATGAGCCAAAAGGCCTGGAGTTCCTCCTTTGCATCGGAGATAAACGTAAATTCTTTAATTTTGCTGGTGAGTTGCTGGACAAACGCTTGGCGCATCATCAGCAGCGCCGCATGATCGCCAAGCTGGAAATCCGTCTCGAGAGTTTCCGACGTGAACAGCATCGTGATCGGCGATACAACTTTCCACCATTCGAAGTTCAGATCTTCCTCGATTGTCGCAACAAAGTCATAATCCGAGCGGTTCCAGTCGATCTCACCCAGGTCGGGATAACAGGCGGCGGCGCGCTTTAGGTGGTCCTTCCACAAATAGCTGAGGCCACCTGGAATCCGGGCTGGAGATATGCTCGCCGTGAGCTTGGCAGGGTCGGGAACGAGGGAAATGAGGCCGGGATCGGCGATCGACGCAGACAGCTTATCGCCATGGGCGACGGTCAATGGGTGAGGGGGTTTTAAAAGTCTGGCAAAGACGGGGAGACTTGAGGAAAGCTGCGCCTGGCCGGGTGGTGCCGTTGTTGCGCTTTGTTCTTCACGTCCGCCCCCGTTGCCTGCGGTTCGCGATCCTGTTAGCAATATTGGATCCGTAAGATATAATTGCGGATCACCCGCTACCCGATAGGCCGGGAACCGTTCCTCTCCCGCCATCTTTTGCACGGCGCCATTCTTGCCGATGGTCACCAGGATTTTGTCGCGAGGCAGAACGATTTCAGTCCGGACCGCCACCAGTATGGTTTCGGGGATGAAGGCGTCGTTCGTCTGTTCGAATTCGTCGCGCGTCCACACTTGCGGATACGCGGTGTAGGTGAAGGAACCATACGTGTCCAGCACCAATGTGCCGTGCCGCCCTACGAAGGTACCCGGATTGAGAACCTCAAGTTTATCCGTAAGGTTCGTCTCTCCCGAACGAGAAAACATCCTCCGGCGCAATCGCTCGATCGTACCGGGCAGGAGTCCGAAAGTGTCGGCATTTTCGAGGTCGCCTTTGACCATTTCGCCGGGTTTGACAAGGGTTCTATTGGCCGGGGCCACCGACTCTTCCCTGCTTTTGTCGGTGACCTCGATGTTTAAGCGCCTCCCGCTAATCGACTTATCCGGATTCGTCTGGATGAATTCAAAAGTGTCTACCTTGCGTTTCGGAATCGCCGTCGGATCAATCGCGCGAATGAACCGGATTTCCGCGCCGTTATTGCCAAACCTCAAGGTCCAGGTTCCGTCCGATCCGTTCACCGAAAATTCCTGGAATCCGGGCTCGACTCCCTCGGACAAGGTCGCCTCCACCACCAGATAGTCGAACGCCTCGACGGCTGCCCGGGCGGTGGCCGTCGGAACTTTTTGTTCCTCGAAGATTTTCAGGAGTTTGGCCTTGCCCTTTTCGAAGGGCTTCAAGTGACCGCGTACGGACTGGAAGGTGCTGTCCGGATAGATAACCCTTCCGTAGGAAACGGCTTCCATTCCGGACTTGATGACCGCACGGTTGTTTCTGCCGTCAGGCAGGTCGGTCCCGAAAATGACTACGGTGCGGTATCTCTTCTTGCCCTTGAATTTATCGTCCTGATAGGGGTGCGGAAAAAACGGTTCATTCAAGATTTGGTGCCAGCCGGTTTGCCTGTTCAAGGTGAAGGCGCCCAGGACCTCCGGTTGCGGACGGGTCCAGGTTTCCGGTCCGCTTTGCAGGGCGCTCCCGTCGTCCCGCACCTTGAAGACGCCGACACGCCCGAAACCATTCCGGTCGCGGCCGGTGAACGGGTCGGCCTTATAGCGCCAGGTTCCGGCAAGCTTGTCCTGGTCAACCAGCGTGAGTTCGAGCGTCAGCCGGTCGAGATCGGACTCCAAACGCGGCGCAATCGCCTTGTTCGCCGAATTGGCGCCGACGCGGGCGATGACTTTACCCGTTTCCTCGGGAACGATCAGGTGGCGTTGCGGATAGTCCAGCCCGTCGTTGCGAAAGCCGGTCGGACTCTTGCCCTCGAACTCGATGGTGATTTTTGTGCCCGTTCTGGAAAGGCTGCGGGAACGCAGGGGGAATTCCTGCCCCGTCACGGGATGGACGAATGTGACCTGGGCGCTGCCGCCTTCCTCGTCGATCTTGCCGCGTCCCGCGACGAAGCCCAGATGCCGATCGGCATAAACCACCTCCCATTCGCCGTTGATCGGCAGATCGGCAAGCGGGACTTTCGGCTTCTCCGCCGCGGCCACGAGCGGCAGCATCGCGCCGAGGACGGCGAGCAACAGGCGGGCCGGCCACGCCGCCGGTTTACTGCGCCGCGCCATCGGCCTCCTCCTCGGGGCTGTCCCAGATGAAGTAAAGCAGCTCGCTGCGCACCGCCTTGGTGTCGTCTTCGTCGGGGAAGAGGGTAACCTCCTCGGTGTCGCCCTCGGCGGGGCCGACTTTCGCGAAGTAGACGTCTTTCGTCGCCGGGGCCTCCAGCCGGCCTTCGAGATAGAAGGCGTCGCCGAATTTCAAGGCGCCCGCGATCGGCACGTAGCGGCCGTCCTGCCAACGCACGAAGCGCAGGTCCATCTTCTCGGGCGGGCTCTCCAACTCGAAGGGCCCGGCGCATTCGCCGGGGTCCAGATACTCCCCGCCTTTCGGGAACGGATAGTCGGCAGCCGGGAAGTCGGATGGGGGCGTGGCGCCGGACGGTCCCCAGTCTGGAGGCGCCGGTTGGCCGGGCGCGGCCACGGAGAACGCCCTGCGCGCCAGAAATCCCTCACTCGAGTAGAGTCGCACCTCGAATTTTCCAGGCGAGCTCGGCGCTTTGGTGCTCACCGTCGCTTGGTTCGTGGAGAATTTTTTATCTCGATTGGCCCCATAGCCCATTACCTGCGGAAATCGCTCGGCGCCGCCCTCGGCCCGATGGCCCTGACGGAAGACGTACCAGCGGTAGGGTGGTAAGGGTTCGTCTTCCATGTCCCGGTAAATGCCATTCCCCAGGTCAAATTTGATGTCCATGGCCTCGCGGGGATGGAAGATGCTTTTCGAGAGGGTAATCGTGTCGTCCGGCGGAGGCCGCGATACAATGTCGAGAACCTCTTCGCTGATGACCACCGTACCACCGAAGGGTGATACGTGCTTCACCCGCAGGAGGTAGAGTCCCGGATCGTCTGGCGCCAGGAAGCGTAAGGTTTTACCCTTCGAATCGGGAACGGTGAACAACTGAAATTCGCCGTCGACACGCTGCCTGTCGTAGGTCCGTCCGTTCTCGTAGGCGCAACCGGGCACGAAGCCGCCCAGTCCCACGAGATCGACCTGCAGAGCAACGGGCGGGGCACCACGCATAGCACCAGGCATAGCACCGGGCGGAGCACCGGGCAGGGCACCGGGCGGAGCACCGGGCAGGGCACCGGGCGGCGTCCGCGACGGTAGCCATTCGGGGATTGGCACCTCTATCGGCTCCCAAACCGCGAAGGTCCTCGGGTTGGACGGATCGGACGACACCGCGCGCGGCACCACCATGAAATCGACGCCCGGCATGAAGAAATATTGGCCCTGGCGCTTAAACTGCAGAGACAGGCGATAACTGCCGGGCGCTAGATCGCCTTCAATTTTCCAGGCGCGTTTCTTACCAATCTCAACCGGCCACGTGCGAAGCGGATCTCCAGATCCCCCGATCGAACCTGAAAACGCACCTGAAAACAGGCCGATCCGAGGTGCGGCCTCTTTGATTGCCTCGGGCTTGGCTTTGGACATGAAATACTCAGCGTTCACCGTCACAGGTATCGGCGTGCCGACGGTGAAGGTGCTCCTGCCGCCAATCGACAGCAAGGCTCGTTGTTGAACCCCGCTCTTTTTCGAGACCTTGAAACTCACGGTGTCGAGGAGGTATGCACTGGTCGGCGCTAAGTTGAGTCGCGCCTGAAAAGTCCCCGAACGCAACATCCCAAGATCGTACTTAACCGTCCCGTTTTCATACCTGGCATTGTTTACTATACCTTCGTCATGACCCAACCGCACCAGGCGTCCGCTCACGTCGTCCAGCAAAAAAAGGCCGACTTTCAAGTATGTACCGGATGACTTGCTCCGCATGAGGGCAGGTTCGCGCAAAGCGACCGTCACCTTGTCTCCTATTTCGAACGGCGCCTTCCCCCGCACCTCGAGGCTGTTCGCCCAGGGCTCCTGCACGACGGCGAAGCGTTTGCGGTCGATAACGTAGCCAACATCGCGATAGGAATATGCCGTGCTCGGGTGACCCTTATCGAATTCGACCGTGAGCCTGAGTTCATAGATGCGGGGTTCAAGGACCAAACCGGCGTGGCCCAAACGACTCGTTTTGACAACGATCTGCTCTCCGGCCTTCAGCGATTTCCAGGTTTGGACCAGACGGTCGTCGGTGATTCGCCCGCCATGAATTGGCTGAGCCAAGCGGTGGAGAGAAAGCTCCGCCGACGCCAGGTCGGTGCTCTCCGACAGAAACACGTCTGATTTCCTGGGTAGATCGACGGAAATGGACACGTCGTCGCCGTATTTATAGGTCTCGCCGGCGGAGAGCCGGATCGCCCCGGGATAGAGGCGCACGAAGTTACGGAGACGAAAATACTTGATCGGGCCGATCGCCTTGCCGGTAGACGAGGGCAGGTCTTGTTTCCAAAGCTGGAAGCCCAAATCCACAAAGTTCCCTACCACCGAATCCTTGCACGCCAGCGGCGCGTAGGCGGCGGAGCCTTTCCCGCTTCCAACAAATCCCCCAAATCCCCATTTTTCGGAATGCTCGCAGAAATACTTTACTTTCACGCCGTAGACCTCGTGCTCGTAGCCGACGTCCTTCGTTACATAGGGGTACTGAATTTTGATGGTTTGCCCCAAGAAGTATTGTTCCCGATCGAACGTCAGAGACTGGGCGCCACCGCCATTGGTCGCGCCACCGCCGGGGCCGGTCGGCCGTGCGGCTTGCTGACCGACGGAACCCGTGTTGGCGTTTGCGGTTTCGGGCTCGGATGGTTCTGGGGCGCCGGGCTGTCCTTCCGGCCCGCCGCCCGTTTCCGGCTCGC
>JBHHXI010000027.1:0-26015 GCA_046756945.1 Rhodospirillales bacterium
ACCCTCTATTCCCCCCGAGCCACCCGTGCGCGGCGCGGCAAATTGCCAGTAACGCCTTGCACGGTGAGAAGCATAATGGGCAAACGGAACCACCGCCCGGGCGCGAAAGGGCCGGGGAGGGCGGACCTCCCGGTATGGCACGGGCTTTGCTGTCCAATCCCTTGGCGAAGACGGACGTCGTGTTCATCGAAAGGGGTAGCGGGGCGTGGCTCGGAAGGATTTCCAGCGGCTGAAGGTCCTGGTCGTGGACGGCAGCGGGCATATGCGCGACGTCCTCAGGCGGCACCTGTACGCCCTGACCATAGGCAACGTCCGCGAGGCGGCGACCGCGAAAGAGGGGCTCCGGCTGCTCGGCGAATTTACTCCCGATCTGATCATTTGCGGCCTGGAACCGGAGCGCAGGGGCGGCCTGGAACTGATGGCCCGGCTGCGCGCCGGAATTGCCGGCGTGGATCCCCTGGCGCCGGTCATCACCGTCACCGGAGCCATCGATGTGGTGGAGGTGCGCGCCCTGTGCGAAGCCGGGGCCGATGCGGTTCTGCCCACGCCCGTCCTGCTCAGGCGCCTTTACCTGGCGGTCGTCGACGCCCTGGATCGCTCCTGCGGCGCGTGTGCGCCCGCTCAGGGAGAGCGGGAGGCGGAGACGCAATAGGCCGCCGCCGCCCGCTGGCGGCGGCGGCGTGGTTGTGCTATGGTCGCGGCGCTTCGGCAATGTCATTACATATTGAAGGACGTGTATCATGGCCAAAGATGCCAATGGCCGATCACCCCGTGCCGCGATCCTCGGACTGAGAGGCATCGCCGTGGCGGCCTTGTTCGGCGCCACGCTTGCATTGGGTGCCTCGCCGGCCGAGGCGGCGCTGTCCGCCGATCAGGTCAAGCGGCAGGTGGAGACGCGATACGGCGTCACGGTACTGCGCATAAAGCCGATGACGGAATTTGGGCGGAGCGCCTACGCCGTCACCATCATGAACCCCGGCGGCGCCTTCAACGAGGCGTTCCAGGTCAACACCCTGGTCATCGATGCGGAAACCGGGCGGCCCATCATCCAGTACCGCCAGGGCCCCGGCGGTCTGCATCCGGCGGCGCCCCCGGTATCGTCCAGGTCCCGTCCCAACACCGCGTCGACACCGTAAGCGGGACACCGGCGGGGCGCGGGCCCTTGGCGGTCAGCCGGTGAACGCCTGGATTCCGGTCTGGGCGCGGCCCAGGATCAGGGCATGGATGTCGTGGGTGCCCTCGTAGGTATTGACGGTTTCCAGGTTCATCATGTGGCGGATGACGTGGAACTCGTCGGCGATGCCGTTGGCCCCGTGCATGTCGCGGGACATGCGGGCGATGTCCAGGGCCTTGCCCGCGGAATTGCGCTTGATCAGTGAGATGTTCTCGGGCGGGCAGCGGTCCTCGTCGAGCAGCCGGCCCACCCTCAGGCACGCCTGCAGGCCGATGGCGATCTCGGTCTGCATGTCGGCCAGCTTCTTCTGGATGAGCTGGTTGGCGGCCAGCGGCCGGCCGAACTGCTCGCGCTCCAGGGTGTAGCGGCGTGCCGCGCGCCAGCAGAACTCGGCCGCGCCCAGCGCCCCCCAGGCGATGCCGTAGCGCGCCTTGTTCAGGCAGCCGAAGGGGCCGGCAAGACCCTGCACGTCGGGGAACATGTTCTCTTCGGGCACGAGGACCTCGTCCATGACGACCTCGCCGGTGGACGAGATGCGCATGGAGAACTTGCCCTCGATCTTGGGCGTGCTCAGGCCCTGCATGCCGTTTTCCAGGATGAAGCCGCGGATGACCCCGTCCAGTTTGGCCCAGATGATGAAGACGTCGGCCATCGACGCGTTGGTGATCCACGTCTTGGCGCCGCTGAGGCGGTAACCGCCGTCCGCCTCGACGGCCCGGGTTTGCATGGCGCCCGGGTCCGAGCCGTGGTCGGGCTCGGTGAGGCCGAAACAGCCCACCCATTCGCCGGTGGCCAGCCTGGGCAGGTATTTGCGGCGCTGATCCTCGGTGCCGTAGGCGTGGATGGGGTGCATGACCAGCGACGACTGCACGCTCATGAACGAGCGGTACGCGGAGTCGACGCGCTCCACCTCGCGCGCCGCCAGGCCATAGCAGACATGGTTGACCCCGGCCCCGCCGTACTCCTCGGGCAGGGTCGGGCCGAGCAGGCCCAGCGCGCCCATCTCGTTGACGATGGCGCGGTCGAAGTGTTCGTTCCGGTTGGCCTCGAGCACGCGGGGCATCAGCTTTTCCTGGGCGTAGTCGCGCGCCGTGTCGCGGACCAGGCGCTCGTCCTCGCTCAACTGGTCTTCCAGGAAGAAGGGATCGTCCCAGCGAAAGGGCGTTTTGGGTGCCATGGTTCCATATCCCCCTATGGGCAGGCTGTCCTCCGGCGCCGGTGCCCGGGTGGACAATGCCATGCTCCGGCCCTGTGGAATACACCCGCTTAACCGTGTTGCGGGTGGCGGTCAAGGCGGCCCGGGCGGGCACAGGCCTATCCGCCGTCGGGCGGGAACGGGAGAACAAGGCAAGGACATCATTTTAAGAAAAAAATCACATAATCAGGCGTAAACGGCGCGCACGTACGGTCACAAGTGGTCAAGTGACCGTGAAGTGTGACGCCAGTCACGGTCATTGGAAGACCGTTCCTTCACAGTCGGTCCACTTGCGTTCCACTTGGCGCGCCCGGTTAAACAACGCGGCCGGGCGTGGCGTCTCAAGGGAACCGTCGCGTTGCCAGCAAACGGAAGGAGTGGGCCATGACTTACACGACCATGACCGCCAAGATCCTCAAGACCGCAGTGCTCGGGGGCCTCGCTGCCACCGCATTGGCCGTGGCGCTGGGGGTCGGGTTCCGGGCAACGGCCTCCGCTCAATCCGCGTGCACGACCCGTGCGGAGGTGACGAAACAGCTGGACAGCCGGTACTCGGAAGCCCCGGTCGCCATTGGGCTCTCGCGCAACGGCGGCGTCGTCGAGGTGTTCGCCAGCACCGACGGCTCTACCTGGACAATGATCATCACCATGCCCGACGGCACGAGTTGCATGATGGCGGCGGGGGAGGCGTGGGAGAACCTGCCGGCCCTGTGGCGGGGCCCCAAGGCGTGACCCCGTTTGCCGGCCACTAGGATAAAAGCGCCGGAGCGCCCTGGGACGGCCCGTTCATGGGTGTGGCGGTGAGCAGGCCACTGGCGATGCTCTTGTCGATGGCGATCAGGGAGTGCAGGTGTTCGGCACTCGGCTCGGCCAGGGCCATGATGGTCTGGCTGTCGACGAAGATGCTGAGGCTGAGAATATTGGTCTTGAGATCGTCCGGCAGTCCGTTGCCGTCCGCGGCCACGGCCGCCTGAATGAAGGTCCACAGCATCTGGTGGAACTTCAGCGCCGCGGAATACGCATCGTAATCCTCTACGGCCTTGCTCGCCTCCTCAAGCCGGAACACCGCCTTGGCGAAGGCCAGGCCGTCCATCTCCCGCTGGGACAGGGCGGAGAGTATGACCTGCTCGTATGTGGCGACCTTTCTCGTGCTCGTGGCCATTGGACAAATCCTCAAATTGGCAGTTGATGACGCGTTTGCTCGCCGTCGTTTCTTCGATAAATGGGCTGCGTCGCTTTTTCCTGGGGGTGATTAGCCCAGTTGCAACAGGGTGAAAATCGCCGATCCGTTGTTGAACGAAAGGCTCAACGCGCCGAGCGCCAGGTCATGGCGGGTCTGCAGGGCAAGCAGGTTGGCCGCTTCCTCGTTCAAATCGGCGTTGATCAGCTTGGCCGACCCTTCCTCCAGCGTATTGATCAGGTTCTCGGTGAAGGCGAGGCGGGTGTTGATCAGGGTGTTGTTGCCGCCGAGCGTGCTCTGGGTGGTGCGCAACGTGGTCAGCGCCGCGTCGAGCTGGGCGACGGTGGTGTCGATGCCGGCGTCGGTGGCGAAGCTGTCGGCGGAATCGACGGCGCTGATGCCCAGGGTGGTCGAATTCGACGCTATCCCGGACACCGTCAGGCTGGCGGTGCCGGATTCGTTGAATTTCACGGTCAGGGTGTCGGGCGACGCCTTCAGCAGGTTTACGCCGAGGAAAGTGGTGTCGTTGACCAGGTTGTCGACCTGGACCCTGAGCGAATCGAATTGGGTCTCGGCGGCCGCCCTGAGCGTGTTGGTCGCCACGGTGCCGTTCGTCGACGTGGCCAGGCCCAGGTCCGTGGCCAGGTCGTTGACGTTGTTGGTAATCACGATGTCCCGGCCGTCGGCGGCGGTGATGACGAGCGCCGTGCCGTCGGAAACGGTCGCCGTCAGGCCGCTGATGGCGTTGATCTTGTCGCGTATGGCGGTGAACGTGTCGCCGGCCTGGTTGACGATCGTCGTCGTCGTCCCGTTGTGGGTGATGTCGAAGCTGTCGTTGTCCTCGGCGCCGGCTATCTCCGAAGTGACCGTATTCGACGCGGTGGTAACCACGTTGCCCGTGACGGTCGTCGCCACGGCCCCGGAGACCGCGCCGCCCTTTACCGAAACGGCCAGGCCCCGCATCTGATTGACCAGCGAGATGACGCTGTCGATGGCGGCGACCGCCGCGCCTACCGTGCTCGCGGCCGTGGAGATCTTGTCCTTAATGCCCAACAGGTCGCCGGCGCGGTCGGTCAGGCTTCTGGCATCGAAGAACGCGGTGGCGTTGGTGACCGCGCTGACCCGTACGCCCGTGGACAGGCGTTCCGCGGTCGCGTCGATGAGCGCCCGCGCCCGCTGCACCTGGACCAGGGTCGTGCGCGTCGCAAGACTGAGGTTGATGTCAGCCATTACGCCTCACCTTCTGCAGGCGGTTCCGCGGCGTGCGGATGTCCCGTGTCGAGACACCGCCTTTACCGCGTCCGCCCCATTAACGGCTCAAACCCTTGAGAAATAAGAACAGGGAGCAAGAATTACCCCCTTTTTGCTTCTCAGGGAATGAGCAATCTAAAACCAATACAATAGCTATGTATAACTGGCAATAGTTTTTATTATACTATTATTTTATTATACTTTATATAAAATTTTATCCAATTTTCGCCGGCCGCCGGGGCGGGATCGCTCCCAGCCCCGGACAACGCCCGGCCGCGATGGCCCAGGGGCCGTTTTCGTGCTAATCCAGCGCCCGTGGAACGGCTGTGCAAGGTCCAGCCCTGATCCCGGAGCAGGCGATGACACCATCCTCACCTGAGTGGCCGGAGGACATATTCCGCGCCCTGCGCGATATGGATGTCCGCCAGGTGGTCTATGTGCCCGATGCGGGGCATGCCCGCCTGCTCGAGCTGTGCGCGGCCGAGCCGGCCATGACCATGGTGCCCCTGACCACGGAAGAAGAGGGCATCGCGGTGTTGGCCGGCGCCTGGCTCGGCGGCCGGCGCGGCGTGCTGCTGATGCAAAGCAGCGGCATCGGCAACTGCGTCAACATGCTGTCGTTGACCAGGAACTGCCGGTTTCCGCTGCTCATCGTGGTCACCATGCGCGGGCAGGCGGGCGAGGCCAATCCCTGGCAGGTGCCCATGGGTCGGATTTCCGGCGATGTCCTCGGCCTCGCCGGCGTCATGGTCGACGCGGTGGACGAGCCGGGCCGGGTCGGGGAAGCCGTGACCGCCGGGGGGCGCACCGCTTTCGACGGAGCGGCGGCGGTGGCGGTGCTGATCGCGCAAACGGTCGTCGGGATCAAGGATTTCGGGGAACAGGCGGAGTAAGCGGTGACGCGGAGCGAGACATATCCCCTGCGCCGGCGCCGGGTCGTCGAATCCCTTCTCGCCGACCGCGGCGACCTGCTGGTCGTCGCCGGCCTGGGCGCGCCGTGCTGGGACGTGACGGCGGCCGGCGATCACGCCCTGACCTTTCCCCTGTGGGGCGCCATGGGGTCGGCGGCGCTGATCGGCCTTGGCCTGGCGCTGGCCCAGCCCGCCCGGCGCGTCCTCGTCATCACCGGCGACGGCGAGATGCTGATGGGACTGGGTGGTCTCGCCACCATCGCCGTGCAGGCGCCGGAGAACCTGGCCATCGCCGTCCTCGACAACGAACGCTATGGCGAGACCGGCATGCAGGCGACCCACACGGCCCATGGCGTGGACCTGGCGGCGATGGCCGCGGCCGCCGGGCTGCCGGTCACCGGCACCGTCGGCGACGACGCCGGCCTCGGCGCCGCCGTCCCCGAGATCCGCGGCGCACAGGGGCCGGTCTTTTTCGTCATCAAGGTGCGCGCCGAGGACCTGCCGCTGGCCCTGCCGCCGAAGGACGGCGTCTTCCTGAAGGACCGCTTCCGCTCGGCCCTGCTCGGCGAAAAAGAAGCCGTTTAGGGGGGGGTGCGGGCCGGTGGGAAACGTCAAGAAGCAAACCTGGACCTGGCATTTCGACAGCCCGGCGGAAAAGATCTGGCCGGTCCTCGCCGATACCGCCCGCTTCAACGAGGCGGCCGAACTGCCCAACCACCAGATCGAGGAGATTCCCCAGGCCGACGGCTCGGTGCTGTACATCGGCCGCGCCCGCATGGGTCCTTTCCGGCTGGAATGGCGCGACAAGCCCGCCAACTGGCTGACCAACCGGTGGTTCCGCCATTGCCGCGAGTTCCGGACGGGGCCGCTGAAGTCCCTGTGCGCCACCTTCGAGCTCTTTGCCGAAGACGGCGGCTGCCGCGGCGAGTACACCGTCGAGGCCGAACCGGCCGGCCTGGCGGGGCGTCTGATCCTGGCCGCCGGCTTTTTCCGGTCCACGGGTTCGACCTTCGGCCGGCTTGCCGGAAACGCCCGCGACTTCGCGTATGGTCGGCGCCCGACGGAATTCGACTGCAGGCCGCCGCACCTCATGCCGGGGGCCAAGGAACGGGTCGCCGGCCTGGTCGCCGCCATCGAGGCCACGGCCCACGGCCACGGCCTGGCGGGGAAGCTGGCCGAGTACGTGTTGCGGCGCCAGGAGGTGGACGTCCGTTCGATCCGGCCGCTCAGGCTGTCGCGCCTGTGGGGCGTACCCGATCGCCCTGCCATCGAAGTCTGCCTGGAGGCGGTCAGGCAGGGCCTGCTGCGGCTGCGGTGGGACCTGCTGTGCCCGCGCTGCCAGGTGGGCAAGGAATCGGTGCCGGCGCTGGACCAACTGCCCAAGGGCGCCCATTGCTCGTCGTGCAATATTGATTTCGACCAGGAATATTCGAAAAACGTGGAGCTCGCCTTTCACCCGGCGCGGGCGATCCGGCCCCTGCACGGCGGCGAATATTGCCTGTTCGGACCGATGAGCACGCCGCACATCAAACTGCAACTGACCCTTGGCGCCGGCGAGCGGCGGACGTTGGAATTCGATCTGCCCCATGGCGTCTATCGCCTGCGCACCCTGGAGGCCGGCGACGAGGAAACCGTCCATTGGGACGAGGCGGGGTTTCCCGAAGTGATCGCCGATGGACACTCCGTCTCCGCCGGGCCTCCCTCGGCCCCCGGAAAGGTTGCGCTCGCCAACACGGGCGCCAGGGAACTGACCTTCATCGTCGAGGAGCATGGATGGATGCGCGACGCGCTGACGGCGGACCGGATCACCGCGTTGCAGGTTTTCCGGGACCTGTTTACCGACGACGTCCTGCGTCCCGGCGACGACGTGGAGATCGATCACATCACCTTGATGTTCACCGACCTCAAAGGCTCGACGGCCCTCTATGAGCGGATCGGCGATCCGCGGTCCTATGCCCTGGTCCGCGAGCACTTCGCCATCATCGGCAAGGCCGTGCGGACCCATGACGGGGCCATCGTCAAGACCATCGGCGACGCCGTCATGGCGGTGTTCACCCACCCGCCCGACGGATTGCGCTGCGCCGTCCGCATCCAGGCCGATTTCGCGGCGTTCAACGCGGCGTCGGGGAAGGAACCGATGATCGTCAAGCTCGGGCTGCACGCCGGGCGCTGCATATCGGTGACCTTGAACGACCGCCTCGACTATTACGGCTCCGCCGCCAACAAGGCGGCCCGCCTGGGAGGCCAGAGCCGGGGCGGCGACATCGTGATGTCGCGGGAATTCGCCGACGATCCAGGCATCGCGCCCTTGCTCGGCGCGTTCTCGCCGGTGGAGGCGACGGCGGAGATGAAAGGCTTCGCCGGGCCGGTCCCGTTCCTGCGCATCACCGCCGAGGAACTCGCCGCCACGGCCGGCGGTTGAGACGATTGCGTCGCCCGCCCCATCCGGCGCCGACGCCGCGCCCGCACCGCCGCCACCGGGGTTGGGCGATGTTCTTGCCTTGCCACGGTGCCGTGCAAGGGCTCAGGATAGGGGCCGTTGAGAAGGAGGAAGAACCATGGGTCCGTTCATCACCCTTGCCATCGCCACCGCCGCTTTCGTCAAAGGGGCTCTCATCGGCGCCGTGGTCGGAGGCGCCGCCGTCGCCTGCGCCTGCCGGCGGGCGCGTTCCGGTGACGCGCTGGAGCATCCCGAGACGCCCGAGCCGCAGGAAAGCTGATCGAGGGGTATTCGCCCGTGCGGGGGACTAAGGAACGCGACGGGGGCATGCGGGCGGGCGGAAATTCCCGACGGCCCTCGCCGCGTCGGTTCTTCGGGGACCTGGCGGCCCGCTTCGGCCTCGTGCGTTCGCACCGGCCCGTAGAATCCGCCCCGGCCGCGCCGGCCACGGTTGGCGAACCCCAGACCCCCGGCCGCCGCGAGGCCGACCGGGATCCGGGCAAGCGCACGCCCGAGCGCGCGACGGTCCTGGCGAACATGGGTGTTGCCCGCCTCGAGGACGACAGGTTCGTCTGGGTCAACAGGCGCATGGAGGAATTGTTCGGATTCGAGACCGACGAATTCATCGGCCTGTCGCCCGAGGTCCTGTGCGCCTCCGCCGGTGACTTCGAGAAGGTTCGGCAGGCGGCGCTGCCCCGGCCCGCCGGGGCCGCGACCGGGGTCATCGAATGCCAGATGATACGCAAGGACGGCTCGCTTGTCTGGGTCGAGCTGTTCGGCAAGGCCGTCGACGCCGCCGACGATTCGAAAGGATCGGTCTGGATCGTGCAGGACATCACCCGGCAGAGACAGGCCGAGGAGCACCTGCGGCTGGCCTCCACCATCTTCGAAATCACCGCCGAGGCCATCCTGGTCAGCGATTCCCGGAACCGGATCGTCATGGTCAACCCGGCCTTCACCGGGATAACCGGCTACACCCAGGAAGA
Source organism: Rhodospirillales bacterium (assembly GCA_046756945.1). Classification (GTDB taxonomy): domain Bacteria; phylum Pseudomonadota; class Alphaproteobacteria; order Rhodospirillales; family 2-02-FULL-58-16; genus JACZQZ01. The sequence goes on from JBHHXI010000027.1 coordinate 9,138, forward strand.
AGTCGTCGGCAGGAACCCGGCAATCCTGAGTTCCGGCCGCCACGGCGCCGAATTCTTCGACTCCATGTGGGACGCCCTGGCGCGTACCGGCCGGTGGGAGGGCGAGATATGGAACCGCCGCAAGAACGGCGAGGTGTTCCTGGAATGGGTGTCGATCGCCGCCGTGCGGGGGGAAAGCGACGGCACCGAATATTATGTCGCCGCCTTCAGCGACATCACCAAGCGCAAGCAGGATGAAGAGCGCATCCACGTTCGGGCAAACTACGACACCTTGACCGAGCTCCCGAACCGCCGCCTGATCCAGGACCGCGTCGATCAGGCCCTGGCCCAGGCCGCCCATACCGGGGAGCGGGTCGGCGTCCTCTATGTGGACATGGATAACTTCAAGTTCGTCAACGACACCATGGGCCACGGCGTCGGCGACGTCGTGCTGGGCGAGATGGCGCGCCGGATGCGATCCTGCCTCAGGGACCGCGACGCCATCGGCCGCGTGGAGGGCGACGAGTTCATGGTCTTCCTGGCCACCATCCGCTCGGCGGAGGAAACCACCATGGTGGCGCGGCGGCTGCTGGAGGCGGTTTCCAGGCCCCTGGTGCTGGCCGGGCGCAGGGACGACATCGTGGTCACCGCCAGCGTCGGCATCTCCGTCTATCCCGACGACGGGGACACCACGGCCGAGCTCATGGGCAACGCCGCCACGGCGGCGTTTCATGCCAAGGAGCGGGGGCGCAACAACTATCAGTTCTTCACCGACGACCTGAATATCCGGGCCATGGAGCGCCTGAGCCTGGAAAACCGCCTGCGGCGGGCCATGGAAAAGGACGAAATGGTGCTCCACTACCAACCCAAGGTGGATCTGCGCCAGGGGCGGATCGTCGGCATGGAGGCGCTGGTGCGCTGGCAAAGCCCCGAAGAGGGGCTGGTGCCGCCCGGCAGGTTCATCCCGCTGGCCGAGGAAACCGGCCTCATCGTTCCCCTTGGCGAATGGGTGCTGCGCACCGCCTGCGTTCAGGCCAAGGCGTGGCAGGATGCCGGACTGGCGCCCCTCAGGATGGCCGTCAACCTGTCGGCGCGCCAGCTCTCGAAGCCGGACCTGCTGGCCGACATCATGCGCATTCTGGACGAAACCGGGCTGGCGCCCGAACACCTGGAAATGGAGATTACCGAGAGCTCGCTGATGGAAAGGGCCGACGACGCCATCGCTACGCTGGACGAAATGCGCGCCATGGGTATCCACCTCACCGCCGACGATTTCGGCACCGGGTACGCGTCCTTGAATTACCTGCGGAATTTTCCCCTGGACGCGATCAAGATCGACCGTTCGTTCGTCTCCGACATCGGCGGCGGCCGGGGCGCCTCCATGCTCGCCGCGGCCGTCATCGCCATCGGCCAAAGCCTGGACCTGAAGGTGACCGCCGAAGGGGTGGAAGGCGAAGCCCAACTGGCCTTCCTGCGCCAGCATTGGTGTGACGAGATCCAGGGGTCCTATTTCAGCCCGGCCCTGCCGGCGACCGAATTCGAGGCCCTGGTGCGGGAAGGGCGGCGCCTGTGAGGACCGGCGGGGGAGACGAAGGATGAACCAAAGGGCGGCGCTCTCGCGCCCCGATCTGGTCGAGCGGCTGGGCGCCGTGAAGCTGCTGTCGGTGGATGTGGACGGCGTGCTGACCGACGGCGGCCTGTACTTCACCGACGACGGCCGCCAGAGCCGCAGGTTCAACGTCAGGGACGGGGTCGGCATGAAGCGCGCCCTCGCCGCCGGGATCGAACTCGCCATCGTCTCCGCCAGCGCGGCGCAGTCCATCCGCCACCGGGGCGAGATCCTTGGCGTGCAGCATGTCTTCATCGGCGTCGAGGACAAGTTGGCGGTGATCTCGGGCCTGTGCCGGGACCTCGGGATCGGCCTCGCCGACGTCGCCCATGTGGGCGACGATCTTAACGATCTGCCGCTGCTCAGGGCCGTCGGCTGTCCGCTGTCTGTCGCCGACGCCGTGCCGGAGGTGCGCGAAGCCGCCGTCTTCGTCACCGGGAACGGCGGCGGCGCCGGCGCCGTGCGCGAGATCTGCGACCTCATGATGGAGGCGCTCGCCGCCTCCGGCGGAGGGTAGGCCCGGCCCCGAGGCAAAAGAAAAGCCGGGCCACAGCGGGCCCGGCCAGTTGCAAAGGGAGGAACGGTACCCGTCTGGTCTCGAATGGGATAGGGAGCGTACGTGAACCAGGGGCGGGTACGGACGCAAGAATGCCATACCGGCGGGTCCGTAACCATTGTACTGGCGTATAGTTTGGGCGTTCCAAACGTATAGCCCTATAGACGAACGTTTAGATTTTTGGTGTGTAGACCGTAAAAAGCCGGCCCCATGCACCGCCGGCGGGGCAGGGCCGGCCGGCGCAGGCGTCCCGAATGCCCCGGAAGAGGTGTGCCATGCCATTCGTCGGGGAATTTCCCGATCCGGACCCCTTGCGCGGCGCCATCGAGGCGGCCCACCGGGCCGACGAGGCGGCCCGTGTCGAGGCGCTCCTCGGCGACGCCGCCATGGACGCGGCGGCCCTCCAGCGGGTCGCCGACACCGCCCGCGGCCTGGTCGAGGAGATGCGCCGCCGCAGGACCGGATTCGCCGGACTGGATGATTTCCTCGGCGAATACGGGCTGTCCAACAGCGAAGGCGTGGTGCTCATGTGCCTGGCGGAGGCGCTGTTGCGCATCCCCGACGCCGAAACCGCCAACCGCCTGATCCGCGACAAGATCGTCGACGCCGACTGGGAAGGGCACCTGGGCGCCAGCGACTCCCTGCTCGTCAATGCCTCCACCTGGGCGCTGATGCTCACCGGCCGGGTGGTCAGGATGGATGAAGGCGCGTTCGGCGACGTCGGCTCGTTCCTGCGCCGTCTGGTGGCCAAAAGCGGCGAGCCGCTGATCCGCCAGGCCATGACCCAGGCCATGCGTATCCTCGGGCGCCAGTTCGTCATGGGGCGCACCATCGAAGAAGCCCTTGAACGGGCCGGCGGACCCGAGGCCCGCGGCTACCGGTATTCCTACGACATGCTGGGCGAGGCGGCGCGCACCGCGGCCGACGCCGAGCGCTACATGGAGGCCTATTCCCAGGCCATCGCGGCCGTCGGAGCGGAAAGCGCCGGCCGCGGCGTCGTCGAGGGGCCGGGGGTGTCGGTCAAGCTCTCGGCCCTCCATCCGCGCTATGAGTTTGCCCAGCGCGAACGGGTCATGGGCGAGCTCGTGCCCCGGCTCGCACGGCTGGCCCGGCAGGCGCAGGAGGCGGACATCGGGCTTTGCGTGGACGCCGAGGAAGCGGACCGCCTGGACCTGTCGCTGGACGTGATCGAGGCGGTTTTCGCCGATGTCGCCGCGACCGGCTGGGACGGGTTCGGCGTGGCGGTTCAGGCCTATCAGAAACGGGCGTATTTCGTTCTCGACTGGCTCTCTGCCCTGGCCCGGCGCCACCGGCGGCGGCTGATGGTGCGCCTGGTCAAGGGCGCCTACTGGGACACCGAGATCAAGCGCGCCCAGGAACACGGGCTGGACGGCTATCCGGTATTCACCCGCAAGGTCTCCACCGACGTTTCCTACCTTGCCTGCGCCCGCAAGATCCTGGCCTGCAGGGATGTCTTCTTTCCCCTGTTCGCCACCCATAACGCCCACACCCTGGCGGCGGTGCTGGAGCTGGCCGGCGACTTTCGGGACTTCGAGTTCCAGCGCCTCCACGGCATGGGCGAGGCCCTGTACCAACAGGTGGTGGAAAAGGGCGGCCTGGGCGCCCGGTGCCGGGTCTATGCGCCGGTCGGCACCCACGAGGACCTGCTCGCCTACCTGGCGCGCCGGTTGCTGGAGAACGGCGCCAACACCTCGTTCGTCAACCGCATCGTGGACCGGACGGCGCCTGTCGACGACGTCATCGCCGACCCGCTGGCCAAGGCGGCGGCGCTGCCCAGCAAGCCCCATCCACGCATTCCCCCGCCGGCGTCGCTCTACGGAACGGAACGCCGCAATTCCAGGGGCCTGGACCTGAGCGACCCGGCGTCCCTCAGGCCCCTGGCGCGGGCCATGGCGGCGGCGCCGGTCCCCTGGCGGGCGGCCCCGGTGGTGGGCGGCGCGGCCACCGGCGGCGCAGGCGAGCGCGCCGTTCTCGATCCCGCCGACCGCCGCCGCCAGGTGGGCACGGTGGCCGAGGCGCAAGGGCAAGACATCGACCGGGCCGTGGCGCAGGCGGCCGGGGCCGCTGCCGGCTGGGACGCGACGCCGGCCGGCGACAGGGCGGCCTGTCTGGAACGCGCCGCCGGCCTGCTCGAGGACGACATGGCGGAGTTGATGGCGATGTGCGTGCGCGAGGCCGGCAAGACCATCGCCGACGCCCTGGCCGAGGTGCGCGAGGCCGTCGACTTTTGCCGCTATTACGCCCTCAGGGCCCGCGCCGACTTCGCGGGAGCCGATTCCCTGGCCGGGCCGACCGGCGAAAGCAACGAACTGGCCCTGCACGGGCGCGGCGTGTTCGCCTGCATCAGCCCGTGGAACTTCCCGCTCGCCATCTTCATGGGCCAGGTGAGCGCGGCGCTGGCGGCGGGCAACGCCGTGGTCGCCAAGCCGGCCGAGCAGACCCCGTTGATCGCCGCCCGCGCGGTCGACATTCTGCACCGGGCCGGCGTGCCCGGCGAGGCGCTGCATCTCCTGCCCGGCGACGGGCCGGCGGTGGGCGCGCCCCTGGTCGCCGATCCCCGGGTGTCGGGCGTCGCCTTCACCGGCTCGGTGGACACCGCGCGGCAGATCAACCAGGCCCTGGCCGCCCGTCCCGGCCCCATCGTCCCGCTGGTCGCCGAGACCGGCGGCCAGAACGTGATGATCGTCGATTCCACGGCCCTGCCCGAGCAGGTGGTGGCGGACGCCCTGACCTCGGCCTTCCAGGGCACCGGCCAGCGGTGCTCGGCGTTGCGCGTGGTGTTCCTGCAGGACGACATCGCCGGGCGCATCGTCGATATGCTGGTCGGCGCGACCGCCGAGCTGGCGGTGGGCGACCCGGCGCTGCTGTCGACGGACGCGGGGCCGGTGATCGACCCCGACGCCCTGGCCATGCTGGAGGCCCACGGGCGGCGCATGGACCGCGACGGCCGCCTGCTGTGCCGGACGCCTATGCCCGGGGCCTGCGCCCACGGCACCTTTTTCGCCCCCTGCATCTATCGGATCGACCGCCTGGACCAACTGGAGGGCGAGGTCTTCGGGCCCATCCTTCATGTGGTCACCTACGCCGCCGACCGCCTGGACGAGGTCATCGAGGCCGTCAACGGCACCGGCTACGGCCTCACGCTGGGCATTCACAGCCGCGTCGACAGCACGGTCCGGCGCATCCACGAACGCCTGCGCGTCGGCAACACCTATGTCAACCGCAACATGATCGGCGCCGTGGTCGGGGTGCAGCCCTTCGGCGGCGAGGGACTGTCGGGCACCGGGCCCAAGGCCGGAGGGCCCCGCTATCTGCACCGTTTCGCCACCGAACGGACGCTGTCGGTGAATACGACGGCCGCCGGCGGCAACGCGGCCCTGGTGTCCCTGGAGGATTAGTCGCCGGAAGCGGCCCATCCCGGCCCGCTCCGCCGGGCCCGAACGGCGAAAAGGGTCTTCCATGTTAAATTTCGTTTTATCAATTAGTTATTGGAAATTTCCAAGGTTACAGATGAACAACATTCGCGGCCCGGCGCGGCGTCGCACCTCCGGTGCGCGGGGGTGGGACACCTGCGGTGCGCGGGGGTGGGCCGAGCCGTTGCCCGCCGGCCGCGCCGGGCGCGCCAATTGTTCGCGCCGACGAAACGGGCTATAGAGTCCTTATGGGATCGTTTCGCTTTGTCCGGCTGGTGGCGCGTGTCTGCCTGCCTTTCGCCGTCCTTGCGGGCTGCGCCGGGGCGACGGCCCCCTATGTGTACAAGGCGGGCGAATTCGACAGGTCGTTGCCGAACTTCGGCAAGGAGCCGACCGACATTACATCGGTAACCATCTGTTACGGCACGCGGGGGACGACGCCCGAGGAAATCCGCGACATGGCGCAAACGGAATGCGCCCAGTTCGAGAAAACGGCCAGGTTCACCGAACAGAACTACCAGACCTGCCCGCTTCTGACCCCGGTCGCCGCCCATTTCGACTGCGTGAAACCGTAGGCTGAATCGACATTCAGCCCAGGCCGCGGGCGGGCGTGAACGGACGGTTGCCGGCCCTGGCCAGGGCCCATGGGATCGGAATACCCATGTTCAATACTATCGGTATGATGTAAGCGCTCCGCGGCGGGCCCCGGCGAACGATCCATGACCAATTTCATCACCGTTACGGCGATCGTCTACGTGGTTTTGGTGGCCGCCCTTTACGTCTTCCAGCGCAACATCATGTATTTTCCCGACGCCTCGGTGCCGTCGCCCGTGCACAGCGGCGTGCCCGAAATGCAGCCCGTAACGCTGGAGACCGAAGACGGACTGAAACTCCTTGGCTGGTACCGGGCGGTGGAGGGGCAGCCGGTGGTGGTCTACTTCCACGGCAATGCCGGGAACATCGGGGCCCGCGGTTTCAAGGCCCGGGCGTTTCTGGATGCCGGCTTCGGGATGCTGCTGGTGAGCTATCGCGGGTACGGCGGCAACCGGGGCAGCCCCACCGAAGAGGGCCTGTACGCGGACGGCCGCGCCGCCCTGGATTTCCTTGAAGTCCAGGGCGTGGCACCGGAGCAGACGGTGCTGTACGGCGAATCCCTCGGCACCGGTGTCGCCGTGCAGATGGCCAGCGAAATGGCATCCGAAAATCCGGTCGGGGCCCTGGTCCTGGAAGCGCCATTGACGTCGATGGACGACGTGGCCGCCCATCACTACCCGTATGTGCCGGCCCGCTGGCTGATCAAGGACCACTTCGATTCGGCGGCCAAGATCGCCGGAATCAACACCCCGCTCCTCATTATCCACGGCGACAGGGACCGCACGATCCCCATGAAATTCGGCCGCATGCTGTTCAAGGCCGCCGTGGAGCCCAAGGAAAGCCGATGGTTGGAGGGCGGCAATCACGAGGACCTTTTCGATTTCGGCGGCGCCGACGTGGTGATCGAGTTCGTGCGGCGGCGGGTGGCCGGCGGGCCGGAATAAGCCATGAGTATAGGCCGAGATTCCTAACGGATTGCCCATTGAGCACGTGATTTCGGATTAATTTTCCGATATACTACCTTAAATTAAAAGAAAATTTTCGAACGGTGTGACGTTCGGTATCAGGGGTGGAGACGGCGCCGGTGACAACCGGGCGCCGTCTATTTGTTTGTGTACGGGACGGATATGGCGCAGATCGGAAAAATCGGTTCGGCACCTCCGGCGGCCGGCGTGGCCGGTGGCCGCATGGTCCCCGGGGCGCGCGGCGTGACCTCCACGGATCGCCCGGCGGTGGAGGGGATCAGCCCGCGGGCCGGCGTCTCCTTCGATGACGCCGCGTTCGGTGACGACGACCACGCCCCGCCCGGCGACGAAGACAAGGCCGGCGGCCCGGAGGCACCCCTGGTCTTCACCACCATGACCCGGGCCTTTGCCGCCATGTTCGATGTCTCCGCCCCGGCCAAGGGCCCGGGCGGGCCGGCCAGGGGCGCCCAATCCCACGCCTCCGCCGGATTGCGCTCCCGGGCCATCGACACCTACGAGTCCAACACAAAGGTCGTCAGCGGCGCCGCACCCGCCCGCGGCGGGTCCTTCAAATTAGCCCTCTAGCAGGCTGCTGAAAAAGGGCGTTGCTGGTGCCTTATGCTTCGAGACGGCGCTCCGCGCCTCCTCAGCATGAGGGGTAAGTGTTTGATTATATGAGAATCCTCATCCTGAGGAGCCGCCCAAAGGGCGGCGTCTCGAAGGATAGGACGGCACATGGGTGGTTTTTCAGCAGCCTGCTAGGTGGCCCTTTGACGGGGACTGCGCCTTCCTCCCCGGGCGATGCCGCGGGAACGGCCGCACACCGGGATGGATGGGCGACTCAGGCGCCGAAAACCCCCAGCAAAACGACGGCGATCAGGATCAAACCCGTGGCCCAGACCGCCGGGCTCAAACCCGTGGCCCGGCCGCCGGCCTGCGCGGGCGGGTGATCGGGGCCGGGCGCCCCTGTCTGGTTCCGTTGTTCAGAGAATTCGTCGGCCATGGCTGGCGCCGCACCGCCCCACGGGAAATGGAGGTCCGAATCCCGTCCATTGTCTCCATGGCCGCGGGTCCCGTGTTAACTCTTTGTTTTCCTTGTCACCCTATATTCGCCGGCGCTTACAGGCAAGGCTGCCCATGCGGGTGATGCGAACCCGCGGGCAGCGAGGACTTGGAGGAAACATGCCGGCTGCAGTGGAATCCGCCTTCGACGTGGCCTTCTGGTTCGCCGACATGGGGCTGAACGAGAACGAATACCTGCAACCCCAGAAGCTCCATCGCCTGATGTTCTTGGCCCAGGCCTACTACGCGGTGGCCTATTCCGGGCGCCGGCTGATGCCGGCCGTCTTCGTCGCCGAGGAATTCGGTCCCATCGAGCCCACCATTTACAAGGCTTTTGCCAAGGGGCGGCCCGACGTGGACGTGGACCTGATCGTGCCGGAGGAGGTGGAATCGTTCCTGCGCAGTATCTGGCAACGCTTTGGCCACCATTCGACCGAGCGCCTGACACGGATAACCAATGAGACCGCGGCCTACCGGCAGGCATTGAGGAGAGGCCTGCGCGCCGAAATCGGCCACGACTCCATGCGGCGTTCGTTCGCCGGGGCGCAGGATGCGCCGGCGCTGGACCAGGTTTTGAAGCCGAAGGTCCTGCGCTCGCAGACGGGCCGGCCGGTAGCCGTCAGGGCCTGGGTGCCCGGGACCAGGCCCCGTGGCGGCATATAACGGCCCTTAACGCGTCGTTGATTCCGCAAAGGCCCTGCCTGCCATCAATCGAGGCCTAACCCGAGGCCCGGCTCACAAAGCGTTGATTTCCGCTTTGATGGATTGATGTTGCGGTTTGCCCATACTCCGATACAATCGCGTCAACGTATCGTCAGCGGCCAGGTGCGCGGCAGTTCGGCAAGCTCGGGCGCTGGGACCTGCGTTGAACGGATAAAATGGTTTGGGAGGAGAACCCTATGTCAAAACACTATAAGTTCCTGACCGCGTTGGCGTTCGGGGTGGCCGCGGCGGGTCTTGTCGCCGCCGGTCCGGCGAGCGCCAAGGTCGAAGGCGACACCATCATCATCGGTTCCGCCATCTCGTTCACCGGCAAGTACTCAACCAACGGCATCCATGCATCCAACGGCTACAACCTCGGCGTCAAGCGCGTCAACGAGATGGGCGGCGTCACGGTCGGCGGCAAGAAATACAAGCTGAAGGTCAAGTACTACGACGACGAGTCGACGCCGTTGCGCACGGCCCAGCTGGCCGAACGGCTGATCAAGCAGGACGGGATCAAATACATCCTTGGCCCGTACAGTTCCGCGACCACCAAGGCCATCGCCCCGGTGACCGAAAAGTACAAGATTCCCATGGTCGAATCGGAGGGCGCGTCGCGGTCCCTGTTTACCCAGGGCTACAAGTACATCTTCGCGGTGCTGTCCACGTCCGAGCAGTACCTGGCCAGTTCCATCGCCCTGGCCGCCGATATGGCCAAGAAGGCCGGCAAGAAGCCGTCCGATGTGCGGGTGGCAATGGCGTTCGAGAACGATCCGTTCTCGCTCGACGTCAGGGCCGGTGTCGTCGACGACGTCAAAAAGTTCGGCATGGAGATCGTCATCGACGACAAACTGCCGCGCGACCTCGCCGACATGTCGGCGACCCTGACCAAGGTCAAGGCGCTGAAACCCGACCTCCTGGTGATTTCGGGTCACTCCAAGGGCGCGGCGACGGCGGCGCGTCAGATCAAGGATATGAAGATCGACGTACCCATGATCGCCCTGACCCACTGCGAGGCGGCGAAGGTCATCAAGAAGTTCGGCGCCGCGACGAACGACTTCCTGTGCCCGACCCAATGGGCGGAAACGCTGACCTACAAGGGCAAGGCTTTCGGCACGGCGGGCGAGTACGACAAGCTCTTCAAGGCAACCTACAGCGGCTACAAGAACGTGCCCTATCAGGCGGCCCAGGCTTCGGCGGCCGTGCTGGTATGGAAGGATGCCTTCGAGAGGGCGAATTCATTCGACACCGAAAAGCTTCGCCAGGCCCTCTCCGAAACCAATATGAAGACCTTTTACGGCACCATCAAATTCTCGAAAGCGGGCAACAATATCGCCAAGCCGATGGTTCTGCGCCAGATCCAGAACGGCAAGCTGAATGTGGTGGCGCCACCGAAGTGGGCTTCTCACAAGGTGAACTGGCCGCGCAAAGTGCCTGGAATGTAAGGCGCTTGAACCGCTAACATCTGGTCCGTCCGCCCCCGCCCTCGGGCGGGGGCGGCGGCATTTCGGCCAGGCACGAAGGATATCCGAAGGATGTTCAACAACATCACCCTGCTCGGCATCGCGCCGGCGTTGAACGTACAGCTCTTATTGGACGGGCTTTTCATCGGCGCCATCTTCGCCCTGGCGGCGTACGGCCTGGCCATGGTGTGGGGGGTGATGAACGTCAAGAACCTGGCCCAGGGCGATTTCGTCATCATGGGCGGGTATATCGCCTACGTATTGTCGAAATTGGGCATTCACCCGATTCTCGGGCTGCCCGTGGCGGCCGTCATCATGTTCGGGTTCGGCTGGGTGGTCTACCGGCTGATCATCAGCCGGGTCGTCGACAAGGACATGTTTACGTCGCTGCTTGCCACCTTCGGGATGGCCCTTGTCATACAACAGTTGTTGAACCTGGCATTCGGCCCGGAAGTGCAGGCGGTCAAATCGGGATTCGCCATCCGCTCGATCCTGGACGGCCTGGTCACGGTGGCGGATATCAGGGTGGTCTCGCTGCTCCTGGCGGCCTCTCTGGCGACCCTTGTGATCACCTTCATGAGGTACAGCCGCATGGGCCAGGCCATCCGGGCGACGGCCCAGGATGCCCGGGCGGCGCGGGTCATGGGCATCGATACCGAGCGCGTCTATGCCTTCACGTTTGCCCTCAACGCCGCCATCTGCGGCGCCGCCGGCGTGCTGATTTCGATGATCTGGGTGATCCAGCCGTTCTTCGGGATGACGTACTCGATCCGGGCCTTCGTTATTGTCACCGCGGCCGGCCTGGGCAACCTGCCGGGCGTCATCATCGCCGGTCTCGGGCTTGGCGCCGCCGAGCAGTACGGAGGCTTCGTCATGGGCGCGGAACTGCAGCAGTTCACCGTGGTCGGACTGCTCGTCCTTGTCCTGGTGTGGCGCCAGGTCCAACAGAGCCGGCACCGGCAGGTGGTGGAATGACGATCGACAAGCGGCAAGTGCTGCTTTACGGCGGAATTCTTGTCGCCGGGATCGCGGCGCCGTTCCTGTTTCCATCGTATACGTTCCAGTTCACCGTGCTTTGGGTGATGGTCCTGTTCGCCGTCACCTGGGACATGCTGGGCGGGCAGATGGGGTACAACTCGCTGGGCAACATCTTTTTCTTCGGCGCCGGGATGTACGTCTGCGCCGTGGTCCAGATCGGGCTTTACTACGACGTCGCCCAGTACACCGCCTCCTACGGCGCGGTGAAGGTCGAATTCACCGCCGACCAGTATTTCACCGGCCTGGCCCTGGGGGTGGTCGCGGCGGGGCTGGCGACGATGGTTTTCGCCGTCGTCTTCGGCTGGATCGTGTTCGGGCTTCGCGGCCCGTACTTCGCCATCGGCACCCTTGGCGTGGCGCTGTCGGCGGGGGAGCTCGCCGGCGCATGGGAATACATCGGCGGCGGCGGCGGGATCGCGCTGCCGGTCTATCCCGGCGAGCCGGACGAACGGAGCCTGTTATTTTATATCCTTTGCTTCATCCTGGCGATTACCACCGTGATCATGGTGAAACGGTTATACGCTGGCCGTTTCGGGCTGGCCATCAACGCCATCCGGGACGACGAGGAGAAGGCCGAGGGAATGGGCATCCACACCAAGCGCTACAAGACCATCGCCTGGGCCATCTCGGCGTTCTTCCTGGGCATGTCCGGCGCCCTTTTCGGCAACATGATCGGCTTCATCGAGCCCCTCGAGGTGGCATTCCCGACGGTGACCTTCGGCATCTTCATGGTGGTCATGTGCCTCCTGGGCGGCAAAGGCACCCTTTGGGGCCCGGTCGTCGGAGCGACGCTCTTCCACGCCTTCAAGGAAATGACGTGGACCTATATGCTCGGCTGGCAGTGGGTGGCGCTGGGGGCGCTGATCATCATCATCGTCGTCTTTTTCCAGCAGGGGATCATGGGCTGGGTGCAGGAAAAGTGGCCCGAAAAGTTCGGCATCGTGGTCGATGACCGTGCCCTGGCGGAAACGGACCCGGACCTGGACGAGGTTCGATCCCAGCGGCTGCGGCGGCAAACGGAGCCCGCCCAATGAGCGCCATGATCGAATGCGAGGGCGTCTCCAAGGCCTTCGGCGGCGTCATCGCCAACAACGAAATCACCCTCGAGGTTCCCGAGGGGCGCATCACCGGGCTGATCGGCCCCAACGGCTCGGGCAAGACGACCCTGTTCAATTCCATCGTCGGCTATCACCCCATCGACGCGGGATCCATCAAGTTCGAGGGCCACGAGATTTCCGATATGCGGGTGCCGCAGATTGCCCGCCTTGGCCTGCTGCGCACCTTCCAGCAGACACGCATCTATTCGAAGATGAACTGCGTGGACAACATGCTTGTCTCGATCCCGCACCGCAACGAGACATACCGGAGCATGTTCTCCCGGTATACGCCGGACGTGACCGAGCGGGCGGAGGCGCTTCTCGAGTTCGTCGGCCTCTACGAGAAGCGGTTTCTCATCTCCGGCGATCTCTCGTTCGGTCAGCAGAAGCTCCTGGAATTCGCCATGGCGCTGATGAACGAGCCCAGGGTGTTGCTGCTCGACGAGCCTACCGCGGGGATCAACCCCACCCTGATCAACGGCCTGATCGACCGTCTGCGACGGGCCACGACCGAGCTCGGCATTACCTTGTTCGTCATCGAGCACAACATGCCGGTGATCATGGGCCTGGCCGACAATATTTACTGTCTTGCCAACGGCCGGCTGCTCGCCCATGGCCCGCCGGAGAAGATCCAGAACGACCAGCGCGTGATCAACGCCTATCTGGGCGCCCACTATTACCTGGATTCCGACTGATGCCAGCAACCGGCGGCACGAACCATGCCAATAAAGCCCGCGGGCACATAGGCGGGAAGCACGATGCCGTCATCTCCGTCGAGGAGGTCACCCGTCAGGCCCAACGGATGGCCGAAGGCACCACCGTGGAACAGGTGGCCAAGCTGGCCCGGAATGCGCCCTATGTGAAGATCGAGAACCTGCGCGCCGGGTACGGCAAGATGGAAATCCTGCACGACTTCAACCTGCAGGTATCGAAGAAACAGTCACTGTGCCTGATCGGGCCCAACGGCGCCGGCAAGTCGACGGTGCTGCACTCGATCTTCGGTTTCACCAACATCTTCAGCGGCAGCATCGTGGTCGGCGACGGCGACGACGGGCGCGACATCACCGCCATGTCCGCCAGCGAGAAACTGAAGAACGTGGGTATCGCGTATATCCTTCAGGACAAGTCCGTCTTTTCGGCCATGACCGTGGAGGAAAACCTGTGGATGGGCGGCTACCTGATGGAAGAGCCGGCCCAGGCCAAGGAGGCGGCGGAGAAGATTTTCGAGAAATACCCCCGTCTGGCCGAGCGCCGCACCCACACCGCCGGCGTGCTCTCGGGCGGCGAGCGCCGCCTGCTGGAAATCTCGCGCGCCCTGGTCATGGAACCGGAAATCCTCCTCGTCGACGAGCCGTCCATCGGCCTCGAGCCCCGGTTCATCGACATGGTGTTCGAAATCCTCGATGAACTGCAGAACGTCGAAGGCAAGACCATCATCATGGTCGAGCAGAACGCCAAGAAGGGTCTGGAATTCGCCGATATCGGGTACGTTCTGGTTTCCGGCGAGATCGCCATCGCCGGGCCGGGAGACGAGCTCCTGGAAAACCCGGAAGTGGGCCGCCTTTTCCTCGGCGGTTAGGTCGTGTTCTCTTAAAATAGAGTTGGGTCAGCGGCGGGATCGGAAGGTCTCCGGAACAACCAACGCTTCACGTTGAGGGCGTTCGCGTCCTATGTGCCATTCAGGGATAAGCGTGACCTGCGGCGTAACATCGAGATGCTTCGCAAAGCGGGAGTGCCGGAATGAGGCGGGCCTGTTGATGGCTTGGTCCCCGGAAGGAGCAGCCCCATGCTGATCAAGGCCGATCAATCGTGCCTGATCGTGATCGACGTCCAGGAACGGCTGGTGCCCGCCATGCAGGCTCCGGCGCGGGTGATCCGCAATACCCGGACCCTGATGACGGCGGCGTCCAGGCTCGGAATCCCGATGCTGCTCACCGAGCAGTACCCCAAGGGGCTCGGCCATATCGTGCCGGAGCTCCAGGACCTGGCCAAGGACGGCAAGGTGCTCGAGAAAATGCACTTTTCCTGCATGAACGAGCCGTCCTTCGCCGCCGAGTTCAAGGCTTTGGACCGCCGCCAGGCGGTCATCGTCGGCATGGAGGCCCATATCTGCGTTATGCAGACCGGCGTCAATCTGATGGAGGAGGGCTTCGAGATCTTCGTCGTCACCGACGCCACGTCATCGAGGACGCTGGAGAGCGAGAAAGCGTGCCTGGACAGGCTGGGCGCCGCCGGTGCCGGCATCGTCACCACCGAGATGGTGGTCTTCGAGTGGCTTGGCCGCGCCGGCACGCCCGAGTTCACGGAACTCCTGGAAAAAATCAAATAGGGCGGCGCGAGGACCGAAACGCCGTCGATACTGACCTTCCCGGCCTCCAAGGCGGCGCACTCCCATGGTTACCGGGAAACGTGGCACAAGATGCGCTCAATGGCGCGTGCAACGCCGGTTTGGGACGGTGCATTGCGGTCTCCCTCTTGATCGGACTCTTTTTGGCGCGGTTTCGCCCAGGGCGCGCTCCGACTCGGTGATGTAGTCCCGGGTCAGCGGCACGGCGTCCTGGCGTTTGGCCAGCTGGATCTGCAGGACAATCTGTGCTTAAGGAATATTATCGCTGGCCTCAGCCCCCCCGGGTTGCTCGCCGGTTGTCCCGTTCCGGCCACTCGAGCGGCCTGAGCGCTTCGTGCGGCTCACCGGCGGTGAGGGCGGCATCCTGGTTCCATAGCGGGTTATTTCTGTCGTCCGGGTGAAGGTCCTGTGCCGTCTCCGGGGTGTGCCAATACGAATAGTCGATGGACGCATCGCCATACGTCTGTTTCGTGCCGTGCGCGAAGGGGCACCACCAGTTCTCCACAAGCTTGACCAAGTACGCCGTCCACTCCAGCAAACCGACGCTCAAAGGGCAATAAAGCGTGCAATTGAAGATCCAGAACAGCCTCGCCCTTATCCAAATTGCCAACTTGTTGCCGCCTCGGTAGACGATCTGTGACTTGTAGCGATAACGATGGCTTTTCCAGTCCGGAAGGAAGTCCTTCAGGGGCTTGATGTCCCTCGCGCCCATCATCCGCAGGTGGACGTAGACCATCAGAGCGGTGACGATGACAGCCGGCAGGAATACGATCGGCACGTAAACGAAAAACAGCCCGAAGTATGCCCGCAGATCGGATACGTTCTGAAACGGCACACCGATCGAAACACGCTGACAGGTTTCACATGCCTTCATGGCAACGCCCCGCCCCATCCATTTCGTACTCTGCCGGGACCCTGTGGTCCTCCGTCCAGGGGGACCGACCGGCCGAGCTTTGAGTCTGAGACCAGGATTTGGAAATTCAAAAAGTTTGGAGTTCCCAGGCGGGCCTGGTGGCGCGCCCGGTGCCCCATGTCCGGCGGGGAACCGTCGATTTCGCAGCGGCCACCGGCTATGATGGCCTTGCCGACGGCGGGAAAGGAAAACGCGCATGTCCAAGGCGACGCGGCTCAGGGAGAAAATCCGGGAAAAGCCGCTTACGCACATCATCGGCGCCCACAATCCGCTCTGCGCCCGGCTTGCCGAGGAGGCCGGGTTCGACGGCATCTGGGCCAGCGGCTTCGAGCTCTCGGCCGCCTACGGCGTTCCCGATGCCAGCCTGATCTCCATGACCGAGCACCTGGAGATGGCCCGCGCCATGAACGACGCCGTGGACATTCCCGTCGTCGCCGACGTGGACACCGGCTACGGGAATGCCATCAACGTCATGCATACGCTGCGCAAATACGAAGACGCGGGCATGGCGGCGATGGTGATCGAGGACAAGGTATTTCCCAAGGATACCAGCCTGCTGGCCGGCGGCCGTCAGGAGCTGTTGGCGATCGGGGAGTTCGAAGGCAAGATCGCGGCCGCCGTCGCCACCCGCCGGGACCCCGACTTCATGATCATCGCCCGCACCGAGGCGCTGATCGCCGGGCTGGGCCAGGCGGAAGCCAGAGGGCGCGCCGAACGGTACGCCGACGCCGGCGCCGATGCGGTGCTCATCCATTCGAAGTCGGAGACCCCGGACGAGATCGTGAAATTCATCGGCGCCTGGGCGCGCGAGACCCCGATCGTCATCGTGCCCACGGCGTACCCGCAGCTTACCGAGGCCGACATCGTCGCACTCGAAAAGGTGAAGATGGTCATCTACGGCAATCACGCCATCCGCGCCGTGGTCACGGCGCTGGAGCAGGTGTTCGGCCGGATCCGCAAGGACGGCGGCATCCACAACGTGCACGGAACCATCGTTCCGGTGACCCGCATCTTCGAGCTTCAGGGCGTGCCCGAAATGAAGGCGAACGAAAAGAAGTACCTGCGCTAGCAGGCTGCTGAAAAACCACCCATGTGCCGTCCTATCCTTCGAGACGCCGC
>JBHHXI010000028.1:0-24888 GCA_046756945.1 Rhodospirillales bacterium
GTGAAACCTGTATGGCCGTCCCATACGCCGCGAAATTCTGTTCCACCACACTAGGATCGGAACGTGGATATAACCGACATCGAGGCCAGGAAGAAGGACATCACGCGGCGCATGGAAGGGGCCGTGGAGGTGTTGCATACGGAGTTCGCCGGCCTGCGCACAGGACGGGCGGCGACCAGTCTTCTGGAGCCGCTCATGGTGGATGCCTATGGAACCGAGATGCCGATCAGCCAGGTGGGCACGATCGGCGTGCCCGAGCCGCGCATGCTGACCGTGCAGGTTTGGGACAAAAACCTGGTCAAGTCGGTGGAAAAGGCCATCCGGGAATCGGGACTGGGCCTCAATCCCTCCCTGGACGGGCAACTGGTGCGCGTACCCATCCCCTCGCTGACCGAGGAACGGCGCGTGGAGTTGGCGAAAATCGCCGGCAAGTACGCCGAAGAGGCGCGCATCGCGGTCCGCAACGTGCGCCGTCACGGCATGGATGACCTCAAGCACGCCCAAAAGGCGGGCAAGATTTCCCAGGACCAGCAGCACGATCACGCCAAGGAGATCCAGGACCTGACCGATGCGTATGTGAAAAAGATCGACGACATCCTGGCCAACAAAGAACAGGAAATCATGCAGGTATGAGCCAATGAAGGCGATTCCCCTGCAAACCGACGCGGCGCCGCCGCCGCCGGTTCACGTGGCCATCATCATGGACGGCAACGGGCGCTGGGCGCGCACCCGCAGCCTGCCCAGGAGCGCCGGGCACAGACGGGGCGCGCAGGCCGTGAAGACCGCCGTCAAAAGCGCCGCCCACGCGGGGGTGGCGTATCTGACGCTCTACGGCTTTTCGTCCGAGAACTGGAAGCGCCCCATGGACGAGATCAACGACCTCATGGGGCTTTTGCGCTATTACCTCAAGACCGAGATCACCTTTCTCAACAAAAACGGCGTGCGTTTCAGGGCCATCGGGGAGCGCGAACGCCTGGCGCCCGACATCGTCGCCCTGATCGAGCAGGCCGAAACGCAGACCGCCGCCAACCGCACCCTGACCCTGACCATCGCCCTAAGCTATGGCGGGCGCAGCGAGATCACCCTGGCCGCGCGTCACCTTGCGCGGGAAGTGGCCGCGGGCGCCCTCGGGGCCGACGATATCGACGAAGTCGAGTTTGCCCGCCACCTTTTCACGGCCGACATTCCCGACCCGGATCTCCTGATTCGTACCAGCGGCGAGAAACGGATCAGCAACTTCCTGCTTTGGCAGCTGGCGTATGCGGAATTCATTTTCGTCGATACCCTTTGGCCCGACTTCTCAAGGGAGGACTTCGAGGGCGCCATCCGGCAATACCATCTCCGTGAACGGCGTTTCGGCACCAGCGGTGGCTAGGTTCCCTGTCCGCGTGTTGTCCGCCCTGGTGTTGGCGCCCCCGGTGCTGGGCGCCGTTTTTTACGGGCCGCCGTTTTTCGACGTGCTGGTCGCCGCCGGCGCCGTGATCCTGGCCTGGGAGTGGAGCCGGCTGTGCGGCGGCCCCGCCCCCGGGGCGATGGGCCTGATCCTGGGCGGAGCGGTTTTGATGGCCGTCGCGGCGGCGGCCCTGGAGCGGCCCGAAGTGTCGCTGGCCATTCTGCTATTGGGGTCCGCGGCCGTCTTCGGCGTGGCGGCGGCGCTGGTTCGCGGCGCGGCGCCCGGGGACGATACCGGCGCGCCGGACCGGCGCCTGTGGCTGGCCGCCGGTGTTCTCTACATCGGGGTGCCCTGCGTGGCCCTGGAGTGGATGCGCGCCGATGCGTCCCTCGGCCGCGATATCGTTTTCTGGCTGTTTGCCGTGGTCTGGGCGGCGGACAGCGGTGCCTACGCCTTCGGGCGCCTGATCGGCGGCCCCAAACTGGTCCCCGCCATCAGCCCCAAGAAGACCTGGGCCGGCCTGGTGGGGGGGATCGCCTGCGCCGGGGCCGCGGGCGCCGCCACCGCGGCGGTGCTGGGCAACAACGGGGTCGCCCCGCCGGCCGCCTTCGGCGCCGTCATGGGCACGGTGGCGCAGGGCGGCGACCTGGCGGAATCGTGGATAAAGCGCCGTTTCGGCGTCAAGGACGCCGGCACCATCATTCCCGGCCACGGCGGGCTCCTGGACCGGGTTGACGGCCTGATGGCGGCGGCGGTTGTTACAGCGTTGATAGGTTTGCTCGGACATGGCAGTGTTCTGATATGACCGCACCCCAAATCAGCCCGCGAGCCGCGACGGCCCCGAGGAGCGTCACCATCCTGGGCTCCACCGGATCGGTCGGCTGCAACACCATCGACCTGATCCGAAGGCACCCGGACGCCTTCACGGTCCAGGCGTTGACGGCGAATAACAGCGTCGCGCTGCTGGCCGAGCAGGCGCGCGCCCTTCGCCCGCGGCTGGCGGTGGTGGCCGACCCGAAGGGCTATAAGGACCTGAAGGACGCCCTGGCGGGCACCGGTATCGAGTGCGCCGCCGGGCCGGCGGCCGTGGTCGAGGCGGCGGCCCGGCCGGCGGAATGGGTAATGGCCGCCATCGTCGGCGCCGCGGGCCTGGAACCCACCCTGGCGGCGGTGCGCCGCGGCGCCATCGTGGCCTTGGCCAACAAGGAATGCCTGGTTTCCGCCGGCGCCGTGATGATGGCGGAAATTCGCGGCAACGGCGCCACGCTGTTGCCGGTGGATTCGGAGCACAGCGCCATCTTCCAGGTCTTCGAATTCGATCGCGCGGATAAGGTGGATCGCATCATCCTGACCGCGTCCGGCGGCCCGTTTCTCGGGATGGACCTGGCCGACATGGCCCGTGTGACGCCGGAACAGGCCGTGGCCCACCCCAATTGGGACATGGGCGCCAAGATATCCGTCGATTCGGCGACCATGATGAACAAGGGCCTGGAGCTGATCGAGGCCTACCACCTGTTTCCGGTGCCCGAGGAGCGGATCGAGATCCTGGTCCATCCGCAATCGGTCGTCCACAGCATGGTGGCCTACGTGGATGGCTCGGTATTGGCCCAGATGGGTACGCCCGACATGCGCACGCCCATCGCCTTCGCCCTTGGCTGGCCCGAGCGGATGGCGGCGCCGGCGACCCGCCTGGCCCTCGAAGAGATCGGCGACCTCACCTTCGAAGCGCCCGATCCGGCCCGATTCCCCGCCCTGACGGTGGCCCGCCATGCCTTGCAAACGGGCGGCGGCGCGCCCACCATATTGAATGCGGCCAATGAAGTGGCGGTTCAGAGTTTTCTTTCGGGAAGGATCGGATTCCTTGATATTGTGCGCGTCGTGGAACATACCCTCGAAACGGCGCCCAACGGGAAACTGGAAAACCTGGATGACGTGGGAGAAGCCGACGCCGGGGCGCGGCGGGTCGCAAGAAGTTTTATGTCAGATGGCCCGGCCCGACATTAGAGTCGTGTAACAGGCCCGAATTGGACAACGGATTATGAGCTTCCTGAATTTTACTTGGTATTACGTCGTCATATTTTTGATCGTTCTGACGGTCCTGGTCTTTGTCCACGAAATGGGCCATTTCTGGGTGGCCCGGCGCAACCGCGTGCGGGTTGAGGTGTTCTCCATCGGGTTCGGCCCGGAGATCTATGGTTGGACGGACCGTTTGGGAACGCGCTGGAAAATCAGCGCCATACCGCTGGGCGGCTACGTGAAAATGTTCGGCGAGAACGCCGTGCCGGGCGATGCCGAAGAGGAACGTCCCTTGACCCCGGAGGAGCGCGCCGTCTCTTTCCACAGCAAGTCTCTTGGCCAGCGTTCGGCCATCGTGGCCGCCGGGCCGATCGCCAACTTCCTGTTGGCCATCGTGCTTTTCGCCGGGCTCTTTGCCTTTGTCGGCAAACCGGCGCCCCTGGCGGCGGTAGGCGCGGTGCAGCCGGAAAGCGCGGCGGCCGAAGCCGGCCTGCAACCGGGAGACCGGATTCTCAGCATTAATGACGAGGCCATAACCTGGTTCGAGGATCTGCGCCGGATTGTCAGCGCCAACCCGAGTGTTCGTCTGGAGTTGACCGTGCGGCGCGATGGCGCCGAGATGGTCGTGCCGGCAACGCCGAAACGGTACACGGAGGAGGGTACCGACGCGGCGCGCGAGATCGGCCGGCTTGGCGTGTCGCCGGACCCCGAGCAGATCGAATACGAACGGGTCGGGCCGCTGACGGCCGCGTGGATGGGGGTCGAGCGGACGGCAAACATGACCATGCAAATACTTGCCTACCTTGGCCAGATCATTGGCGGCTCGCGCACGACCGACGAACTCGGCGGCCCGCTCAGAATAGCCCAGCTTTCCGGGAACATTTGCCAGGGCGGGCTGGCCGACTGCGTATTTTTCATGGCGGCGCTTTCCCTCAACCTGGGCCTGATCAACCTGTTTCCCGTCCCCATGCTGGACGGGGGGCATCTGGCGTTTTATGCGGTGGAAGCGGTCCTTCGCCGGCCGTTGAGCCGGCGGGTTCAGGAATACAGTTTGCGGTTCGGGCTGACTCTGGTATTGCTGCTGATGATTTTCGTGACATGGAAGGATTTGGGTCACCTCTTTTTAAACAACCAATGAGCTGATCCGCAGTTTCCCGGGGGGGGAGTTACTTGCGGCGTTTGATTCGCTTCTTTGCGATTGCTTGGTGTGTGGGGATATCGTCGCTGGCGCCTTGGCCGGCAGCGGCGCAGTCCGGGGATCTCGTGCGCGAAATCGTCGTCGAGGGCGCCCAGCGGATCGAGCCCGAGACGGTGCGCTCGTACCTGCTTATCCGGGAAGGCGACCGTTTTGATGCGAAGCGCATCGACCGCTCCCTGAAGAGTCTTTTTGCCACCGGTCTGTTCGCCGACGTCACCATGCGGCGCGAGAAGGACTCCCTCGTCATCACGCTGGTCGAAAACCCGGTCATCAACCGCATTGCCTTCGAGGGCAACAAGGCACTGGACGACGAGGTCCTGACCGCGGAGATGAGCCTGCGGCCGCGCGTGATCTACACCCGCACGAAGGTACAGAACGACGTCAAACGGATCTTGACCATCTACCGCCTGGGCGGCCGTTTTGCCGCGACCGTGGACCCGAAGGTCATCCAACTGCCGCAGAACCGGGTCGACCTCGTCTTCGAGATCAACGAGGGCGAACCGACCGAGATCCGGCGCATTCGCTTCGTCGGCAACCGGGCGTTCAGCGATTCACGCCTGCGCGAGGTCATTCGTACCAAGGAATCCCGCTGGTGGCGGTTCCTTTCCAGCGACGACACCTATGACCCGGATCGCCTGACCCTCGACCGCGAACTGCTGCGCCGGTTTTATCTGGATAACGGGTATGGGGATTTCCGTGTCGTGTCCGCGGTGGCCGAGCTGACGCCGGACCGCCGGGATTTCTTCATCACTTTCACCGTTGAGGAAGCGGCGCGCTACCGGTTCGGCAAGATCAAGGTGGAGGCGCGGCTGCGCGGCCTCAAGGCGGAGGACCTGTCCGACACGATCGAGATCGAGGAAGGGGACTGGTACGCCGCCAACGAACTGGAAAAAACCCTGGAGGCCCTGACAAACGTCGTCGGGACCCTGGGCTACGCATTCGTCGACGTGCGCCCGCGCATCAACCGGAATCGCAAGACACTGATCATCGACGTGACCTTCGAGATCAACGAAGGACCGCGGGTGTTCGTCGAGCGCATCGATATTTCCGGGAACGTGCGCACCGCCGGCGAGGTCATCCGCCGCGAATTCCGCCTGGTCGAAGGCGACGCCTTCAATTCCGCCAAGTTGCGCCGCTCCAGGCAACGCATACAGCGCCTGGATTTCTTTGAAAAGGTGAGCGTCGAGGAAGGGCCCGGCAGCGCCCCCGACAAGACGGTAATCAATGTGGAAGTGGAGGAAAAATCGACCGGTCAGCTTTCCTTCGGCGCCGGCTTCTCGACCACCAGCGGCGCCCTTCTCGACATCTCCGTCAGGGAACGCAATCTACTCGGGCGCGGCCTTGACCTGAGGGCGACCGGGCTCATCGCGGCACGGCGCAGCGAGATCGACCTGTCCTTTACCGACCCCTTCTTCCTTGATCGCGAGGTGGCGGCGGGATTTGACGTCTTCCGCAGGATCAGGGATCTGCAGGACGAAAGTTCCTTCGATTCCGAGGTTACCGGGGGTGCCTTGCGGACCGGCTACCCGATAACCGAGCTTCTGGGGCAGAAATGGAAATATTCCTTCAGGAAGCAAAAAATCGATAACGTCGGCGACGCCGCGTCCCGATTCATCAAGGCCGAGGAAGGCACCGAGACCATTTCGGAGATTACGCATACGCTCACCTATGACAGGCGCGACAGCGTCATCGCGCCCACCCAGGGCTATTACATTCGCATGAACAACGACCTTGCCGGCCTGGGGGGCTCTACCCGCTATATTCGCAACCAATTGAAGGGAGGCAAGTTTTTCCCGCTCGCCGACCAGTGGGTGCTGTCTTTGACCGCGTCTGCCGGCCAGATCATCGGCCTCGGCGAGGATGTCAGTCTTCTTGACCGGTTCTTTGTCGGGGGCGACAACCTGCGGGGATTCGCCACATCCGGGATCGGTCCCCGGGACTCCCTTACCGGCGATGCGCTGGGCAGCGAATGGAAGTACACGGCGTCCGCCGAGATCAACTTCCCGCTCGGACTGCCCGCCGAACTCGGACTCACGGGGAAGGTCTTCACGGATTTTGGAAGCGCCGGGCAGATCGACCCCTCGGGGCCGGAGGTCGATGATGAGCCCAGTCTACGCGCTTCGATCGGCACGGGGATTGTCTGGGCTTCGCCTTTCGGACCCGTCGGCATGGATTTCGGCGTTCCGATTCTCAAGGAAACCTTCGATGAGGTGGAGAACGTCCGCGTCAACTTCGGCGCGAAATTCTAGGAGATGGGCTTGAAACATTCGGCGATTTCCACCCTTTGCGCGCTCGTTATTCTGGCGTCCCTGACGGGACCGGCGGCGGCCCAGCAGCCGAAATCCGCCAAGGAGGTCATAACCTTGCTCAACATGGCGGTTATCGATACCGACGTAATCCGCCGCAACAGCACGGCGTTCAAGGACATCCGCGCGCAGATCGCCAAGTACCACAAAGCAATCAGGGCCGATATCCAGAAGGACGAGGAGGTGCTCCGCAGCGCCAACGAGGAACTGGCCAGAAAGCGCGCCATTCTTGCGCCCGAAACCTTTGCCGAGGAGCGCCGGAAGTTCGAGGAACGTCTGGTGCAGGTTCAGCGCACGGTCCAGAAACGTAAGGAAGGTCTGGAGAGAGTGGGCCTGGAGGCGTTGAAAAAGGTGGAGGCGGTCCTTAACAAGATCATCACCGAAGTGTCGAACGAGCAGAGCCTGGGCCTGATTTTGCGCAAGAATCAGACGGTTCTCGTCGCCAAGGAACTGGATATCACGCCGCACGTGCTGAAGCGCCTGAACACGGCATTGCCGTCCCTCAAGGTTTCCGATCCCGGAACGTAGGCAATGGCCGATCCGCGTTTTTTCTCCGTCGCTGGGCCATTCACCCTAAAAACTCTGGCGGAGATATCCCGGGCCCGAATCGGTGGCGACGCGGACCCCGACGCCCTTTTCTCGGACGTGGCGACGCTGGCCTCGGCCGGGCCCGACGACGTCGCCTTTCTCGACAACCGGCGTTACCTTGACGCGTTCACCACCACCAAGGCCGGCGCCTGCCTGGTCCATCCCGACCTGGCGCCGAAAGCCCCCCGGGGCATGGCCCTGCTGGTAACGCCCGAGCCCTATCATGGGTATGCGCGCGTTGCCGACGCCTTTTACCCGGCCCCGCCGCCGGAGGCCGCCGTCGCCCCGTCGGCGGTGATCGACGACACCGCGGCCGTCGGAGAGGACTGTCGCGTCGACGCCGGCGCGGTCATCGGCGCCGGGGCGCGGATCGGCCGGCGCTGCCACATCGGCGCCAACGCCGTGATCGGGGACGCCGTGGTCCTGGGCGACGATTGCGTTGTCGGATCCTGCGCCTCGCTGGCCTTTTGCGTGGTCGGCGCGCGCGTGGTGATTCACGCCGGGGTCCGCGTCGGCGAAGACGGTTTCGGCTTTGCCGTGGGCAAGCAGGTACACCTCAAGGTGCCGCAACTGGGACGGGTGCGCATCGAGGACGACGTGGAGATCGGCGCCAACACCACCATCGACCGGGGCGCCGGCCCCGATACCGTCATCGGCGCCGGCACCAAAATTGATAATTTGGTTCAAATAGCCCATAACGTGCAGCTTGGTCGAAGCTGCATGGTGGCGGCACAGGTTGGGATTTCCGGCAGCACCACGGTCGGCGATGGCGTCATGATGGGTGGACAGGCCGGGCTGACCGGCCATTTGCGGATCGGCCCGGGCGCCCGCATCGCCGCCCAAAGCGGCGTCATGCGGGACGTGGAATCCGGAGCCGCCGTCGGCGGCTCGCCGGCGGCGCCGGTGCGCGAATGGCTGCGTGGCGTCGCGGTCGTGGAGCGCCTGGCGCGAAAGAAAGGCGGATGAGCGATGGATTCGGACGCGGCAGTCACAGGGAAGAGCATCGACATAGCGCGGATCATGGAGATGATCCCGCACCGCTATCCCTTCCTGATGATCGACAGGCTTATCAACGTCATACCCGGCGTCAGCGCCGTCGGGATCAAGAACGTCACCATCGGCGAACCGTATTTCCAGGGCCACTTTCCGTCCCGTCCCGTGATGCCCGGGGTGCTGATCATCGAGGCCATGGCGCAGACGGCGGCGGTCCTTGTCATGGAGACCCTTGGCGCGGAGGCGGAGGGCAGGCTGGTCTACTTCCTGTCGGTGGACGCGGCGCGCTTCCGCAAACCCATCATGCCGGGCGACACCTTGCATATTCACGTGGAAAAGCAATATAACCGCGGCAATGTGTGGAAGTTCAAGGGCGAGGCCCGGGTCGGCGATACCCTGATGGCGGACGCCACATACGCCGCCATGATCATGGAAGACTGAATGCCGGATATCCATCCCACGGCCGTTGTCGATGGCGATGCCCGCATCGGCGCCAACATCACCGTCGGGCCGTACAGCATCGTCGGCGCCGATGTGGAGTTGGCCGAGGGCGTCACCGTCATGTCCCATGTGGTGGTGAACGGCCACACCAGCGTCGGCGCCAACACCAAGATTTACCCGTTTGCCTCCGTCGGCCTGGCGCCCCAGGACCTGAAATACAAAGGCGAGCCCTCGCGGCTCGAGATCGGGTGCAACAACATCATCCGCGAGCACGTCACCATGCACGGGGGGACCGAAGGGGGCGGCACGGTGACCCGCGTCGGCAACAACTGCCTGTTCATGGTGGCCTGCCACGTGGCCCACGACTGCCAGATCGGCGATCATGTGGTGATGGTCAACAACGCCACCCTGGGCGGGCACGTGACGATCGGCGATTGGGCTATTCTTGGCGGCCTGGCGGCGGTGCACCAGTATGTGCGAATCGGCCGCCACGCCATGGTGGGCGGCCTCTCGGGCGTGGAGAACGACGTCATTCCCTATGGCTCGGTCACCGGCAACCGCGCCCGGCTCCAGGGCCTCAACATCATCGGCCTGAAGCGCCGGGGCGTTTCGCGCGACGACATCCACGTGCTGCGCAACGCCTACCGCCTCCTGTTCGCCCAGGAAGGCACCATGGCCGAACGCCTGGAAGACGTGGCCGAACTGTTCCACGACAACCGGGCGGTGATGGAGATCATCGATTTCATCCGGACCGAGTCCCAACGCTCCATCTGCCAACCCACACTGGAAGATGCCGCCTAAGCTCGGCATCCTGGCCGGGCGCGGCGAATTGCCGGCGCGCATCATCCAAGCCTGCAGGGAAACCGGACGCGACTACTTCGTTATTGCGTTCAAGGAGCAGACGGCTCCCGAGACGGTGGCCGGGGCGCCCCACGCCTGGGTACGCCTGGGCGCCGCCGGCAGCGCCTTGCAGCGCCTGCGCGACGCCGGGGTCGAGGAACTGGTCATGGCGGGAGGCGTCCACCGTCCTTCCCTTTCCGCTCTTCGGCCGGACGCATGGGCGATCAGGGTGATGGCCAGGAATGCGAACAAGGCGCTGGGCGACGACGGGCTGTTGTCGGCCCTGGTCACGGCGCTCGAGGACGAGGGATTTCGCATGGTCGGCGCCGACGACGTGGTTTCCGATCTTCTCGCCCCGCAAGGGCTGTTGGGCGCCATCGTGCCCGAAGCCGAGGCGACGGCGGACATCGCGCTTGGCATCGAAGTGGCCCTCGGCCTGGGCGCCCTTGACGTGGGACAGGCCGTGGTCGTGCAGCAGGGGCTGGTCCTCGGCGTCGAAGCGGCGGAAGGAACGGACGCCCTGATCGAACGGTGCGCCGGGCTCCGCCGCTCGGGTTTCGGCGGCGTCCTGGTCAAGGTCAAGAAACCGGGGCAGGAGCGCCGTGCGGACCTGCCCACCATCGGCGTTACCACGGTCACGGCGGTAGCGGCGGCGGGCCTGAGCGGAATCGCCGTGGAGGCGGGAGGAACCCTGGTAATGGACCGGACCGCGGTGGCGGCGGCGGCCGACAGGGCGGGGGTGTTCGTCATTGGCGTGCCGGTGCCGGACGACGCGCCGGCATGAGCGCCGGCGGCGGCGATGAGGCGCCGCTGATCTTCCTCATCGCCGGCGAGCCGTCGGGCGACGTTTTGGGGGCACGCCTGATGGCGGCCCTCAAACGCCAATCCGGCGGCAAGGTGCGCTTCGCCGGCGTCGGCGGTGTCCGCATGGGAGAGGAGGGACTCGACAGCCTGTTTCCCATTGGCGAACTCTCCGTCATGGGCCTCGCCGAGGTCCTGCCCCACGTGCCGCGGCTGTTGCGCCGCATCCGCCAGACGGCGGCCCGCATCCGGGCCTTGAGTCCGTCGGTCCTGATCACCATCGATTCTCCCGACTTCACCTTTCGCGTCGCCCGGCGAAGCCGGCGCGGCGGCGCCACCATGCCGGCGATCCACTATGTGGCGCCGCAGGTGTGGGCGTGGCGGCCGGGCAAGGCGAAAGCGACGGCGCACCTGTTCGACCGCCTCATGGCGCTGTTGCCCTTCGAGCCCCCCTATTTCGAGGCCGTCGGGCTGCCCTGCACCTTCGTCGGCCATCCCGTGGTGGAATGCGGCGCCGGGACGGGGGACGGACCGGCCTTTCGGCGGCGCCACGGCATCGCGGAGGGGACGCCGTTGATCTGCGTGCTGCCCGGAAGCCGGCGCACCGAGAGCAAGTTCCTGTTGCCGGTCTTCGGCGAAACCCTGGCCCGGCTTGCGCAGTCGTGCCCGCACATCACGGCCGTGGTGCCGACGGTGGAGACCGTGGCCGACGCCGTGGCCGCGGCCGCCCGGGAGTGGCCGGTTCCGGCCCTGGTGCTTGCGGGCGAAGCGGAAAAATTCGACGCCTTCGCCGCCGCCGACGCCGGGCTCGCCGCCTCGGGAAGCGTGACCCTGGAGCTGGCCATGGCCGATTTGCCGATGGTGGTGGCCTACAAGATGAACCCGGTCACCGGCTGGCTGGCCCGGCGCCTGATTCGCACGCGCTACGTGAACCTGATGAACCTGGTCCTGGACCGGGACGCGGTGCCGGAACTGCTGCAGGGCGATTGCACCCCGGACAAGCTGGCCAAGGCCCTTTTCCGTCTTCTCACCGACGGGGCGGCGCAACGGGCGCAACGCGCCGCCTTCGCCGAGGTGCTGGAGAAGCTTGGCCGCGACGGGCCGCCGCCGTCGGAACGGGCCGCCGAAGTGGTGCTGGCGGTGATCCGCGGGGCCGGCGGCCGGGCCGCCGTGTAATGGCTATTTCAGGGCGGCGATCACCGCGTCCGAGATGCGGTCGACGGTCGCTTCATCCAGGTCGGGGTAGATCGGCAGGCTGAGGATCCGTCGGCTCAGGTCCTCGCACACCGGCAGCGACCCGGGACCGCCGCCGTAGTCCCGGAAGGCCGGCTGCAAATGCAGCGGGCTGGGGTAGTAGACCCGCGCCGGTATCCCCCGCGCCGCAAGCGCATCCCTGAGCGCGTCCCGGTCCTCCACGACGATGGAATAAAGGGCCCAGACGCTTGCCGCGCCTTCTACGCGGGCGGGAAGGGTGACGGCGCCGCGAAGGGCCTGGTCGTAGCGCCGGGCAAGGCTTTCGCGGGCTCGTATCTCGTCTTCGAAGGCCTCCAGCTTGATCAGCAGGGCGGCCGCCTGCAGCGTATCCAGGCGGCCGTTCATGCCCAGACGCGCGCACGCGCCGTCGGCGTCCTGGCCGTGGACGCGGATCGAGCGCATGACCCCGGCGCGCCCGGCGTCATCGGTAAAGATGGCCCCGCCGTCGCCGTAGCAGCCGAGGGGCTTGGACGGGAAGAAACTGGTCGTGGTGACCGCCGCAAGGCGGCCGACGCGCAAGGCGTCGCGGCTGGCGCCGAAGCTCTGCGCCGCGTCGGCGAGCACGAACAGGCCGTGCGCGTCGGCGACGGCGTTGATGGCGGCGTAGTCCGCCGGCAGTCCGAAAAGGTCCACCGGGATGACGGCACGGGGCCGCAGCGACCCGCCGGCGAGGACATCGGCGACGGCCCGTTCCAGATGCGCCGGGTCCATATTGAAGGTGTCCGGGCCGACGTCGCAGAACACGGGCGTGGCGCCGACGGCGAGCACCGGTTCCGCGGTGGCGGCAAAGGTGAAGGCGGGCACGAACACCGCGTCGCCCGGGCCGATCCCTTCGGCCATCAGGGAGATGGTCAGGGCGACGGTGCCGCTGGAGACGGTGATGGCGTGCGCCGCGCCGCAGAAGCGGGCGAGCTCCGCCTCCAGCTCAACCACCTCGGGACCGAGGATGAACTGGCCGTGGTCGAGGACGGCGCGCATGCGCGCGTCCATGCGCGGCTTGAGGCGGGCGTACTGGGCCTTGAGGTCGACGAAGGGGAGCGGCGTCGTCATTGCGCCGCGGGGCGTTTCTCGTTCACCATCGTTCGCGCGATCCCCGTGTCGCCGGATTGCGCGCGCACGAACTCCAGGTGTTTCTGCAGGCTCCCGGTGATCATGGTGGCCGTCTCCAGGGCCCGCCGGCCGTCCTCGCCGCTGACCGCAGGCGGAGATTTCGTCGCTACCGCGTTGAGGAAGGCCTCTATCTCGCGTTTCAGGCTGTCGGCCTCCTCGTATACCTGTTCGTCGATGCGAAAGTTGGGGATGCCGGGGAACAATTCGCCTTCGCCCTTGCGGGCGACGACCACCTTGCGCGTCAGAAAATCGATGGAAATGTAGTGGTCCGGTTGGAATATGCGCATCTTACGTTCGTTCTTGGCGCTGATGCGGCTGGCGGTAATGTTGGCGACACAGCCGTTGGCGAAGCGGATGCGCGTGTTGGCGATGTCTTCGACGGCGGTGAGCACCGGCGCCCCGACCGCATCGACCGATTCCGCCGGCGACTTGACGAAGGCCTGGACCAGATCGATGTCGTGGATCATCAGATCGAGGATGACGCTGATGTCGGTCCCGCGCCGCTGGAACGGCGCGATACGGTAGCATTCGATATACAGCGGCCGGGTGAGCACTTTCTCCACCACCTGCACGGCCGCGGAAAAGCGTTCAAGATGGCCGACCTGGAGGATCAGGTTGCGTTGGCCGGCCAGGCGTATCAGGGCGTCGGCGTCGGCGATATCGTCGGTGACCGGCTTTTCGACGAGCACATGGACGCCGTTTTCCAGGAACGGCCCGGCGATCTCGCGATGGGCCGTGGTCGGCACGACGACGCTTACCGCATCCACCTGGTCCAACAGCTCGCGGTAGTCGGAGACCGCCCGGACCCCGAACTCCGCCGCCACCGCGCCGGCCCTCTCGCTGTCGGTGTCGCATACGGCGATGAGGTCCGAGCCTTCCAGGGCGGCGTATTTTTCGGCGTGATAGCGGCCGAAATGGCCGACCCCGATGACCGCCGTCCTGATCCTGCCCGTCATTCCCCGTCGCCTCCCGTTGCGCGCACGCTACCCTTCGCCGGGCTTGGTGCGGCGGCAGTTAGGGGGTATACGTTTTGGCGGGTCAACACAAGACCTTGCGGACGTCCATGGGATGGGAGGGAAGCCATGACCACCACCGCCGCCGCCGAGGCCGCCACCGGGCCGCGGGACAGCACGCAATCCCGCATCCTCCACACCATGATCCGGGTCCGCGACCTGGACAAGTCCCTGGATTTCTACACCCGGCTTCTCGGCATGAGCGAGCTGCGCCGGAAGGATTTTCCCGGCGGCAAGTTCACCCTCGCCTTCGTCGGCTATGGCGGCGAGGCCGATCACACGGTGATCGAGCTGACCCACAACTGGGACCAGGACGAGCCCTACGACCTGGGCACCGGTTTCGGGCACGTGGCCATCGGCGTTCAGGACATCCACGCCACCTGCGCGCGCCTGAAGGCGGAAGGGGTCGCCATTCCCCGTCCGCCGGGTCCCATGAAGCACGGCACCACCGTCATCGCCTTTATCGAGGATCCCGACGGCTACAAGATCGAGCTCATCGAACGGGCGTAATTCCGAAATTCAGTAATATCGGAATGAGCCCCCGATCCCCGGCGATCCACGGCAATACCCGGTAACGCGGGCCTTCTGGTCACGGCGTCGCTTGCGGCCGCGGTCCGGTCCATCGATCGGCGCCGCGCCCCGATGCCGCACGATCCGCGCCAGGGACCGCAATTTGCGGCTGAACCCTATACGTTCGTATGGGCCGCCTATACCGATGGATGGTTTCACCGCCGCCCAAATCCAGGGATATTGGAGAGATCGCGGGAACGCATGCTTTTCAACGTGTGGTTTTCGTTGAGACGATTGCTCCGCTCGATCTGTCATGGCCGGCGGACGCGTCCGGGGGAGGGCGTTTAATCCTGTCTTCGATGCGAGTCAGTCGGTGACCCGACCGCTCAGGGTCGGTCGGACATCCCGATGCCTGGGGTCATCCAGGGAATACAAGAGGAATGGCTATGCCTAAGTTGAGAAGGACCGCGGCTCTTATGGCGTTGGCGGCGCTGTGGCTCTTGGTGCCGGCGCCCGGCCAGGCGACGGTGCTGAAGGTCGGGGGAACAGGGGCCGCGCTCGGCACCATGCGCCTGCTCTGCAACGCCTTCAGCAGACTCCATCCGGACGTCACGGTCGAAATTCCGAACAGCCTCGGCAGCGGAGGCGGCATCCAGGCCGTCCTCCACGGGGCCGTCGATATCGCGCTCAGTGCAAGACCTCTGAAAGAACGGGAACGGGCGGCGGGCGCCAGGGAACTTCCCTACGCAAGAACGCCGTTCATCCTTTTCACCAGCCGGCGGCACCCGGAGATCACTCTTACCCGTGCCGAGGTGGTGGAGATATTCACCGGCCATGGTCCAACCTGGCCCGACGGGACTCCCATCCGCGTCATTCTCCGGCCGGAAAAGGACTCCGATACGGATGTGTTGATGGCCAATTTCCCCGGCATGGACGGGGCGCTGAAGATCGCCCGGATTAGTCGCGGGTCCCCGACCGCGTATTCGGATCAGGATGCGATGGACCTGGCCGAAAGGGCGCCGGGCTCGGTGAGCACGGGGACGCTGACCGCCGTTATCGCGGAAAGGCGCCCCCTCAAAGGAATTCCCATCGACGGCGTCGCGCCGAGCGTGGCGAACCTGGAAAACGGGTCCTATACCCTGGCCAAGACACTTTCGTTTGTGACCGGGCCCGAGCCGAGCGAAATGGTCAACGATTTCATACGCTTCGTCAATTCGGCGGAAGGCGCGGCCGTGCTTCGCGGTACGGGAAACCTGCCACTCCCTTCAGACAGACAGAAATAGATGGACCACGGCGACACCGCGGCCCTTTTGGGGGCCGAGCGCCGCCTGAGGAAACACATAGGCGTCCTCGCCGGTGTCATTGCCGCAACCATCGCCACTATAATTCCCGCCATCTTCTTTCTCACGGCCTACCTGTACGAATCTGAACGTCTGGCCGGCGCCGCCCGGATCGACGCCCAGAACCTCTCGCCGCGCGTTTTTTCAAACCCCGAATTGTGGAAGTTCGAATTTCACAGGCTCGAGGCAATTCTGGCCACCGCACGTTCGGGTACGGCCGAAGAGGAGCACCGTATATCCGATCTGCGGGGACAGGTTGTCACTAGGATCGGAAATGTTCCGCCGGGGCCCGTCCTGCGGGCCGAAGCCGTCCTGAGCGATAGCCGTCAAGTGGTCGGCCGCGTCCAGGTGTCGGCCAGCCTGTGGCCGGTGTTGATCAGGACCGGCTGGGCGGCATTGGCCTCCATCGGCCTGGCCGTTGCCACGTGGGTGGTGTTGCGGGTCCTGCCGCTGCGGATCGTCGATCGAACCCTGGCGCGCCTCGCCGAGTCCCAGGCCGAACTCGATGCGCGGATGGCGGATCTTTCCAGCACCAATGCGCGGCTCAGAACGGAAATCATCGAGCGCAGGGAAGCCCAGGCGCAACTCATTCAGGCGTCCAAGCTGGCCACGTTGGGCGAGATGGCCTCGGGCATCGCCCACGAACTCAACCAGCCCCTCACCGTCGTTGCAGTGGCGGCGGAAAACTCCCTGTTGGGCATCGAAGAAGACGAATGCGACCGAGACTTCCTGCGCGGAAAGCTGGAAACCATCGTCAGGCAGACGCGCCGCATGGGCGGAATCGTCAATCACATGCGTCAGTTCAGCCGCAAGGACAACAAGCCCCTGGAGTCGTTCGACCCGCTAGAGGCCGTTGCCGGAGCAGTCGGCTTGATCAGCGAACAGTTCCGAACGGTCGGGGTTCGATTGGAACAGGATCTTCCGGCCACCTGCCGGAATGTCTCCGGCCATCCCATGCAATTGGAACAGGTGGTGCTCAATCTGCTGACCAATGCCCGGGACGCGGTGCTCGGCGAATCCGCCGCTTCCGGGGCCGGCGCCTACGTCCCAAGGGTGCGCGTTTCCGTGGTCGACGACAACAGGCGCAGGCTGGTCGTCATTTCCGTCGCCGACAACGGCGGCGGTATTTCGGAGGAGGCGCTCGAGAGGGTTTTCGATCCGTTTTTCACCACCAAGACGGACGGCCAGGGAACCGGCCTGGGCCTCTCCATCAGTTACAGCATTGTCGATGCCATGGGCGGACGGCTCGAGGTCAAAAACACCGACGGCGGGGCCGTGTTCCGGATCATCTTGCCAGTATTGGCAGATGAGCCTGCTGCGGTGGATAGCCCGCCAAAGCGAAGGAGGGCGAGGCCCCGGCCCGGAAAGCGCGGTTCCACGATGCCGCGCATCCTTTTCGTCGATGATGAGGAGGACATTTCCGGGGAAGTGGCCGAATGGCTAAGGCGCAAGCGCTACCGCGTCACCACCGTTGGCGACGGCTGGGAGGCGCTGAAACTTCACGAATCCCGCCCCGCCGACGTGGTCATCACCGATCTGCTCATGCCCGGGATGGGCGGCGACGAGCTGATCCGGCGGCTGCGCCGAAGCCAGCCCCATCTTCCCATTTTTGTGATGACGGGCCACACCACGGTCGGCGAAGCCCGGAAAATCCTCGCCGCGGGGGCTTCGACCGTGCTGAAGAAGCCGGTCGATCTGCAGGATTTATCGGAACGCCTGCGGCAGATGGTAGAGCACTGACGCCGCCAGGCGGAAACGGCGGCGGAAACGGTGGGGCGCCGCCGTTATCCGCGCTGGTCGATCGGTTTGTACCGGCGCTGGGTCTCGCCGGTATAAAGCTGGCGCGGACGCCCGATCTTCTGCAACGGGTCCGCGATCATCTCGTTCCATTGGGCCACCCAGCCGACGGTCCGCGCCACGGCGAACAGCACCGTGAACATGGAGGTGGGAATGCCCATGGCCCGGAAGATGATGCCCGAGTAGAAGTCGACGTTGGGATAGAGCTTCTTTTCGACGAAGTATTCGTCCTCGAGCGCGATACGCTCCAGTTCCATGGCCAGTTCCAGGAGCGGCGTGTCCCGCATGCCCAGCTCGTCCAGGACCTCGTGGCAGGATTCCTGCATGACCTTGGCGCGTGGATCGTAATTCTTGTAGACCCGGTGGCCGAAGCCCATGAGGCGGAAGGGATCATCCCTGTCCTTGGCGCGCTTGATGTATTCGGGAATGTGGTCCTTGGAACCGATCTCCTCGAGCATGTTCAGGACCGCCTCGTTGGCGCCGCCGTGGGCGGGACCCCACAGCGAGGCGATGCCGGCGGCGATGCAGGCAAACGGATTGGCGCCGCTGGAGCCGGCCAGCCGCACCGTGGAGGTGGAAGCGTTCTGCTCGTGATCGGCGTGCAGGATAAGGATGCGGCGCAGGGCCTGGGCCAACACCGGGTTGACCCTGTACTCCTCGCACGGCGTCGCATACATCATGTGCAGAAGGTTTTCCGAAAATGCGAGGTCGTTGCGGGGGTAAATGAACGGTTGGCCCAGGGAATACTTGTAGGTCATCGCCGCGATGGTCGGCATTTTCGCGATCAGCCGGTGCGACGCGACCACCCGGTGGCGCGGGTCGGTAATGTCGGTGCTGTCGTGGTAAAACGCCGACAGGGCCCCGACCACGCCGCACATCACCGCCATGGGGTGGGAATCGCGCCGGAAGCCGCGGAAGAAGTAGTTGATCTGCTCGTTGACCATGGTGTGATACGTGATCTCGCGCCTGAACTTATCCTCCTCCTCGACGTTCGGCAGATCCCCGTACAGCAGGAGGTAGCAGACCTCCATGAATGACGACTGTTCGGCCAGCTCCTCGATGGGGTAGCCGCGATACAGCAGGATGCCCGCATCGCCGTCGATATAGGTGATCCTGGATTCGCAGCTTCCCGTCGACGTGAACCCGGGATCGTAGGTGAAGCGGCCGGTTTCCGCGTACAACTTGCGCACGTCGATGACGTCGGGGCCGGTGGTGCCCTTGATCACCGGCAGTTCGAAGGTGCGCCCCGTGCTGTTATCGGTAAGCGTGAACGTTTCCGCGGCGGGCGTGGCGAGCTCAGCGGTTTTCGTAGTGCTCATAAGCATCTCCCCTCGGGACCTGGGCGGTTGGAGCGGATGTCACTTCCTTCGCTTGGCGGGCGCGGGAGCGGGGGCCCGCCTGTTTAACGAGTTAAGGGCTCTCCAGGACGTCATCAAGGCGGCCCAGGGTTTCATCCTTGCCGAGGACCACCATGACGTCGAAGATTCCGGGCGACACCGTGGCGCCGCTCAGCGCGGCTCGCAACGGTTGGGCGATCTTTCCCAGCGCGATCTGTTCCTCTTCTGCCAGGCCGCGGGTGGCGGCCTCGACGGCCTCGGCGTTCCACCGACCGATCGCGGCCAGGCTCCGGCGCAGGCGGCCGAGGCGCCCGCGCGCTTCCCCGTCCAGCACCCGGGCCGCCTTTTCGGTTAGCGGTTGAGGTCGCTTCCTGGCATAAAACATCGCATTTTCAGTCAGTTCCGTGACTGTTTTCGCGCGTTCTTTCAAGCCGGGCATGCCTTTTTTTATCCGACTCGGCGCATCCTCCGCAAGCTTTCCGTCAAGCATCTCGGCAAGCCCGGGGAGGACCAGCCTGGTCAGTCTTTCGTCGTCGGCCCGGCGCAGGTAATGGCCGTTGAGATTGCTCAGCCTGGCGAGATCGAAACGCGCCGGCGCGCGGCCGACGCCGTCCAGGCCGAACCACCGGACCGCCTGCTCGGTGCCGATGATTTCGTCATCCCCGTGGCTCCAGCCCAGGCGCAGGAGATAGTTGCGCAGCGCCTCGGGAAGATAGCCCATTTCCCGGTACGCTTCCACCGCCAGGGCCCCGTGCCGTTTCGACAGCTTGGCCCCGTCGGGCCCGTGAATTAAGGGGATGTGGGCGAAGGCCGGCGGCTCCCAGCCCAGGGCGTGGTAAAGCTGTGTCTGGCGGAAGGCGTTGGTCAGATGGTCGTCGCCGCGAATCACGTGGGTGATTCCCATGTCGTGGTCGTCCACCACCACCGCCAGCATGTAGGTGGCGGTGCCGTCGGCGCGCAGCAGCACCATGTCGTCCAGTTGGTCGCTGGACACCCTGACCTCGCCCTGGACCTGGTCATGGATCACGGTTTCCCCTTCCCGGGGCGCCTTGAAGCGGATGACCGGATCGACGCCGCCCGGCGCCTCCGCCGGGTCGCGGTCGCGCCATCGTCCGTCGTACAGCATGGACCGGCCGGATTTTTTCGCGTCCTCGCGCATTTCGGCCAGCTCTTCGGGGGTGCAGTAACAACGGTAGGCCCTGTCGTCGGCCAGGAGCCGTTCGGCCGCCTCGCTGTGATGGGCGGCGCGCAAGAACTGGGACACTACGTCGCCGTCCCAGTCCAGGCCCAGCCACCTGAGGCCGGTGATGATGGCGTCCACGGATTCGTCCGTGGACCGCGCCCGGTCGGTGTCCTCGATGCGCAGGCGAAAGCGGCCGCCGTGATGCCGGGCGTAAAGCCAGTTGAACAACGCCGTGCGGGCTCCGCCGATGTGAAGGAAGCCCGTGGGCGAAGGGGCAAAGCGGGTGACGACCGTCATGGTGCGATCTGTGGTAGTCTGTCTTCGCGGAATGGCGGCTGAGGTGTACCACATTCCAATCGTACTGGCACCAAGAGCATGCAGCCTTGATCCGGATCATGCAGCCGTGATCCGTGCGGTGCCGGGATTGGGGGCAGGCGGTTCATTGGCGCGCCGGGCAGGACGATAGGGGGGACTTGAAAAAATGGCGAAAACCGTACTCGTAACCGGCGCCAGCCGGGGCATCGGCGCCTCGGTCGCGACGCTGGCCGGCCAGGCGGGATATACCGTCTGTGTCAATTACCGCGAACGCGCCGACAAGGCCGAAGAGGTGGTGGCGCGAATCGAGGCCGCGGGCGGCCGCGCCGCGGCTTTCCAGGCCGATGTCTCGGTCGAGAAGGACGTGGTGCGGATGTTCGAAGAGGTCGACGCCAAGGTCGGCCCGGTGAGCGCCCTGGTCAACAACGCCGGCGTCATGATCGCGCACAAGGTCGTCGACATGGACGCGGACATGCTCAACCGGTTGTGGGCGATCAACGTCACCGGTTGTTTCCTGTGCGCCCGGGAGGCCATACGCCGGATGTCGAAAAGCCGCAACGGGTCCGGCGGCGCGATCGTCAATATATCGTCCATCGCCGGCAAAAAGGGCGGCCGCGGCGAGCGCGTCCATTACGCGGCCAGCAAGGGCGCCGTCAACACGATGACCCTTGGCCTTGCCGCCGAGGTGGCGGGGGAAGGCATTCGCGTCAACGCCGTGCTGCCGGGCCTCGTCGACACCGACCTTCACGAGCCCTACGGCGGCAAGGAGCGCATCGACAGGATCGGACCGACGATCCCGCTCGGCCGCGCCGGCGTGCCCGACGACGTCGGCGCGGCGGTCGTCTGGCTGTTGTCCGACGAAGCGTCCTTCATCACCGGCGCGCTTCTGGAAATAGGCGGCGGGTCTTAAAGGGTCGGGCCGCCGGAACGCCCGCCGGGACAGGTTTCGCGCCGCCATGACACCATCGCCGCCCCGCATACCGCCAAGGTCGCGCGTGTCCGCGAAGGCCGCCCTTGGCGCCGCGATGGGCCGCCTGGAAGGGGCGCTGGCCGGGGAACGGGAGCGTTGGGCGCTGTGGCTGCCGGTCTGCCTGGGCCTTGGCGTCGCGCTGTACTTCGCCCTGGCGGTGGAGCCGCCGTTGTGGCTGGGCGCGGCGGGCGTGGCCGCCGCCGCGGTGCTCGGCGTGGCCGGGCGGCGGCGGCCGGTGCTGCTGGTCGCCGCCCTCGGCCTCGGCGTCCTCGGCGGCGGCTTCGCCGTCGTCCAGTGGCGGGCGGCGGCGGTGGCGGCGCCGATGCTGGACAAACGCCTCGGCCCGACCAGCGTCAGCGGGCGCGTCGTCCGCGTCGAGACGTTTCCAGAAAGCGTCCGCGTCACCCTGGAGCGCCCGCGCATCGGCGGACTGGCCGCCGACCGCACGCCGGAAAAGGTGCGCCTGCGCCTGCGCGGGCGGCAGCCGGCGCTGAACCCGGGTGACTGGATCCGCCTGCGCGGCGTCATCGCGCCGCCGCCGGCGCCGGCCGCGCCCGGCGCCTTCGATTTTCAGCGCCAGTCCTATTTCCGCGGCCTCGGCGGCGTCGGATTCGCCTACGGCGCCGCCACCGTGCTGGCACGGGGCGGCGACGAGGGCCTGGACGCCTTGTGGCTGGGCCTGGCCCGGGTGCGCCAACAGATCGCCGAGCGCGTTCTCTCCAGCCTGGAAGGGCCGGCGGGGGCGGTCGCGGCGGCATTGATGACCGGCGAGCGGAGCGCCATCCCGCCCGCCGTCATGGCCGCCGTGCGCGATTCGGGATTGGCCCACCTGCTGGCCATTTCCGGCCTGCACATCGGGCTGGTGGCGGGGATTCTGTTCTTCGGCCTGCGCGGGGCGCTGGCCCTGGTGCCGCCGCTGGCGCTTCGCTATCCGATCAAGAAATGGGCCGCCGCGGCCGCCATCCCGGGGGCGTTCGCCTATGCCCTGGTGGCGGGGGCGACGGTGCCCAGCCAGCGGGCCTTCCTGATGATCGGCCTGGTGCTGTTGGCCGTGCTCCTGGATCGCCGGGGACTTTCCATGCGCACGGTGGCGTGGGCCGCCGTCATCATCCTGCTCCTGCACCCGGAAAGCCTGCTCGGGGCCAGCTTCCAGTTGTCGTTCGCCGCCGTCACCGCGCTCATCGCGGGCTACGAAGTGGTGCGCCGGCGCCGTCGTCTCGGCGGGCACGGGCCGCCCGTGTGGTGGCGGCGCATACTGTTCTATGTGGGCGGGGTGGCGCTGACGACGCTCATCGCCGGCGCGGTGACGGCGCCGTTCGCGGTCTATCACTTCAACCGGTTCGCGGCCTATGGCCTGGCCGCCAACCTGGTCGCGGTGCCGGTGACGGCGTTGTGGATCATGCCGTGGGCGGTGGTCGCCTTCCTGCTCCTGCCCCTGGGGCTGGAGAGCGTGGCGCTCATGCCGCTCGGCTGGGGCGTCGACGTCATGATCCGCACCGCCGAAACCGTCGCCGCGTGGCCGGGCGCGGTGACCATCGTCCCCGCCATGCCCATGTGGGGCCTGGCGTGCGTCGTCTTCGGCGGGCTGTGGCTGTTCCTGTGGCGCCGCCCGTGGCGGCTGTGGGGCGCGGTGGGCGTCGCCGCCGGCCTGGCAAGCGTGCTTCTCGTCCGGCCGCCCGACGTGCTTGTCGATGGCGCCGGCAAACTGCTGGCGGTGCGCGCGGCGGCGGGAGAGCTTTCGCTGTCCTCGCTGAGGACGGCCCGGTTCAGCCGCGAGACCTGGCTGCGCCGGGTGGGACAGGAAACGGCGGCGGCGTGGCCGCGGCAAGGATCCGACGCCCGTCTCGCCATGTCCTGCGACGCGCTCGGGTGCATTTACCGGGCCAGGGGCCAGGTGGTGGCCCTGGTGCGGCGGCCGGACGCATTGTTCGAGGACTGCGCGATGGCCGATGTCGTCGTCAGCGTGGTGCCGGTGCGCCGCCGCTGCCCGTCGCCCCACACCGTCATCGACCGCTTCGATCTGTGGCGCAAGGGGGGCCATGCCCTGTGGCTGGAAAAGGACGGCGCGAGGGTGGAAACGGTGAAAGGGGGCCGGGGCAACCGCCCCTGGGTGGTGCGGCCCAGGCCATGGAAAAGCGCGCCCTGACTACCGGCGCCTGCGCCGTGGTCGGCGACCGTGCCGGCCGGTGGGGCCCGGTCGTCCTGAATTCCGGGATCAGTACCTGCGGATCAGCCCGACGAGACGACCTTGCAGCTTGACCCGGTCGGGGCCGAAGATGCGTGTCTCGAAGGTCTTGTTGGCGGGCTCGAGGGCGACGGAATGGCCCTTGCGGCGCAGGCGCTTGAGGGTGACCTCGGTATTGTCCACCAGGGCGACGACGATGGAGCCGTTGTCGGCCGTGTCGCAGCGCTGGATGACCACCGTGTCGCCGTCGTGGATGCCGGCGTCGATCATGGATTCGCCGTCGACCTCGAGGGCGTAGTGCTCTCCCGCCCCCAACATGCTCGCCGGCACGTCGACGGTAACCGAATGGTCGCGCAGGGCCTCCACCGGCGTGCCCGCCGCGATGCGTCCGTAAAGGGGCAGCTGCACGGCCTCGCTGTCGGTCGGCACCGAGGCGCCGGGCAGCTTGAAGTCCCCCTGGATGACGTTGGGAGAGAAGCCGTCGGCCGCCGCGGCGTGGGCCGGCCGTGCCGGCGGCTCCATGTTCTCGGGCAGGCGCAGCACCTCGAGGGCGCGGGCGCGGTGGGGCAGGCGGCGGATGAAGCCCCGTTCCTCGAGCCCGGTGATGAGGCGGTGGATACCCGATTTGGAGCGCAGGCCGAGGGCGTCCTTCATCTCGTCGAACGACGGTGACACCCCCGATTCCGTCAGGCGCTGGTTGATGAATACAAGAAGCTCGTACTGTTTCCTGGTCAGCATGTGCTCCCCCGTCATTTGCCGCCCGGCGCCGCCGCCGGGATGGCGGGAAACCGCCCGATCCGGGCTTGGCGCCGATGCTGTTACAGCCCTTGTGCCCGGAACTTCCGGCCCCCCACAAGATATAGAACAAAAGACAAACGTTTCCACATGTTCTAGTTTGGTTCTCATTCCCAGTCAAGCACTCTTTTTGCCCGTTTCGCCGCGCGCCACCGGTCGCGGGCGTCACCGGTCATAACGGCCCGGTCGTCGCAGGTTTCCCGATCAGACGGAGATCATGCCCTCGCGCAGGCGGATGATCTCGACGCGCTCGCCGGCCTTGGCCGGCGGCGCGTGGGGCGGGCGCACGACCAGGCAGTCGGCCCTGGCGAGGCCGGCCATCATGGCGCTGTCCTGGGCGTCGAAGGGCGTCGCCACCAGGGCGCCGTCGCCGTCCACGTCCAGGGTGGCGCGCCTGTATTCCTGGCGGCGGTCGTTTTCGCCCAGGTCGCGGCCGAGCAGCGCCGTCGCCGCGGGGCCTTCGGCGCGGCGGATGCCGAGCATCACCTCCATCGCCGGCTTGA
>JBHHXI010000029.1:0-24526 GCA_046756945.1 Rhodospirillales bacterium
TCCGTGATCCGCAGATGCGTTTCCCTGTTATCGCGGGAAAATTCCCTGTTCGGCTGAAAAAATTCCCTGTTCCGTCGCTTAGGGAATTTGCAAAAATTATTGAGCAATATCAGCATGTTACCGGCAAATTTGAGGCCAGATCAGGCTGTTTTCGCAAAAATTCCCTGTTTTTTCCCTGTTTAACAGGGAAATGGCCGCTCCGGCCCCAGAGACGGGTTTGCACCAGACTGCCCGCACCACCACCCCCCCCGGGGCGGTTCAAACGCCCAGGATACCCTCTTAAAAAAAACCGGAAATCGGTACTGTCGGACAAACGCGAACTGGTCCGCAAAGCCCCGTAATCGGTAGATCTCAGGCCGCAAATCGACGCCACGCTGCCAAGGCGGCCAGCGCCATTGCGCCCAGTTTCGGTGAGCAGCAACTCGCTTCTTCCTAATCTCGGCCGCGACCATCGGCCCGAACCGATTCCACCAGGCACGTACCGTCTCGTGGCAGAGATAGGGGGAAGCTACGGAACCCCCGTACCCGCCTCAAGCCAATTTGCTCTGACACTGCCTCCAATCTAGTCAGCCGGGGTCTCGACGAGCGGAAGAGAGAGCGTGAACATCGCACCGCCGTCCGGCGCATCGCTCACCTCGACCGCGCCGCCGCAGGTCTCGACGGCGCGCTTCACGATCGACAAGCCAAGCCCCGCCCCCCGCCGGTCCCGCGTCGTTCCGCGCCAAAACCGCTGGAAGATGAGTTCGCGCTCGGCGGGCGGCACGCCAGGGCCGTGATCCGAGACGCAGATCACGCCGTCTTCCCGCAAACCGACCTCCACGGAGGTATCATCCGATGTGTGAACGATCGCGTTCTCAACCAGGTTGCGGAGCGCCCGCGCGATCATCTTTTCACTGCAGCGAACCATCACCGGTTGCGCGCTGCCGGTCAGCTCGATCGCCTTGCCCTGGCGGTACGCGAGGGGCGCCATCGTCGACACCACTTCGAGGCAAACGTCGCGAAGATTGGTTGGTTCAACGTCCGTCGGTTCGAACGCGTCGAGCTCGGCCAGCTCGAGCAGTTGGGTCACGACGTCCGACATCGTGTCGACATCGGCTCGAAGCTCCGCGACCCGCTCCTGGTCCTTGATGGTATCGAGATTGGCGGTCAACACGGCGAGCGGCGTCAATAGTTCGTGCGCGGCGTCAGCGGTAAAGCGGCGATGCGCCTCGAGCGCCTTGTCGAGACGGTCGAGAGCGCCGTTCATCGCGTCGATCAGCGGCATGACCTCGGCAGGCATACCGTCCAGGGGCAGGCGTGCGCCGGACGAGCGTGGTCCAATGGCGGCCGCGTGCGCCGATGCACGGCGAAGCGGTGCGATCGCGCGCCGCATCACGACGAAGGCCAGGGTTCCGTAGAGCAGGACGAAGGTAACCGAGAGCCCCACCACCATGCTGAATATCGCGTGATCGATGCGGTCGCGAATTTCGGTGACGTCCGAGTAGACCTCGAAGATGCCGGCGGTAACTCCGGCCTCGTTCGCCACTGGAACATAGGTCTCGATCAGGTCCAGGTTGAACACTTCCCTCGAAAAGGCGCTGAAGCGATCACGACGGGAAAGTTTGCTTTGCGGTTTGCCCAGGCGCAGGGCCGTGGACAGGCCTACGTTGTCACGCCGGCGTTCGCCGATCTGTGCGTGCTCGGTCGAATACACCGTCAGGCCGTCGGGGCTGTAAAT
This sequence comes from Rhodospirillales bacterium, assembly GCA_046756945.1. Lineage (GTDB taxonomy): Bacteria > Pseudomonadota > Alphaproteobacteria > Rhodospirillales > 2-02-FULL-58-16 > JACZQZ01. Next base: position 1,718 of record JBHHXI010000029.1, read on the forward strand.
CTTGACCTTGAGCACCGGCAGGTTTGCGGTGAGCCGACGAACAACTTCGTCGAGCCGCGCGATCTCATCGGCTGTGAGCGGCGTAGACTCGCTGGTCTCCGAGGCCGGAAAGTAATCCTGCCACACCGTGTTCGACAGCAGCCGTGCAAGGGATACGTTGTACCGCTCGGCCACGTCGACCAGGTCATCGACCGCGTAATGCCGGTACAACAGGACGACGAGCCCCATTGCAATTGCTATTACGACAGCGCTGGCGATGGCGAAATACCTGTAGATCCTGAACATCAAGGCATCCTTCGACTGCCGGCCAACGGGGGACCGGCGCCGCTCTCCGGAGTCAAGAATAAGTCCGGATTGTGCTCACCGGGCCCGATCGATACCCGCCTTCTCCGAGCCTGCCCAGGAGTGGCGGATGGCGTGGCGCAAGACTAACCGCAATCTGGGTGCGCGAGAAAGTCCACCTGCGCGGACCCCGGCGATGTTCGTGCCGGTACTGCGCTTTGTTCGGCTCACCTCCGCTGTTCATGCTCCGGAGATGTCGATCCCGCATTCCGTCCGGTATGGCGGAAGAACGCATACTCGATATAGGCGGTGATCGCGGCCACCTGATCCGGCGCGAGGACCGTACCGAAGGCGGGCATGGAGCTGTCCGGCAAACCAGCGGCGATGGCCTGCCGAAGGCGCGCATTGTCGAAGCGGGCGGCGGTCTCCGGCCTGGCGAAGTCCGGGGGATGCGGTTGCAGGAACCGGCCGATCCAGTTCCTGCCGGTACCGTCAAGGGCGTGGCACGAGGCACAGTTCTGCTCATATAGACGCGCCCCCAGCGCCTGCTGCGGGGTTACCTCGGCAAGAGCCGGCGCCCGGTCATGCTCCGCCGCCCCGCCACCGCCATACGCCCGATCGTACTCGTGCGCCTCGTCTTCGACATGGTCCTCGTCGCGTTCGTGGGAGTCCTGCCGGCTTTGCCGAACGCGCCCCTCGTGGCAAACGATGCAGCTCGCCCGGAAGATCGCCTGTCCTCTGCGTTCTTCCGGCGTCAGACTGTCATCTGGCGTATCCAACCCCAGTGCGCCGGTTACGAAGCGAAAGGCCGCTGCATTGCGCTTCTCGTGTTCAGGCCAGCCGTTTTCGGCTGTGTGGTAGCGCGCATTTCGCCGGCGACAGCGGATGAACTCCTCCTCGATAAAGGTCGCCACGGCGTCGATCTCGGTTGCGCTCAGACTCTTTCCGAACCCCTGCATTGCCGTATCGGGCCGGCCATTCACGATGACCGAACGCATTTCAACGGGATCAAGATCGACGGCCATCGTGAAATCGCGGGGTCGCGGATCGAGATAACCCGCGGCCACCGTATCGGCGTTCCCCTGGTAGCCGTGGCAGAAATAGCATCGGGCGTTGTAGACCTGGCGACCGGCGTTCTTACGCGCCGGGTCGAGCGCGCCGCAGGTCAAGGCTTTTTTTTTGCGCCCTTGGCGTTTGCCGGTCTCTGCCAGACCGGGGTGGCGGTCACGTCCGGCGGTTCGGCGGCCCCAGGCCGGATGAAGGCCCGGAACACGTACTCGGCCACGTTGGCGATCTGCTGTGCATCCAGCACCTTGGACCAGGCCGACATCTCCGTCTGGAGAATGCCCTCGGCGACCGCTTCGAACAAGTGCGGACGATTGAGTTCGGCGCGGGCCTCGGCCGAGGCAAAGTCTTGCGGCTTGCGTCGCATGAAGTAGGCGCGCCGCCCCTTGCCGTCACCATCCAGGCCATGGCACTCGGCGCAGTTGTTCTTGTAGAAAGTCTCGCCGGCCGCATAGTCGCCGATCAAACCGGCCTGGAAGCCGGCGTCGAGATCGAGGTTGGCCATGGCGGCAGCATGATCGTGGCCGGGGCCGTGACCTGATCCCTGGTGGTCCGGTCCCTGGCCTGCCATCGCGTTGTGCCGGTCGGCGGCCGCGACGTCGTCCGGTTTGATGAAGTTGGCCCGTATGTAGGCGACGACGGCAGCGATCTCCTCGCGCGAGAGCTGCGTCGCGAAGGGCATCATGGCGGTGTTGCGCGTGCCATAGGTCACCGAACGAACCATACGCTGGCGAGTGAGCTCCCGTTTGGCCTTGTCGGAAGTGAAGTTGAACGGCGCCGGATTGAGGCTGTTCTTGGCCCAGGACGCGGCGTCGCCGCGTTCACCGTGGCAAACGCTGCAGGTTCGCGCATAGATCCTTCGACCCACGCTGGCATCGGCGAGCGGTGCCGGCAACATGAGGGCGTCGCGGATGTAGTCAACGATCCCGGCGATCTGGCGCGCATCGAGTTCAGGCGTTCGGCGTGATCCCTCGGCGTTCGGATGACCGTGCCGGGCAGTTTCGATCATCGCGTCGCGCGTCAGCCGAGCCACTGCCTCGGGCGAACCGAAGTCGTTTCCCGCGCTGCCGCCGGCGCCGTGCTCGCCGTGGCAGGTGGCGCAATGGGCCAGGTAGGCGTCGCGTTGCGCAAGCGCTTGCGCGCCGGGCAGGAGCTGTTCGTTGCGGTGCACATCCTCGTGCGCCGGCGCCGGGGCCGGGAGTACGAGGAGTCCTAGCGTCGCGATGACGAGGGCGATACGCATTCCGTGTATTCGCTGTACGGGCCCGACGGGCCCCATGCTATTTCTCTGGCGCCAGCGGTCGCCGCCGAGGCGACAGTTCAAGAAAGAAAAAGGCGCGTACTCGGTCTTGTCAAGGGCTTCGGCGGCGTCTTGGGTAGACATCGCGCCGCCACGCCGCTGCGCCCAAGGACGGAAGGTGCTCGTGAGGTCCAAAGGGTGGGCAGTCACAACCCGATCGCCAGGCGCGGCTTCGGGTGGTCCTCCAGGCCCGCCAGGTAGGTCAACGCCGCGGCATTCGTGAGGACCACTGTCTTGGGCCCGCGGAATTCGATGTAACCGAGGTTCTTGAATTGAGTCAGGATCCGGCTGACCGTCTCGATGGTCAGTCCCAGGTGATCCGCGATGTCACTGCGCGGCATGGGAATGTGGAGGACGCTCGAGTCTTCGTCCGGATCGCCCCAGCGCTCGGACAGCATCATGAGGAAGGCGGCAATCCGCTCCGAAGCCGTCTTGCGGGCGAGCAGAACCGAGTGGTCGTATTGCGCCTCGATTTCATCATTTGCCACGACCCATAGGTTGAAGCAGAAATCTGCATGCCGCTGCAGAAACTTGCCAAACGTCTTGCGATCGAAGGCGCAGGTCTCTACGTCGGTCATGGCCTCGGCGCTACAGAATGCTCCAATCGAGCGCTTGATCCCACCGAGCAGATCGCCCGGTCCCAGGAAGCCGATGATCTGGCGCCGTCCGTCTCTTGTCAGGTGGGACAGGCGCACCATTCCCTTGGTAATGATGAACAGGCGGTCGAGCTCGTCTTCCTGCTCGAACACGACGGCTCCCATCGGATAACACAATCCAATCGCAAGGGCGCAAAACTCCTTGATCGCCGTCTTGTCCAGGCGGGAGCAAAGCGACATGTGCATGGCCGGGCAGTCCTGGCAATCTGCCCGTCTCATTTCACGGTTGCAAAGCATGTCGATTAGATCTCCCCGGCTTCCCTTGTCCACAAAGGCGCCCTGCTATGCCTGGGGACCGGTCGGCCACTCCAAACCGCCCGCTAAGTATATCACCGCAATAGGTTTCGATCGTGTCGTCTGATGACCCTGTCCACGAAAATGGCTGTCCATGAGTCGGCGTGGTGTCCCGGTTATGTGTCATATAACCGGACGCCGACTTGATTCAGATCATATCCGGTTCACCTGTCACAATGCTACCAGACTGACGACGGATAGCGCCGCACGGCCGCCGATACGGCTGTGCCAACTGGGTTTGACGGAACCGATGCGCATGCCATGGCTGACGGGCGCTCCGGAGGCGCCGCTCAAACGCTTCTGTATCTTCGGGATCTGCGCTGCCTCGCTGGTCTTGGCGGCCTGCGCTGCCCCGCCCCAGGTCGCGCAGCCGGTGTTGGCTTATCCGCCGCCACCCGAGAAACCTCGTTATTTCTTCGAGCGCACGCTTTTCGGAAGCAACGACGTAACCAAGGATTCGGCGACCGACCGGCTGCGCCGCTTTGCCACCGGCGAGTCGGCGCGCGGGCGCGGGTTCAGCAAGCCCTTCGACGTGCTCGCCGTAGACGGACGCATATTCGTCAGCGACACCGTTTCGCGGCACGTCGCCGTGCTCGATTTCCCGCGCCAGCGTTATTACGAGATCGGCACCGAGGCCAGGGGCCGCCTGGCCAAGCCGCTCGGTCTGGCCGCGGACGGGAACGGACACCTCTATGTCGTCGACGGTACGGCCAAGCGCGTGCAGGTCTATGATCTGGATGGGAACCATGTGAGCTCGATCGGCACGCAGGACATCCTGCAGCGGCCCTCCGGCCTTGCCGTCAACGCCGACGGCAGTCGGATTTACGTTGTCGACACCGGAGGGGTGGCAAGCCGGGACCACAGCGTCAAGGTCTTCAACGCGGACGGGAAACTGATCCAGACCATCGGTGTCCGCGGTGGAGCCGAGGGTGAGTTCAACCTGCCCAAGACCGCCGCGATCGGTCCGGACGGCCGCCTGCATGTCGTCGATACCGGCAATTTCCGTGTTCAGATATTCTCGCCGGAGGGAAAGTTCCTCTCCACCTTTGGCGAAGCCGGCCGTTTCTCGGGACAGTTCTCTCACCCGAAGGGCATAGCTGTCGACCGGACGGGTAATATCTTTGTCGCCGATGCCGGCTTCGCCAACTTTCAGATCTTCGATCCGGAAGGTCGCCTGCTGCTCTTCATCGGCGACCGTGCCGAACGCGGCGGCCCGGGCGAATACCTCTTGCCCGCCGGCATCTCGGTCGACTCGGATGGGCGCATCTACCTCGTCGATCAGTTCTTCCGGAAGGTCGACGTGTTTCGCCCGGCAGCCCTGCCGAAGGGCACGCCGATCGGTTTGCCGCCGCGGAAACCGACTTCCTAACTCACTGACGCTGTTGGATTATCCGGCTTGACGTCGGCATGACACCCAGGCCCGCGGACGCATGCGGTGGGACGGTCCGCGACGACCGGACCCAACTATAACTCCAACTCAATTCTTGTCATTTCTCCGGACAACAGACCAGAGAAATTTGATTTAGATCAAATGCTTAAAAACGCAGAGAAATATTGCGATTTTGACATAGGTCAATGCGCCTCCGCCGCCGATCCTTACAATTAGCTTACAATTTACATAAAAAATCAACGATCCGTCCAACACGCGAATACACGGAGGTCTACCATGAAGTACCGGGTGTCAATGGTTGCCCTTGCTGCGGCAGCCTCCCTGGGGATGGCCTCGACGGGTGCCCAGGCACAAACCGCCGGCCTGATCACCGGGTCGCCGCATGATCTTTCGAGCGGTGCGCCTGAGAACCCCGACAAGAACGAAGTATGCGTCTATTGCCACACCCCGCACGGCGCGGAGGGAGCCAGTGTCGGCGTACCGCTGTGGAACAAGGCGGTCGGATCCCCGACGGCTTACACTCTCTACGACGCGGTGAACAGCTCGACCATCGATGGCGAGATCCTGGGCAGCGTTGGCGGGGTTTCGCTCGCCTGTCTGTCCTGCCATGACGGCACCCAGGCGACCGACTCGGTGATCAACCAGCCGGGCACGGGCGGTTACACGGCGGGCACGGGGGCCGAGATCGACGCGACACCGGGACCGCTTCTCGACACCGGAATCGCCAGAATCGCCGACGGGGGCACCGACCTGTCCAACGATCATCCGATCGCGATTGTCTACGGCGGCTTCGGTTCGCCTCAGGTCGATCCCGAATTCGTGACGGCCGCGTTGGTCCCGGGTTCGACCAACCTGTGGTACATCGACCGGACGGGCAGCGATGTCCCCGGCGACCGCGACAAGAAGGACATCATATTCTATACGCGGGATACGGCGGCAGCGACCCCTGCCCCCTTCGTCGAGTGCGGGACCTGTCACGATCCGCACAGCGGTTCGGGAGAAACCATGCCCAATGCCGCCGGCTCGGACGTGAGCTTCATGCGGGTCGCCAACGACGACAGCGCGCTTTGCCTGTCTTGTCACGTCAAGTAACGGGAGGGTGCGCACGGGCTGGCAAGATCCATGGTGGCGATGGCGACCTGGGACCGCGCCTCCCGCGCTTCGACAGCAGACCCGGGTGGATCTTCAAGGTGGGCCGTGTGATGAATGCGGCCCACCTCGGCTTTCCTGGAACGGCGACCTGTTCGCCATCACCCAGACGTGTGGCGGAGATACGCGTTGTTGCGGGCTCGGGCAGACCGCAGCGGCGTTTCTATGAACCGTCATCGCCGGATCGAAGAAAATCGGGACTGGACGTGATGGCGATCGTTTCGAAAGCAGGTGACTGCGGCAGGGTCGCGGCAAGCATGGCCGCGACTGTTCTCCTTTTCCTCCTGCTATGCGCCGCCGACGGCTCTCCCGTTCTCGCCCAGGCCAAGGGTGAATTGCCTGACGATACCTTTGCGGTGATCGACGGGGAGACCGTATTGCGCTCGGAGTTCGAGGCCTATTTCGCCCGCTACGCGCGCAGCAAGCTCTACCATGGCGGCTCCGCGGCACGGCTCGCCAAGCTGCGTGCCGATGCGACCGAGCAATTTGTCCAGGATCGGCTGCTGTTGCGCGAGGCCGTGCGACGCGGCATTGAAGGCGATCCGGAGGACGTTGATAAGCGGATCGAAAAACTCGAGGCGCGTTACGAAGGCAGCGAGAACTGGGCCGAGGTGCGGAAGAAACTCCCGCATGTGCGCCAGGCCCTGCTCGATGGCACGAAGATTGCCGCGCTCCTCGCCGAGGTCGACCGCGTTGCCGACCCGGACGAAACGGAGCTGCGCCGCTTCTACGACGAAAATATCGAACTGTTCACGACGCCACGGCAAAACCGGCTCGCCTTGATTCTTCTTGGCGTCCCGCCCTGGGGCGCCGCGGCGGAATGGCAGGCCGCGAATGCAAAGGCCGCCGAGCTCTTCACGCGCCTCGAGCAGGGCGCTGACTTTGCCGCGCTCGCCCGGGCGCATTCAACCGATGAGACAGCGAAAAACGGCGGGGATCTGGGCCAGGTCCACGATGGCGAGCTCTCTGGCCCGGTTCAGGACGCCGTCGACAAGATCGAACCGGGCGACGTGACGCCGCCGATTCGGGTCTTGGAGGGATTTGTCATCTTCAAGCTGGTTGATCGCTCGCCACCGGACCTCAGCCCTTTGGAACACGTCCGCAAGCGGGCCTTGGCGCTCTACAAGCGCCGGCTGTCAAAGGAGCAAAGGGAGAGATTTCTCGCGGCCCTGAGGGAAAGGGCCGTTGTCACGGTCGGTGAACCGGAAAATGCGACGGCGGGAGCAAGGGACGGCACCGCACGATGAACGTGCGTGCAGTGAGACGGCGTCACGGAGCACAGCGTATCGACGGCGTTGGCCACTCGCCCTACTCGCCGCGATCTGCGCGTCCTGCGCCAATACCGATTCTCTGCCGCTGGGGCCGCTCAATACGGCTGGATATATTCAGGAAACGTTTCGCACCAGGCAGTTTGCCGATGAATCGAGAAGCTATACCAACCAGAATCAGGTCCAGGTCAATGCCAACAGTTATTTCTGGCAACCCTGGTTCGTGACGGTCGAGGCGGACGCGGACGTGGCATACGAAATCGAACGCGGTGGGACAAGCGGGAACGTCAAATCGGTGCTGGCGGCGGGCGGGGGCCGACTCGGGATCCTGCCGCTCAGCCGCTATCCGACGTCGCTCGCCTATCGCCGCAGGGACAGCCGCGTCGACGGTCGCTCGGTGGGGTCCGATTTTACCTCGGACCGGGTCGACCTTTCGTCGCAGGCGATCATTTCCACGGACCTGAGGACCTCCGCTCTGGCCAGCTACCAGACCATCGACCAACCCGGCCTCGGCCAACAGGAACAGGTGCAGACCGTCCTCAGCCTGAACAAGGAATTCGAGCGCGACCGGCTTTCGGTGCGCCTGAATTTTGACGATGAGGACTTTACCTCGGAGAAGGCCGAGGACGAACACGAGACGACGGTGATCGGGACCGCCGTGTACGACAGCCCGCTGTTCGAGAACGTCACGACGCAAACGACAACGACGGCGATCTACGAAACCGACGCGCTTGAAACGCAGGCAGTGGACCGGCTCTCCTTCCAGGGGCTGTCGACCCTGCAATGGCGCCCCGCGGAGTTTCCTTTTGCCGTCAACGGCGCCCTGCGCACACTGACCGAGACGATCGAAACCGACCGGACCGGGACGACAAGCAATTCGACCGAAACGTCGACCAAGATCCTGAACGGGACGATTGGCTTCAACTATCCCATCAGACCAAGGCTGACGGCCAACGCCGGTCTAAACGGCCGTATCCAATCGATTGATGCGGACGCCAGCGGATTCAGCGGCGAAGTTCCGGGCGAATCGCGGACCACAGCAGGCGGCAGCTTGATTGCCAACGTCAACTACCAGTCCCTGAGCGATCCCATCATAGGGTTTGACTGGAGGTGGAACGCGTCCGGGAATACGAACCTTTCGAGCGAGACCGACGACGGATTTACCGACCAGGAATCCGTGACCTTGGGTCACAGCGCCGAACGTCTTCTACATTCTGACCTTCTTGGCGGGCTCTCGTTTCGGGCCAGCGAGGAGGTTGGTCTGGCGACCTCGACCGACGAGCGCCTCGCAGTCGATCTTTTCCACAGCACCAGTCTCACCCATAATTCGTCCCGGGCCGGCGTAACGACCTTTGCCCGGCTGAGTGCAAGTGACCGGCGTGACCTCGTTTCCGATAATCCTTTCGAGTTTCAGTTGTTGCAGCTCCTGCTCAACCGCCGGGAGGCCATCGACTTGACAAGCAGTTGGCTGGCCAACCTCTCGGTCCAGGGGTCGCGGCAGAGCAGCAGCCGCGACACAGATACCACCGTCTCGGCCAATGGGTCGGCATTGTATCGGGTGGCCGACGTCCTGGGCGTCCGCAACCTGACATTCACCTCGGAGCTGGCCCTGAACGCGATTGGCCTGGAGTCGGTCCTGACGGACAAGAACGAGGACGGGGGACTTGCAGATCGCTTTCGCAGCGATTGGACCAATCGGCTCGAATATCGGATCGGCCGGATCCTCGCCGTCCTCGAAGGGGGCATGTTCTACAACGACGGAAAATTCGGAAACTCGATCTTCTTTCGGATCAGGCGCGAATTCGGTGGTGGCGGTCCATGATCCGAGTGGCACAGCCACGCGGGATACGAAAATGAACAAGATGATAAACGGGGCCGACCAGGGTCCCATAAGGAAAATGCGAAGACAGGTGGTCGTCGTTTTCGACCGCAGCAAACCGGTGAAACAACAAAGGCCATTGCCATGCGGCCACGATTCCTGCTTACCGGGCTGTCCGGCCTTGTGATTGTCGCTATCGCGGCGGCGCTGGTCACCCTCGATGCGGAGCGGCGGGCGGCGCTTGCAGAGTATGGCGACGTCGTCATCAACGAATATTCGGACAACGCAGGCATGCGGCCGGTCGTTTTCCCGCACTGGTTCCACCGCATCCGCTTCCGGTGCAAGGTCTGCCACACCGATCTCGGCTTCAAGTTCAAGGCCGGCGGAAACAACATCAACATGCTGAAGATCTTCGACGGCGAGTTCTGTGGCGCCTGCCACAACAGCCGGATCGCGTGGGGAGTGGAAAACTGCATCCTGTGTCATTCGGGCGTGCCCGGCCACCGTACCCGCGTGCACAACAGCACCGCCGAGCGGCTCGTGGCGCCGCCCGGACTGGCGCCAAAGTGATGGCAATAGCCATGAAATTACGCGAGACGCCATATGGCACGTGAAAGGATCCGCTTGCCCGCCATCGTCGGGGTCGCTGCGGCCGTCGCGATCTCGATCGCCCTGAGCAGCCATCTCGCCGCCCAGTCGACGACACCCGGGGCGAGCCAGACCGCACCCGCGGCGCCGGCGCAGGAGCAAAAGAAAAGGCGGCCGAGCGCGGCCAACAGCTTCAACCGGCTGCTCAAGAAGCCTGCCGCCACATCCAATGCGCCGCCCTCGGAGGACGGCATCCACGATCCAGCAAACCCCGGGACCGAATTGCTGCAGTGGCCGTCCGAGGCCTTCCGCGACCTGCCGAAGACCTCCGATGGAAATCGCGTCGATTGGGTCAAGGCGCTGAACCAGGGTTTGATCGCGCCCTGGGTCGACTTCGACGACCCCAAGGCCAAGCCCTTTACCATGGATCTGGTCATCGTGCGCGAGGTCAGAGGCAGCATGCCGGACGTGGTTTACCCCCACCAGCAGCACACGGAATGGCTCGACTGCACCAATTGCCACGATGACATCTTCACCCCGCAGAAGGGTGCGAACCAGATAAGCATGGCCTCGATCCTGTTGGGCCGGAATTGCGGCGTCTGCCATGGCAACGTCGCGTTCCCGGTGTCGGATTGCCGCCGTTGCCATTCCCGGCCCAAGACCAAGGAACAGTTGCGCGCCCTGGCGGAAAAATCCGCTTGGCGCGGCAAGCAGGCCGGCAGAACGGGCCAGTGAGCCAGAGGATCGAATGGAAACACAACAGATCGGCGTTCGGAACCACGGCTCCACCGGAGGGAGGCTGACGTGGGCTTGACGTTTTGGAGGGCCGTGGGCGCGCTCGGGCTCGCCGCATGCCTGGCCGCAGCCGGCGCCCTGCCGGCGGTTGCGCAGGACGCAAAGCGGGTGCCCGTCGAGCAGGCGACGACCCGGCAAAAAGCCGATTTCGTGCGCAACCTGCTGACCCGGTCGATCTCGGCCAGGACCATCGAGGACAAGGGTGATGCCGCCGCCAAGGCGAATCTCGCCCGTGCGAGAGCGCTGGTCGATGAGGCACACGCCGACGTGGCTGCGGCCCGCTATGAGGCGGCCAATGGCAAGCTCGATCAAGCCCTTCTTCTGGTCAACACGGAAGCGCGCAAGCTCTCCGAAGCCGAGGTGAAGGGCCAGCGACTGCGTGCGGCTTACGACAAGCGCCGCAACTCGGTCGTCATCTTCCTTTCCGCTTACGAGCGTGTTGCCGGCGAAAAAGAACTCAGCGCGGCCACGATGGCCCAGGTCGAGGAACTTCGCAGGCTGCTGCGCAAGGCCGAAAAGCTCAAGGCTGCGGGCAGGATAATCGAGGCCAACGACGTCCTGGAGCGCGCCTATCGGACGGCGCGCGGCGACATCCGCGAGATGCGCGAAGGCAAGACGCTGGTCCGCTCGCTCAATTTCGAGACGCCCGCGGCGGAGTACCGCTACGAGCACGACCGCAACGACAGCCACATCATGCTGCTGCAGTTCGCGATCGCCAATAAGAACCCGCCCAAGGCGCGCCGCACCCGCATCGACGTTCTGAGGAGGCAGGCCATGGGCCTGCGCGATGAGGCCGAATCCCAGGCGCGGGCCGGCGATCATGTCAGCGCGATCGAGACACTGACCCGCTCGACAAACTCGCTGCTCAAAGCGATCCGCATGAGTGGTGTCTGGATTCCCGGGTGATCGTTCCCCTGGCGCCCGCGGTCGGGGCGCCAAAGGGACCGGCGTTGGCAAAGCGTCGGATCGGGCCGGCGCAGCGCCTGTGACAGGCAAAAGGGGCAGCAACGGGTGAGACACTGGATCATGGTCACGGCCATCACGTCCTGGACCGCGTTCGACCCGGCCGGCGCGGGTTCGGCGGCCGCGGTTTCGGGTGATCCGCCGGACGCCCCGGGGCGCCGCGTCCTCGTGGCGCAGGCGAACGCAGAGAGCGCGACCCGGCGGCAACTGCTCGAGCAAAAGGTGGCGCTGCTCGCCAACTATCTGAAATCGGCAATGACGAGGCGCATCGCCGGCGGCGACAATGCGCAAGCGAAGGCACGGGTCCGGCGTGCCGAGGCGCTGCTGGGGCAGGCCCGGCACGCCCTTGGCCTCGGGGACGAGGCGTTGGCCGACCGGCTCCTGAACGAGGCGCTGCGTACCCTCTCCGCGGCGTCCCGGCTCGCGGTCCGGGGCCGGCGCGCCGACAGCGAGGCGCAGGCCCGGACACGGTACGAGCGGCTGCGCCGACACATCGACAGCTATCTGAAGTCCGCCTCCGAGGGGAGCGGGGGCACCGGCGCCGACACGGTCTGGCAGAGCGCTGCTACAAAGCTCACGGCCTCGACGGCCGAAGCGGAAGCCCTGGCGGCGGACGGGCGCTATGTGGACGCCAGCAAGCTGCTCGCCAAGACCTATCGCGCCGTGGTTGCTGCAATCGCCGAATCGCGCCGCGGGCAGACCGTGATTTCGAGCCTCAGATTCGCGGGTCCGGAGGATGAGTTCGATTACGAGCGTCGACGCAACGACAGTTACGAGATGCTGCTCGAACTGATGCTGAGCGAGCGGCAGGGGACGGCAACCGGCGCCTTGCGGGCGCTCGTCGAACGCTCGGTGGCGGAAAGCCGCAGTCTGCGCGGGCAGGCCGATCATGCGGCGGCGGCGGGCGATTACCAGACGGCGATCGACGCGATGGAGGAGGCGACGAGACGCCTGACGCGCGCCCTGCGGGCGGGCGGGCTCCGCCTGCCGGAGTGATCGTGATGTGGCCTGGGGAAGAACGACGGTGAAGCCGAGCGTGCCAATCGTGCTCCTTGTCCTTGCCGGCCTGCTCGGCGCGCCGGTGGAGATCGACGCCGGGGCGAGCGAGGGGCTTTCCCTGGTCTCCGCCATCAACATCGCCGGGCGCCAGCGCATGCTGTCCCAGCGAATCCTGCTCGCTTACTGCCAGGCGGGCCTCGGCGTCATGCCCGACGCGGCGCGACGAAGGCTGGCGGAGTCGGTGCGGCTTTTCGACACACAACTGGCGGAGCTCAAGGGCTTTGCCCCGACGCCGGAGGTGCGTGACACGTTGGCGCAGGTCGAGGAAGTCTGGACGCCGTTCAGGGAAATCGTGCGCCAGCCACCGAGCCGGGAGGGCGCCAGGCGCCTGCTTTTCTGGAACGATGACCTGCTGTTTACGGCCGACAAGGTCGTCCGGCTGCTCCAGGATCTGTCCGATCAGCCCTATGCCCGCCTGGTCAACATCGCCGGGCGCCAGCGCATGCTGTCGCAACGCGCCGCCAAGTTCTACATGCTGCGGGAGTGGGGCTTCGACCGGCCCAGCATCCGTGACGAGATGGCGCGCGCGCGCAACGAGTTCGCCGGCGCGCTTGCCGCCCTGCGCGCCGCGCCCGAGAACACGGACGCCATCCTGGCCGCCCTGGACGAGGCCGAGATGTCCTGGACCTGGTTCGACCACGCCCTCAGCCTGCGCGGTGGGGAACACTACCGCCTGATCGTGGCTGACTCGACCGAGGCGATTCTCGTCCAGATGGACCGCGTGACCGGCATGTACGAGCGGCTTGCGACCAGAGATCGCCAAGACGCTGCCAAGGCGCGCGAGTGATTCGGTTATGATCAGACGTGGTGCGGGGATCAACGGGAATATCACGGCGTTCCGGAGCGGAGCGCAGGGAATCGTTGGATTGGCAATGAGCACCGTAGCCGTGTGGCGGACCAGGAGAACCGGGCGGCGACTCGCGCGTAGTTTGTTGGTGCTGACCGTTTTCATCGCGATGGCTGGTTGTGCCTTGCGGCCGCGTACCGCGGCGCCGGTTCTCGAGCCGGTAGCCAGTGGCCCGGTCTGGCCTTCCCCGCCGAATGTGCCCCGGTATGCGTTCGCCGGCGTGCTGATCGGTGAGCGGAACTTCCTGGCTCCGGATCAGGAGAAATCCAACACCGTGCGCTCGGCGCTTGCCTGGGTCGCGGGTCTGCTGATAGGCGAGCCGACGTATGCCGAGCTGCAGAGGCCCGTGAGCGGCATGACGGACAAGCGCGGTTGGATCTACGTCGTCGATGCGAGCCACAAGGCCGTCGTCGTGTTCGACATGACCGGGCACCGGCTGCGCTTTTGGCGACGCGCCGCCGAGAACGTGCCTTTCAAGTCGCCGGTTGTGATCACTGCCGACGGGCGCGGTGGATTCCTCGTCACCGATGCAGAGCTCGGAGAGGTCTTTCGGCTTGGTCCCGATGGTCAGCCGCTGGGCCGGTTCGGCAAGGCCATCCTGGGCCGGCCCACCGGGGTCGCGCGCGACGACGCGACCGGCCGGATTTATGTCGCGGATACCAAGAACCACGACATCAAGATTTTCGACGATGACGGCACGCTGGTCGATACCCTGGGTGCGCGCGGCACCGATCCCGGCATGTTCAACGCGCCAACCCATCTTTTGTTCCGCAACGGTCGGCTATACGTTGCCGACACATTCAACTTCCGGATCCAGGTTTTTGATCGCAGCGGTGATGGGCGACTGACGTTCGGCCGCCTGGGGCTTTTTGTCGGCAACATGACCCGACCGAAGGGGGTTGCCGTCGGCGGCGACGGGCGGATTTACGTGATCGAATCGTACTACGACCACCTCCTGGTCTTCGACCGAAGCGGTCGCCTGCTGCTTCCGATCGGCGGAACCGGCTCGGAGATCGGGCGTTTCTATCTTCCATCCGGCGTATGGACCGATGACTTCGGACGCGTATACGTCGCCGACATGTTCAACGGGCGTATCGTCGTGTTCAAGGAACTGACCGACGTGGGGAGGATCTGACGTTATGTCTGTCCGCGGTCCGCGCGTCCGGTCGAACGCTCTCTTGCCCGTCTGCGCCTTGGCGGTGCTCCTGTCGCTGGCGACCGCGGGTCGGGCCGAGCGCATCTCGGACATTCGCAATACGGTGCACAATCTGTCGGCGACCGGTCCGGGCACGACCAAGGCGGTGAGCGAATCCGAGGTCTGCGTATTCTGCCACACCCCGCACCACGCATCGCAAGTGGCGCCGCCGCCGTTGTGGAATCGCAAGTTGTCCGGCGCCACCTATACGCCCTATACCTCGAGTTCCATGGACGCGCTCGGCATCGGCCAGCCTGGCGGCTCGAGCAAGCTCTGCCTGTCGTGTCATGACGGCACCATCGCGATCGGCGCGGTCGATGTGCTGAACGGCGCCTTCACCGACCAGGATCCGCTGACCGAGGACATCCCCATGCAGGGGACCGAAGTCGGCGGCACCGTACCCGGGGGCGCCGGCGAACTGACCGGCTTCACGCGCCGCCTCGGCACCGACCTGACCAATGATCACCCGATCTCTTTTTCCTACAACGACAGCCTGGCTCTCACCGACGGCGACCTGCGCGTACCGAGCGCCGAGCCGTACATTGACAACCGAATCCCTGGCGTCCGACCCGATGTACCGCTTGAAGACAATCAACTCCAGTGCACGGCGTGCCACGATCCGCACATTCGCGACACGGTCGAATCAAACATCAAGTTCTTGCGGTTGCAGCGTTTTCAACAGAGCGAGCCGATTTCCGGCATCTTCAACAAGACCACCGACATCATGTGTCTGGCCTGTCATGACAAAGAGGGTTGGACCGGCTCGGCGCACGCCAACAGTATCGTGGCCGACGAAATTTATGCCCCCACGGCCGCGACCCTGCGCGATTTTCCGGTCAGCCTGCCTGTCTGGCGCGCCGCCTGCCTGAACTGCCACGACGCACATACGGTACAGGGCGCGCGCCGTCTGGTGCGCGAGGGCACCGACAGCTTTGCCGTGCCCAAGCAAGGCGGAAACTCTGCGATCGAACAGAGCTGCTACCAGTGCCATTCCTCGACCGGCGCTGTCCTGGTCAATCAGGGCAGTGCCAGCTTCGAGGTTCCGGACGTAGGGATCGACTTTGCCGGCCTGCGGCATATGCCGATCGCCGAGCAGCCCGAGGTACACGACATCGGCACCGCCGCCGCCACGACGCCCGGAAAGGATTTCCTGGAGTCGCGCAGCCTCCTCGGGACCGGCGGGCAGCAGAACCGCCATGTCGAGTGCACCGACTGTCACAACCCGCACCGCGTCATCAAGAAACGCCTGTTCAACGACACCCCGATTGTTCCCGACGCCGCCGGCACACACCCCCATCAGGACGGCGTGCTTCATACCAACATCGCCTCCGGCGTGCTCAAGGGCACCTGGGGGGTCGAGCCCGTCTATGGTTCCTCTGCGTTTCTCACCACGCCGATCGCTTTCAACATCAAGCGCGGCTCGCCGTCGGTCGGCGCGAGTACGACGGTTTCCAACTCCTGGGTCACGCGGGAATACCAGGTTTGTCTCAAGTGCCACTCGACCTATGGCTACAACACACCGCCGCAGCTTGGTCTGAGTGCCGGCGGCACGCCGACCAACACCAATGCGCTGACCCGCTATACCGATCAGGCGATGGAGTTCCAGGCACCGCTGGCGGATCGCGGTGAACCTTCCGGCGAGCATCGCTCATGGCACCCGGTGATCGAATCGACCGGGCGCACGACGACGGTCCGCCAGGCCGACGCGAACCACTGGCTCTCGCCCTGGAACAACAGCCAGTTCATCGGCACGCAGACCATGTATTGCTCGGACTGCCATGGTTCGGAGACGGCGCCGAATACGGTCGTGCCGCCGGGTGGCGAGGACGGCCGGACCTGGGGCCCCCATGGCTCCAGTTTCGACTTCATCCTGAAGGGACAGTGGAACGACCTGACCGGCGGGCCCGGGACGAGCGACCATCTTTGTTTCAAATGCCACTCTTTCACCCGCTACGCGACCCGCGACGGCTCCGACATACCGAGTGGCTTCGGCGGGCAGAAGGATAAGAACCTGCACGGCTTCCATGCCAAGAAGATTGGCTTCCTGCGCTGCACCTGGTGCCATGTGGCAATCCCGCACGGCTGGAAGAACAAGGCGTTCCTGGTCAATTTGAACGATGTCGGCCAGGAGGCGGGACTGGCGCCTGGCACCCAGGTCCGCAACAACACGACCGCCGGCTTCACGGCCGAGCCCTACTACCTGAACGCCTTTCTCAAGATCCGCACCTTCGCGACCAGCGGTAACTGGCAGGACACCAACTGCGGCTCCGCCGGCCCGCCCGGCAACGGCCAGTCCGGGCGCGACTGGATGCGCGACAGCAGCGAAAACTGCGAGAACCCGCCATGATCGGCGCATTGGCACGGATCGGGCGGGCTCTGGCGTCGCTCTGGGTGACACTCGCCGGTCTCGCGGCCGCCGCGGTGGTGGCCCTCGCCGGTCAAGGCGGGGCTCTGCCCGTCGGCATCTACATTGCCCTGCCCTTTGCCGTGCTTTTCCTGAACCTGGTGGCGGCCCTTGCCACCACCCCGGCACTGCGCCGGCAGGGCGGTCTGCTTGCCTTCCACCTGGCGCTGGCCGGGCTTGCGCTCCTCATCGCCGCCGACCGGCTTATGGCCTTCTACGGCCACGTCGAGGTCTCGGAAGGCGCTGCGTTCGACCCGGCTCTGGTGGAGGCGTCGGCCGGGCCGCTGCACCCCTGGCGACTGGACGAGGTGCGTTTCGCGCAAGGAAGCTTTGAGATCGCCTACGACCCGGGCATGAAGCGCCGCGGCACCGTGAGCGAGATATTCGTGCCGGCGGGGCGTATCGGCTGGCAGCGGGTTGTGGTCGGTGACGACAGGCCGCTCATCGCCGCCGGCTATCGCTTTTATACCTCGTTCAACAAGGGTTTCGCTCCACTCCTCACCTATGTCACGCCGGACGGGCTCGCGCACAGCGGCGCGGTGCATCTTCCCTCCTATCCGCTGAACTATTTCAAGCAGGGCAACGACTGGGTTCTGCCGGGCACCGAGGAACATGTGAAGCTTTGGCTCCACGTGCCGCAACCCGTCTATGACGAGGCGCGGTCGTGGCGATTCGCCAAGCCAAAAGACGCCCGCCTGGTCCTCATCGAAGGCGGGCGGCGCCATGAGTTGCGTCCGGGCCAGTCCGTGCGGATCCATGGCGGTCTGCTGCGCTACGACGCGCTGCGCAGCTGGATGGGCTACACGATCTCGTATAACCCGCTGGTCCCCTGGATGTTGGCCGCTGTCGCACTCGGCGTGCTCGCTTTCGCCTGGCATGCGGTGACGAAGCTCCGTGGCACGCCCTGGGACCCCGAGCCGCCAAGGGGGGGATACGCCGATGCTGGGTGACGTCCTCTGGCTGCCGGCTTCTCTTGCTCTTTACTTTGCGGCGGCCGCGGCCGCGGTCGTCCCGGCGTGGCGCGGCGTCGGCGCGTATCGCCTGCCGATGCTGTTGCTCGTCGCGGCGCTCTCGTCCCATGGCGTGGCCATCGGGTTGCGTTGGGCACGCCTGGAGCACGGCCCCTACGTCGATCTCTTCGAAATCCTGTCGAGCAACGTATGGAGCCTCCACTTCGCGGTCCTGGCCGCGTGTTTCGCGGTGCCGCGTATCCGCCCGGCCCTCGCCGCCACCCTGCCCCTGCTTCAGGTGCTCGTGCTCTGGCTGCTCACGGTGTCGCCGAGCGACACGGTAGCACCGGTAACCTACGCTACCATCTGGCTGCCGGTTCACGTCACCCTGGGCAAGGTTTTCCTCGGTTGCGCCGTCGTTGCGACAGGCATCAGCATTGCGATCCTGCTGCGGCGCTGTGCCGGGCGCGCCTTCACGGCCCTGCCCGGCGACGCCGCGTTGGACGAGATCGCCTACCGTTTCGTGCTCGTCGCCTTCATCTTCGAAAGCCTCATGTTGGTGGCCGGCGCCGTCTGGGCACAGGACGCCTGGGGCCGCTATTGGGCGTGGGACCCGCTTGAGACCTGGACCTTCGTCACTTGGCTGGCGGTCATCGCCTACCTGCACCTGCACGCGCTGCGCCGGCCGCCGCCGGCGCTGGGCGCGCTGATGGTGATCGGCATCTTCGTCCTCGCCTTTTCCACTTTCTTCGGCATGCCCTTCGTCTCCATAGCGCCGCACCAGGGGGCGATCTGATGCGCAAGCCGACCCGTATCCCGGGCCTTGTCGTGATCGTCGGGCTGATTGCCGGTGGCATCGGGGCGACGGGTTTCCTGATCGAGCGCCTGGCCGGCGGCGACGCCCAGGCACCCCGCGCCCAGGATCCCACCGCGCGGCCGGGCAAGGATCCTGACTTCGATGGCCTGTTCCGCGCCGGGGTGGAACGACTGCGCGAAGGCCGCGCCCATGCGGCCGTCAGAACCTTCGAGAAGGCGCGCCAGCGTCGCCCGCACGTGCCCGAGGTCTACATCAACCTGGGTTTCGCCTATCTTGCGCTTAAGGTGCCCGACGCCGCGCGCCAGGCCTTCGCGAAGGCGATCGATCTGCGCCCGGAGCAACCCAACGCCTACTTCGGCCTTGCCGAGAGCTTCGAGCAACTCGACGATCTGGAGATGGCGCTCGGAGCCATGCGCACCTATATCCATTTGACGGCCGAGAACGACGCCTATCGCCGGCGCGCCATGGCCGCCGTCTGGGAGTGGCAGTCCAGGCTCAAGCAAAAGCCGGCGCGGTCCGATGCATCCACCCCGCCGAGCGGGCCTATTGTCCCCGGCGCGGCTCCCGCCCCCGGCGCGGACGCGGCAGGGACCTCGCCGGAGCGCCTGGCCGGGCTCAGCCTGCAACGTCTGGACGGTGGCGCGGACACCCTTACCCACTACACCGGCAAGACCCTGATACTCAACATCTGGGCGACGTGGTGCCCGCCGTGCCGCAAGGAACTGCCGGCGCTTCAGCGCCTGAGCGAACGCCTGAACCCGGATCTGTTCGCCGTGGCAGGCCTGTCGATCGATAAGGATGCGGATTTCGTGCGCGAGTTCCTGCGCGAGGTCGGCGTGTCCTACGTGAACTATATCGACGCGACGCAGGATGTCGCCAAGGCCTTGACTGGGATCGTCACCGTGCCGCAGACCGTCGTCATCGGGCCTGACGGGATGATACGCCAACGTATCGAGGGGTACCGCGATTGGGACGACCCGCAGGTCGTCGCGCAGCTCGAGGGGCGGCAATGAACCGGTGGGACGCGAGCGCGGACAACAGGCTGGAGGACCCCGACTGTGATTAATCCTGGAAGTTCCTTGAAGCGGGCCCTGGTTCCGCTATTTTTCCTGGCGCTCTGGTTGCCAACCGCGAACCGCGCATCGGCGGCGGATATTTTTACCGGCCAGACTGTTTACAAGGCGAACTGCGCCAACTGCCATGGAATAGACGGCAGGCCGGTCCTGCCCGGAACTCCGGATTTGACCAGAGGCGCGGGTTTGATGGCACCGGACTCCGCCCTCGTGCCGATCATGAAGACGGGCAAGGGCCTGATGCCGGGCTTCGAATACATCCTGAGCGAGAAGGACATCCTGAATGTACTGGCCTACACCCGCACCTTGCAGCGATAGGCGTTGCGTGGCCTGGCCGGCGGGCCGGGTCGGCGCCGGCCTGGTGGCGCTTTTGCTTGTCGCTGGCGCTGCCGTGTCTGCCCCGGCCGCCGTCGCGCAGCAGGCGAAGCCATTTAAGCCAACGATGGAGAATTTCAGGGTCGGGAAAAACGTCTATGTGCGTTCCCTGGCGATCGATAAGGGTAGAAATTCGCTCTGGGTCGGAACGTCGGTCGGGGCTCTCGAGATCGACCTCGCGACCCAGGAGATGGCGAATGTCTTCACGCGCCAGCACGGGCTGGCCAACGAGTACGTCTTCGCGATCGGCGTCGCGCCCTCGGGGGCGGTTTGGTTCGGCACCAACGCGGGCGGAACGAGCACATACAAGGATGGTGCCTGGAAGACGTACTTCCCGATGCACGGCCTCGCCGACTACTGGGTCTACAGCTTCGCCTTCCAGGGCGATGACGTTTGGATCGGCACCTGGAATGGCGTCAACAAGTTCGAACCGGCCACCCAAACCTTCACCACTTTCCGCGAAGAGCTGGTCAACATCTGGGTCTACGGTATCGACATCGACGCCCAGGGGCGGATCTGGTTCGGCACCGAAGGTGGCGTTTCCATGCTGGACGGGGAGCGATGGACGTCGTGGACCCACGATGATGGCCTTGGTGCGTCGAACCTTCGCGCCCTTCCGGAAAGCCCGAATACGGGTCTCGGGACGCGCAAGCGCCACGACCTCAGCGTCTTCGTAGGCACCCGTGAGTCCTACAATCCGAACTACGTTTTCGCGACCAAGACAGACAGCCTGGGCCGTGGCGTCTGGTTCGGCACGTGGGGCGGCGGGGTTAGCCTGTTCGACGGCGGCGAGACCTGGACAACCTACACCGATGCCGATGGGCTGGCCGGCAACATCGTCTACAGCATCGCGCAGGAGCCGGGCGGCATCCTGTGGTTTGGCACGAACCATGGCGTTTCGCGCTTCGACGGCAAGACCTGGACCAATTTCCGGCACGGGCTGCTGGGACCGCACGTCTTCGCCATCGCGGTCCAGGATGACGGCGTCGTCTGGCTTGGTACAAAGGGCGGGGTCACGCGCCTGGTACCGGTGAAATGAGCGGCACACCATGAACAGAAAGCTTCTTCTCGGCGCTTTGGTCGTCTCTCTGCTGGCGGGCGGGGGGTACATGTTGACCTACCGGCAGGTACCGTCCGAACCGCCCGAAGTCGGGACGGCGTCGGATCACGGCGCGGCGAAAGCGCAGCCTGCAGGATCCACGACCCCGACACGACCCGCCGGACATCCCCCGGCGACGCGCGAAAACGCGGGCGCAAGTGGCGGGCACGCCGTGCCGCGATCCGCCCGGTTCCGTATTGGGCGGGGCAACGTCAAGGCAGTCCTTGATGACGGGAACGACATCTGGATCGGAACCTCGAAGGGACTCATCCACTATGACCGGGCGAGCGAGAAATATCTGACCTATGACAACACCTCCGGCCTGCTGTCGAACGGCGTCTTCTACGTCGGCAAGATCAGGCAGGAAATCTGGGTCGGCACCTACGGCGGCGGGTTGTCCGTGCTCAACCCGGAGAGCGGAAAGTGGCGCAACTACAATATTCCGAACGGGATGGCTGACGCCTTCGTCTACGACGTGCTTGAGGCAGGCTCGGGCGATATCTGGATCGCCACCTGGTCCGGCGCCAACCGTGTGCTCGGCGGGAACATGGACGACGTCGAAAACTGGCTGCTCTATACGGTAGAGAACACGGACGGCGGCCTTCCGAACGACTGGGTCTACGGTCTGGCCGAGGGCACGAACGGCGAGATATGGCTGGCGACCGAAGGCGGGCTTGCGCGCTTCGCGGCCAACAAATGGGACCACTGGACACACGAGCAGGGCCTGGGCGCGCCCTATGAACTGGTGGCGAACGACATGCCGTTCCGGAGCGACCCGGGTCGGTATTCCAGCCATCACGCGCGCCAGAAGGTCGAACAGGGCCTGCAGAATGTCGAGGTCGCGTACAACCCGAACTACATCGTCTCGCTGACCGTTGACCACGCCGGGACGGTCTGGGCGGGGACCTGGGGTGGCGGGCTGTCACGATTCGACGGTACGGCCTGGCGCACCTTCACCGTGACCGACGGCCTGCCGGGGAACCATGTCTTTGCACTCGATACCGATCCCAAGGGCAACGTCTGGATCGGTACCAGCCGCGGGTTGGCGCGCCTCGTGGACGACCGATTCTTGACCTACGGCAAGGCCGACGGCCTCTATTCAGAGGTCATATTCTCGATCGAATTCGGCGCCGACGGCAGCGCCTGGTTCGGCGGCCTTGAGGGCGTCACCTGGTTCGCGCCCGGGGCGGGGGAGAGAGATGCCGGAGGGTAGGCGAGGCGCCCCGGTTCGGCGGTGCGGGCCGGCCCGGGCCCGATCGGGCAGTCCCGCCGTATTCATCAGGGGACCGATGCGATGAAGATCTATCCGTTGATGTTGGTGCTGTCGACGATGGTGCTCGCGCTCGGCCCGGTTCGGCCGGCGGCGGGCGGCCCCCCGGCCCGCCGCCCCCCCGTACACCCCGGCCCCAACCATGCCCCCC
>JBHHXI010000030.1:0-24496 GCA_046756945.1 Rhodospirillales bacterium
TTAATGGCCAGGCTGGGCCGCCGCGCCCCGGGCGGGCGCGCCTTGCCGGCGCGCAAGGATCCGGGAGCGTGTTCAAAGGTGGGGCGACAAGGTTCGACCGGCGGCATATTAAGTATTATAATGATGCGACATTGCGGGTCGCGGCTCGACGTGACCAGCGGCTGGAGGGGACGCTCTAGGTCACCGGTGGCGTCGCTACGGCCCGGACCAGCGGTTCAGGAGGAATGACCATGGCGAATGAAAAGTCGATCGCCGACATCGGCACGTATGGGTCCACGAAACCGAATGTCCGCAGGATCGGCACGGCGGACCTCATGGACGCTTTGGCCAGGGGCCTCGACGACTTCAAGGCGATGCCGACCCACGTCGTTTTCCTGTGCTTGATATATCCCATCGTCACTCTCATTTTCGCCAGGATTTACGCCGGATACGACGTGTTGCCGCTGGTCTTCCCGCTCCTTGCCGGATACACGCTGATCGGCCCTTTGGTGGCGACCGGCATGTACGAGTTGAGCCGGCGCCGCGAAGACGGTCTCGATATCTCCCGGGGGCATGCCTTTGACGTCCTCCGATCCCCGTCCATCGGCTCCATCGCGGCCCTCGGCGTCGTGCTGATGGCGATCTACTTCGCGTGGTTGGGTGCGGCGTGGGCCATCTACGTGGAAAACTTCGGCAGTGTGGCGCCGGCGTCGATTGAAGAGTTCGCCCGCCAGGTCTTCACCACACCGGCCGGCTGGACACTCATCATCGGCGGCAGCTGCGTCGGATTCCTCTTCGCCGTCGTCGTGTTGACTCTCAGCGTGGTGTCCTTCCCGCTGCTTCTGGACCGGGACGTCGGCGTCATGTTGGCGATGCAAACGTCGGTAAGAGCGGTTCTCGTGAACCCGATGACGATGATGATTTGGGGCCTCATCGTCGCCGTCGCCCTGCTGGTCGGATCCTTGCCCTTGTTCGTCGGCCTTTCGGTCGTGATGCCGGTGCTCGGACATGCGACCTGGCATCTGTATCGCAAGGTTGTGGATCTCTGACGCGCCCCATTAACCCTAATTCCGCGCGAGCCGTAACGGAGCAGGCGCGCTTGAAGGGCGCCGAACGCCTGCTTTGACGCCAATCACGGGGGCGGCGACACGCATCCTATTCCGACATCTTGATGATGATGCTGAAGTACATGAAGGCCGCGGCCGCGACGAGAATGGATGCCAAGACCCAGTTGTTCATTACCGCAACCCCGGGAGGGCGAGCAGGGAACATCCCTCCCTGCCGGTTGTTCCCGGCGGAATCGTGAAACCGCCTGCCACCGCCGCCGGGACGCGGTCGGGGACAGGGCCGGCATCATCGCGGCGGCACCCGGGAAAATCAAGTCCACCCCCGTGAGGGCGGCGTGTTTCATGATCCAGGTCAAGGGCAACGGTTATCCGAACGCGGTATGGATCACGCTCGGGGAATCGGTCATAAATTGCTGTCCAACACAGGATTGTCATGGTAGCACAGCGTCACCAACGGACCCGAAACTAGGAGGCTAGTGCTGGGCTCCATCCGACCAAGAATAGACGTGGGTCAAACACGGCGGCAATTTCGATTATCGGATCAATTCGGACGGGAGTTATGGTCAAGAGACTGAGTGTCCTTGCGTCGCTGATCGTGGCGTACGCCGTGGCGGAAAGCGCCCTGGCGGCCACCCCCGAGCCCTGGCGGCTCGGGTTCCAGGCGGCGGCGTCGCCGGTGATGGAAAGAATCAACGAATTTCACAATCTCCTGTTAGTCATCATCACCAGTATCACGGCGTTCGTTCTTGGACTGCTGGTCTATGTGGCGCTGCGCTTCAACGAGAAGAGCAACCCCGTGCCGTCGAAGACGACCCACAATACCGTGCTCGAAGTGCTGTGGACGGCAGTTCCGGTTGTCATCCTGATGGTTGTCGCGGTTCCGTCATTCAAGCTGCTGTACTTCATGGACCGCGCCCAGAATGCGGAAATGACGATCAAGGTGATCGGCCACCAGTGGTACTGGTCCTATGAGTATCCCGATCAGGGGAATTTTACCTTCGACAGCCTCATGGTGCCCGACGACGAACTGAAAGACGGGCAGCCCCGCCTGCTTGCCGTGGACAACACGGTGGTCGTCCCCGTCGATACCGACATCCGCGTTCTGGTGACCTCGGACGACGTGCTTCACGCCTGGGCTGTTCCGGCGCTGATCGCCAAGCTGGACGCCGTGCCGGGGCGCATTAACGAGACCTGGATGCGGATCAACCGCGAAGGCACGTATTACGGGCAGTGCTCGGAACTGTGCGGCGTCAACCATGGCTTTATGCCCGTCGCCGTCGAAGCGGTTTCAAAAGAGGCATTCCGGACATGGGTCAAGACGGCCAAGAAGGAATTCGCGCGCGCCGATACCGACGCCCTGCGGGTGGCTGAGACGGGCACCGGCGCCCGTTAGGGGCCGGCAAGACCGGGGTACGAAGGGGATCAGGATGGCTTACGGAGCTTCGGCGACAGCCCACGACGCGCACGAACACATACCGACCGGGTGGCGACGGTGGCTGTATTCCACCAACCACAAGGACATCGGCACCATGTACATGGTGCTGGCCATGATCGCCGGCGTCGTCGGTGGTGCAATGTCCTGGTTGATCCGCCTGGAACTGGCGGTGCCCGGCATCCAGTACATCAGCGATTTCCAGTTCTACAATGTGCTGGTCACCGCCCACGGCTTCATCATGGTGTTCTTCGTGGTCATGCCGGCGCTGATCGGGGGCTTCGGCAACTGGATCGTGCCGCTGATGATCGGGGCCCCCGACATGGCCTTCCCGCGCATGAACAACATCAGTTTCTGGTTGCTGGCGGCGGCCCTCATTCTGCTGGTGACGGCGGGATTGATCGAAGGAGGCCCGGGCACCGGCTGGACCGTCTATCCGCCCCTGAGCAACGCCGACTACCATCCCGGTCCGGCCGTGGACTTCGGCATACTCAGCCTGCACCTGGCCGGCGCCTCGTCGGTCCTCGGCGCCATCAACTTCATCACCACGATCTTGAACATGCGCGCGCCGGGCATGACCCTGCACAGGATGCCGCTGTTCGTGTGGTCGATTCTGGTTACCGCTTTCCTGCTGCTGCTCGCGATCCCGGTCTTGGCCGGGGCGCTGACCATGTTGCTGACGGACCGCAACTTCGGCACCACCTTCTTCGACGCGGCAGGCGGCGGCGACCCGATCCTGTGGCAGCACCTGTTCTGGTTCTTCGGTCATCCGGAAGTGTACATCATGATCCTGCCCGCCTTCGGGGTCATCAGCCAGGTCGTTTCCACGTTCTCCAGGAAACCGGTCTTCGGATATCTCGGCATGGCCTACGCCATGGTGTCCATCGGTGTCATCGGGTTCATCGTGTGGGCCCACCACATGTACACCGTGGGCCTGGACGTGGATACGCGGGCCTACTTCGTCGCCGCGACCATGGTCATCGCCGTTCCCACCGGGATCAAGATCTTCAGTTGGATCGCCACCATGTGGGGCGGCTCCATCCGGTTCGACACGCCCATGCTGTGGGCCATGGGTTTCATCTTCCTGTTCGTGGTTGGCGGCGTGACCGGCCTGGTGCTCGCCAATGCCGGCGTCAATTCGGCGGTGCATGACACCTATTACGTTGTCGCCCACTTCCACTACGTGCTGTCGCTGGGCGCGGTGTTCTCCATATTCACCGCCTTCTACTACTGGATCGGCAAGATGTCCGGCCGGCGGTATCCCGAGACGCTGGCCAGGGTTCACTTCTGGGTTACCTTCATCGGGGTCAACTTATTGTTCTTCCCCATGCACTTCCTGGGACTGCAGGGCATGCCGAGGCGTATTCCCGACTATGCGGACGCTTTCGCCGGCTGGAATATGGTCAGCAGCGTGGGCACCCTGGTGACGGTGCTGGCGACCGTGTTGTTCTTTTTCATCGTGTACAGGACATTCGCCGCCGGGGAAAAGGTCGCCGCCAACCCGTGGGGCATGGGCGCCACAACCCTGGAGTGGACGGTGGAGTCTCCGGCGCCCTTCCATACCCATGAGGAAATTCCCGACATGGGCGGACGGCAGCCGGCCGAGTAAACGGCCCGCCTGGAAAAAAGCCATGGTCAACGCCCGCCGCAAGAATGGACTGATCGCCGGGGCCCTGTTTGTCGTGGCCGGCGGCATGGTCGGGATGGCCTTCGCGGCGGTGCCCCTGTACCAGTTGTTCTGTCAGGTCACCGGGTTCGGCGGCACGCCGCGCATTCAGGTGGCGGAAAGGGCGGCCGGGGCCACGGACCAGACCATCACCGTGCGTTTCGACGCCAACGTCAACTCGACGCTGCCCTGGAAGTTCCGCCCGGCGCAGAATGAAATGACGGTCCGCCTCGGCGAGACGGTGCTCGCCCGATTCGTCGCCAAGAACCTGTCCGCCGAACCACTGGTCGGGACCGCCACCTTCAACGTGACGCCGTTCAAGGCGGGACCGTACTTCAGCAAGGTCCAGTGCTTCTGCTTCACCGAGCAGAGTCTGGCCCCGGGCCAGGAGGTGGCGATGCCGGTGTCGTTCTACGTGGATCCCGAAATCTACGCCGATCCGGGCACCCGGGACGTCCATACGATCACGCTGTCCTACACCTTCTTCCGCGCCGACAGGGACGGGCGCGGCGACGGGAACGGCGCGGCCGGCGCCGACGGACCCCTTTTGTCCACCGGCAAAGGGCTCGAAGTGCCTGGTGACAGCGGTTAGGTCGACCGGCGACGGAGAAGTACGAACGGAGGAGCATGCATGGCTGCCGAAGTCACCAAAAAACATCCCTGGCATATGGTCGAGCCAAGCCCGTGGCCGTTCGTGGGGACGGTTGCGGCCTTCACCATGGCGGTCGGGGGCATCGTGTACATGCATACCGGGATGCCGTGGGGCTTCCTGGCGGGCGTCGCCATACTGCTGATCACGTTTTTCGGGTGGTGGCGCGACATGGTGCGCGAGGGCGAATCGGGCGCATACCACACGCGGCCCGTGCGCCATGGGCTGCGTGTGGGCATGGTCCTTTTCATCGCGTCCGAGGTGATGTTCTTCTTCGCCTTCTTCTGGGCCTACTTCCACAGCAGCATGCCCATCCTGAGCCTTACCGCCGCCGAACAATGGCCGCCCGAGGGGATCGTTCCCCTGAAGACGTGGCACATACCGTTCCTTAACACCCTGATTCTGCTCAGCTCCGGCGCCACCGTGACCTGGGCCCACCACGCGCTGAGGGCCGGCGACCGCCCCCAGGCCGCCCTCGGAATTGCCTTGACCGTGTTGCTCGGCTTCACCTTCCTGGGATTCCAGGCCTATGAATACTGGAGTGCCGCCTTCAAGATTACGGACGGCATCTACCCGTCCACCTTCTATCTGGCCACCGGTTTTCACGGATTTCACGTGTTCGTCGGGGCCTGTTTTCTGACCGTGTGCCTTTTCCGCGCCAGGGCCGGCCATTTCAAGCCCGACCATCACGTCGGCTTCGAGGCCGCCGCCTGGTACTGGCACTTCGTCGACGTGGTGTGGCTGTTCCTGTTCTCGTGGGTCTACTGGTGGGGCAGCTACGGCTACCCGTGGTAGACGGCCGGCCCCCGTTTACCAACGAAGGTCCCCCCCGCGCGACGGCGGGGCTTCTCGGGCTGGGGATGCGCGGCCGCTGCCCCCGCTGCGGCGTGGGAAAGCTGTTTGACGGATTTCTGGAAATATCGGACCGGTGTGGAGTCTGCGGCCTCGAGTTCGGCGGGCACGACGCCGGCGACGGTCCGGCCGTCTTCGGCATCTTGGTGATCGGCGCCGTCGTTGTCGGTTTGGCGTTGTCGCTGGAACTGGCCCTGGCGCCGCCGACATGGGTCCATCTGGTCCTGTGGACGCCGCTTATCCTTCTCGGTTCCGTGGCCATCCTCAGGCCGCTGAAGGGCGTGACCCTGGCGATTCAGTACAAATTCCGCTCCGTCGAGGAACCGGGAAAACCGGGCGGGACCTGAGCGGAAAGACCTCCCTTTGCCGCGGTGCCGTCTTGTGCGGCGATCAGGCGGCCAGTATGTCCTTGAAACCCGTTTCGTTGCGTATCCGGCCGAGCGCATAGGCCTCGGCGAGGGAGAGAATCGCCGCGCCCGGGTTCTCGGCCAGCCAGGCGGTACCCGCCTGGTCCGAGGCAAAGAAATTCACATACCGGCAGAAGGTGCCGCGCAGGTCGGTCCGGTACCCGGCCGTCTCGGGCATGACGAAGGACATGACCACGCCGTCGGGGTCGGCCTTCTCCACCCCTTCCAGCGTCACGGTAAGGCGGATGTCCGTCCGGGTGACCGGACAGGTCGTCGTAATGCGCGCGGGGCTATCCAGAATTTGGGGAAGGAAGAGGCCGTCGAAGGCGCACCAGGTAAAAAGGTCGCGGCCGCCGACCGTGAATCGGTGGCGTGTGGGTGATTGGCTAAGCCCGCCAAAGCCTATGATCCTGCCTGGCTCGTCGTACTGATAGGTCGACGGCGGTAAACGCCCGAGCAGGCTCCACACCGCAGTATCATCCAGCCCGAGCCTCACGGCCAGCCGTTCCACCGACACCGGTTCGCCCCCGGCAATAAGCCGATAGAGCGTGAGTAGTGCTCTTTGAGACTGAAAATCGACTCGGTTGAACAGTCCGCCATCGCGCAGAAAACCGGCGATGGCGCGAAAGGCCCCAGTGTTAACCGGGTTCTTGTCCTTTGCTTTCTCCGGCATCGTTTTTCCCACGCCTTTATCCGGCGCAGCAGGACAGCTTGGTCACGTCCTTCTCGAACGTCTGCGCCGCAAGTTTGAGGCCCTCGACGGTCGTAAGATAGGGGAAGATCATCTCCGCCAGGTCGGTAAACGTGAGGCCCTGCTTGATCGCAAGCGCGGCCGTCTGAATGGAATCGCTGCCTTCCGGGGCCAGGATGTGCGCCCCGAGCAGCCGGCCCGTTTCTGTCTCCGCCACCAGCTTGATGAGACCCCGTGTGTCGCGGGCGGCAAGGGCGCGGGGCACGTAGTCAAGGGGAAGGGTCGAGGTCCGCACGTCCGAGCCTTGTGCACGGGCACCGGATTCCGTCAGGCCGACGCTCGCCACCTGGGGGTCGGTGAACACCACGGATGGCATGGCCGTTGCGTCATAGCGGCGGCTCTCGCCATTGAGGGCGTTCTCGGCGGCGATCTTGGCGCCGTAAGCAGCCATGTACACGAACATGTCCTCACCGGTCACGTCGCCGGCGGCGTAAACGGCGGGATTGGTCGTGCGCATCCACGCGTCAACCTTGATGCCGCCTGCCGCCGTCAGATCGACGCCGGCCTCCGCCAGGCCCAACGTTTCCGTGTTCGGCCGGCGGCCGGTGGTGACCAGAACCTTCTCCGCCTCCACCGTTTCGCGGCCCCCGTTGACGCCGATGGAAAGGGCGGCGCCGCTCTCCGTGCGGCGGATGTCCCGGTAGGAAATACCGTCGCGCACGGTGATGCCCTCGTCCCGGAAAAACCCGGTCAGGGCTTCGCTGATTTCCGGCTCGGCTTCGGGCAGCAGGCGGCTGCGGCAGAGGATCGTGACCTTGACGCCGGCGCGGGCGAACATCTGGGCGAGCTCGCAGCCTATATAGCCGCCCCCGATGACGAGCAGGGAGCGGGGCAGGCGCTCGAGCTCCAGGGCGCTCGTGCTGGTCAGATAGGGAACGTCCTCGATCCCCGCAATCGGCGGCACGGCGGCCGACGCACCCGTGGTGACGACGATGCCGCCGGGGTGCAGAAGGGTCCCGTTCACAGCGACGCCGTCGCCGGTCAGCCACGCCGGCCCTTCCATGTAGGCGATGGTGTTGTACGACGGCAGAAGGTCCGCGTACTTTTGCTGGCGCATGGTCGCGACCAGTTCATCCTTCTGGGCGATCAGGGCGCCCCAGTCTTCCAGGTCGGCTCGGGCGCGGATACCGGCGAAGCGCGACGCGGCGTGCGCCTGATGCAGGGTCTCGGTCGCCCGGATGAGGTTCTTGGAGGGAACGCAGCCGACGTTGACGCAGGTGCCGCCGATGGTGCCGTGACCGATGAACGCCACCCGCGCGCCCAGCTCCGCCGCCCGGATGGAGGCCGAGAACCCCGCCGAACCGGCGCCGATCACCGCCAAATCGAAGGTC
The DNA here is from genome assembly GCA_046756945.1 of Rhodospirillales bacterium. Lineage (GTDB taxonomy): Bacteria > Pseudomonadota > Alphaproteobacteria > Rhodospirillales > 2-02-FULL-58-16 > JACZQZ01. The sequence goes on from JBHHXI010000030.1 coordinate 8,135, forward strand.
TCGTTCCCGTCCTTGGAAGAGTTGGTACAGCAGCGTTCAGAGGTGCCGTTCATGACGCTTCCTTGATTTCGGCGGCGTCCGCTCCCGGGTCGTCCCCGGCCGCCGGCTTGCGCTTGAGGCGATAGAACGCATACCCGGTCAGGCCGAGGAATATTGCCAGCGCCGGAAACAGAACGTAATCGAGCCAGCCGAGCCACGCCGACAGCCCCACGGCCCCCAGTAAAATGACAAGCACCGGCGTGAAGCAGCATATTGCGGCGATCACGGTACCTGTGATGCCGGTGCGCAGAAGGTTTCGGTCGTTCATGGCATACCTCTTTACCTTGGTTTGGAGGGGACCGACGCGCCGGCGACGCGTGCGGCAATCGGTCTGGCGCCCGTGTCGCCCCCCTACTCCATCACCCGCGACGGAAAGCCGACGTTGGTGGTGGCCGCCGTCAGCACCGCAATGCTTGTTTTGCCGTCATCGTAAGTGACGACCGCCTTTTTCTCCGGGAACGAGACGGCGACGGCGCGCACGCCGGAAACGCCGGCCAGGGTCTGCTTCACGATGTACGGGCAGGCGGCGCAGGTCATGCCGTCCACGGCCAAGGTCACGGACCGCTCCCCGGCTACGGTCGCGCCGGCGGCTAAGACGGTGGCGGCGACGGCCGCCGCGGCAAGAAAAGGTTTCACCAGCGATGTCCTTCCGTTTTCTCAGGTTCCAAGCATCAGGGGTGCCACGTACGGAAACACCAGGGCCGCGACGGTGAGAACCGTCGCGCTCCACAGGGCGATCTTGACGCCGCGGCCCGATACGGGCCGGGCGCAGTAGGACCCTTCGGCGGACGCTGCCGCCCTCGGCCGGCGGTAGATCATGATGAACCCGGCGGTGAGGAAACCGAGGGTCACGACTACGAAAATCGGCTGATAAGGCGCCAGGGCGGTAAGGTTCCCGATCCACGCGCCGCTCGCCCCGAGGCCGAAAAGGACCAATGGCGCGATACAGCAAGATGCCGACGCCAGAGCGCCGAGCATGCCGCCGACGGCTACAAGCCCCTGGCGCACCGGTCTCTCCGCTTGCGCGCCGCTTCGTTCTTGTGCACCGCGAGCGGCTTTTTGCGTGGGTGTCCTTTGTACGTTTCCGCTCATGGATTTCCTGTCCCCTTTTTCACGGTCGGGTGATAGTCTGGGACCTGTAGTTACTACAGGTTCAAGTTTTTTTTCAGGGAGCGTGGTGATGGCCGAGGTGCCCCAGTACATGACCATCGGGACGGTGTCCAAGCGCACCGGCTGCAAGGTCGAGACCATCCGCTATTACGAGCGCATCGGCCTGTTGCCCGCGCCCGTGCGCAGCTTGGGCGGCCACCGCCACTATGATCACGACGCCCTGAAGCGCCTCAACTTCATCCTCCGGGCGCGGCGGCTGGGATTCACCCTGGATACCGTGCGCGCCCTGCTCTCGCTGGCCGATGGGGAGGGGGAGAGCTGCGCCGAGGTCGAGGGCATAGCCGGCAAGCACCTGAGCGAGGTACGGGGAAAACTGGACGATCTTGCGGCCCTGGAGGGGGTTCTGACGGACATGGTCGCCCGCTGCCGGGGCGGGACCATGCCCGACTGCCCCTTGATCGAGGCCCTGTTCGAGGACAACGGCCCCGGCGGCCGCCGGGGCGGGTGGAATTGACGCACCCCCGGGAGTATCCTTTGCCTTCGCCGTTGGTTTGCGGGCGCGTCCGGAACCGGGCGGAGGGCCCCGGCGATGGCGGATCGTACACATCCCCATGACGCCCCGGGGGATGGGGATCGGGTGTCCAGGACCATGGCCGAGCAGAAACCCGCGAAAGACCGGTTGCCGGAGGGCGGCGAGCGCATCCTCGATCACCTGGAACTGGCCGCGGTCATGGGCCGGGACTTCGCCGCCTCGCTTGACATCGAGGATTCCCTGCGCCGGGCCGTGGAGCACATTACCCGACACCTGGACGCCGCAGGGGGAGCCTTGTTCCTGCTTGACGAGGCCGGCGACCACTTGCGTTGCCACGCCTGCTTCGGGGTGACGGAAATCACCGGTCTGGTCCTGAAAAGCGACGAGGGCATCGTCGGGCGGTGCGTGCAGACCAACCGCGGCGAGATGGTCCGCGACGTGACCAACGACCCCGACTTCCAGAAGAGTGTGGACGAGCAGACCGGCTACACCACCCGTTCCATCCTGTGCGCCCCCATGAGCGTCAAGGATCGACGCATCGGCGCCATCGAACTGATCAACAAGCTGAGCGGCGACGGCACGTTTTCCGACGCCGACCTGCACCTTCTCCAGGCATTGGGTTCGGTGGCGGCCCTGGCCATCATCAACGCCCGCATGGCGGAAGCCCTGGTCGAGCAGGAACGGCTGCGCCGCGAGCTGGAACTGGCCGCCGAAATTCAGCGCAGCCTGCTGCCCCGGCGGCGTCCGGAGTCCTTCCCGGTGCACGGCGCCAACCATCCGGCACACATTGTCTCCGGCGACTTTTACGATTTCTTCCCCCTCGATGACGGGCGCATCTGTTTCAACCTCGGCGACGTTTCGGGCAAAGGCCTGAACGCCGCCCTGCTCATGGCCAAGACGGCCAGCCTGTACCGCTGCCTGGGCAAGACCGTGCACGCGCCGGGCCGTCTTCTCGCCCTGCTCAACGGGGAAATTTGCGAAACCGTGACGCGGGGCATGTTCGTGACCATGGTGGGCGGCGTGTACGATCCGGCAACCGGCATCGTGCGCCTGGCCAATGCGGGTCACGAGCCGCCGCTTTATCACGACCGGCAGGGAGATTTCACGCCGCTGCCGGCGGAAGTGCCGCCGCTTGGCATTTTGTCCCCGACGGCGGCGGACGGCGACTTCCCGGAGACCGAACTGCGGCTTGACGGGGGAACGCTCTACGTTTTCACTGACGGGGTGACCGAAGGATATGCCGATGACGGCGCCCCGCTCGAGGTCGAGGGCCTGAAAGCGTTGATCCGGAAGAACGACTCCCTCACCCTGGCCGGGCGGGTCGATGCCGTCATCGACCGCATCAGGCAGGGCGCCGAAGCGCTCCGGGACGACGTCACGGTGCTTGCCATCGAGGACAGGCGAGAAGGGGGGAACGGGTGAGCGCACGGGCGGCGCGAGGAACGTGGCGACGATGGAAGATCACGACCAAAGCCTGCTGAAGCTCAGGTTCCCGTCCCAGGCCGACCGGCTGAAGCTGGTCCGCAGCGCGGTGTCGGAAGCGGCCAAACGGTGCGGCTGTACCGCCGAGGCGGCCTGGGATATCGTCATCGCCGTGGACGAGGCCTGCCAGAACATCATCCGCCACGCTTATGGGGGCGCGTCGGACGGGGAGATTATCCTGGAAATACGGCACACGGGGGATGAGATCGTTGTGTTCCTTAGGGATTTCGCCAAGGCCATCGAGGTCGACAAGGTCAAGCCCCGTGAGCTCGACGACCTGCGCCCCGGGGGGCTGGGCACCCATATCATCGGCGAGGTCATGGACGAGGTGGAGTTCATGCCGTCGCCGCCGGACGGCGGCAACCTTTTAAGAATGGTGAAACGCATTGCATGAGAGACGGCGATGATACACCGGATCAAGGATGAAAACGGGGCAACCGTCGTCGCTTTCGAAGGCGACGTGGACTTGGAGAGTTCGCCCGAAGCCCGCAGAATCCTGCTCGACTGCCTGGAACGGACATCGTCGCTGCTCGTGGATCTGTCCGCCGTCACCTACATCGACAGTTCAGGCATCGCCTCGCTGGTGGAATCCTTTCAGAACGCCCGCAAGGCGGGGCGGCATTTCGCCCTTGTCGCGGCCAGCGGTTCCGTGCTCAGCGTCTTGCGGCTGAGCCGCCTGGACAAGGTCTTCACCATGTACGACACCTTGGAAGACGGTCTGGCGCGGGCCGGCTAGCGGGGTCGCCATGCCTTCCAGTGACACCCGACATCCCCTCACCCGGTTTACCGAGAGGATGGGCCGCACGGTCGTCGGCGGCGTCGAGGAGGTTGGCTACTGCGGGGCCCTGATTGCCCAAAGCCTGTTCTGGCTCGTTGCCGGTCCGCGCCTGAAGCAACCCGTGCGCGTGGATTCGGTGTTCGTGCAGATGATGGAGGTCGGCGTCCGCGCCGTCCCGATCATCGCCCTCCTGGGCGGCACCATCGGCGTCATGCTGGCCATTCAAGGCGTGCACACGCTGCGCATATTCGGTGCCGAATCCCGGGTTGTCATCGGCATCGCCCTATCCGTCACGCGCGAATTTGCCCCCCTGATCACCGGCATCCTGGTGGCCGGCCGGTCGGGTTCGGCGCTGGCGGCACGGCTGGGCACCATGACCATCAACCAGGAAGTGGATGCCCTGAACGTGATGGGAATCAACCCGGTGCGCTTCCTGGTGGTCCCGGCGCTGATTGCCCTGATGGTGATGGTCCCGGCGCTCACTTTTTTCAGCGGCGTGGTGGGCCTGTTCGCCGCCGGCCTGTATGTGGGCGCGGATCTGGGCATCAGCATGGCCGCTTACGTCGACCAAACGATCGAGATCCTGTCTACCGACGATGTCATGCACGGAATGGGGAAAAGCCTGATCTTCGCCGCCCTGATCGCCCTCATCGGCGTCGCCAACGGCGCCGCGGTCACCGGCGGCGCCGAAGGCGTCGGGCGGGCCACGACGCGGGCCGTGGTGCAGGCGATCACCGCCATCGTGCTGACGGATATGATCTTTGCCTTTGTGGTGACGCGCTGAGATGGATGGCAGGAAACAAAAACCCGAAAAGGTGATCGAGGTCCGGGATCTGGTCGCCCATTACGGCGAGCGCAAGATCCTCAATGGCGTCAGCATGGACGTGTATGCGGGCGAGATCATGGTCATCATAGGGGGCAGCGGCTCGGGCAAAAGCACCCTGCTGCGCCACGTGATGGCGCTTGAGCACGGCACTTCGGGCAGCGTCAAGATTCTGGGCCGCGACCCGGCGGCCCTGGACGCGAGGGAAGCGCTCGACCTTCGCAAGAAGATCGGTGTCGCCTTCCAGGGCGGGGCCCTGTTCAGCTCCATGACCGTGGGCGAGAACATCATGCTGCCGCTTTACGAGCACACGGTTCTGGACCGCACGACCATGGAAATCATGGCGCGGATCAAGCTGGAGGTTGTGGGTCTGGCGGGCTTCGAGAACCTGACGCCCACGGAACTGTCGGGCGGCATGGTCAAGCGGGCGGCCTTCGCCCGTGCCATCATCATGGATCCCAAGATCCTGTTCTGCGACGAACCGTCCGCCGGGCTTGATCCGGTGATCGCCGCAGCGCTGGATGATCTGCTTCTGAGCATGCGCGAGGCCATGGGCATGACCATCGTTGTCGTCACCCATGAACTGGAAAGCGCGTTCAGGATCGCCGACCGCATCACGGTTCTCGATCAGGGTAGTATCCTGTTGACCGGTACCGCCGAGGAGCTGCGCGAAACCAAAAGCGAGCGCATCCAAAATCTCCTGCAACGGCGCACGGAAGAGGAAATCGTCGATCCGGAGGAATACCTGGAAAGGCTCATGGGTGAAAGACTGGGCGAAAGGGCCCGCTTGTGAAAAGCAGCAAGATCAACTACGTGATGGTCGGCAGCTTCGTGCTCGCCATGATCGTTGGGCTGGTCGTCTCGTTGGCCGTGCTGACGGGGAGGACCGGGGCCACCGATTCCTATTTCGCCGTTTACAAGAATGTCACCGGCGTCAAGTTCGGCACCCAGGTGCTGTACGAGGGCTATCCCATCGGTCAGGTGACGGAGATCACGCCTCAGCCCGAGGACGGCCGGATGCGATTCCGGGTCGATTTCGACGTCACCAAGGGCTGGCGCATCCCGGAGGACAGCATCGCCCAGATCGCGGCGCCGGGCCTGCTGTCGGCCATTACCCTCAGCATCAAGGCCGGCGAGGGCCCCGCCCTCGAACCGGGCGGTCGGGTCAAGGAACAGGAGTCCGCCAACGTCCTTGCCGTATTGTCAGGGGTTGCCGCCGACATGGGCGAACTGGCCGAGACGCGCATCAAGCCCCTGATCGAAAATGTCGACCGCACCGTGGTTGCCCTCGGCGACCTCCTGGAGGCGGACGCGCCATTGCTGATCAGGGACCTTGCCGCCCTGGTCAGGGATGTGGCCGAGCGGATGCCCAGGATTGCCGACAACGTCGAGGACTTCACCGGAAAACTGAACCACAGCAGCGACGAACTGGCGGCGCTCATGACACCGAAAAACCGTGAGAAATTGGAGGGGCTGATTGCCAATATGGATGCCGCCGCCCGGAACCTGGCGCGCCTGTCGGTGGACTTCGAGAAGACGCGCGCGGGCGTCGACGGGCTTCTCGCCTCCATGAGCGCCACGGTCGCCAAGGTCGGCACCATGGTTGCGGATAACAAGCTGGATATCGAGAAGTCCATTATCGACATTCGCTACGTCGTCGATTCCGTGGCACGCCACATCGATTCCATAAACCAGAACATGGAGGGGGCGGCGCGAAATATGTATGAATTCACCCGTCAGATACGGCAGAATCCGGGGCTGTTGCTCGGCGGCAAGCCGCCACGGGACGAAGCGGCAACCCGGTGACCACGAACGGGCGAGGGGAAAGACGGGTGAAACGGTCGCTTCACGCGATGATCTTCCTGGTGGCGCCGGTACTGGCCGCCTGTGCCCAGCCGCCCGTGCCCCAGGACCATTTCTATCGCCTGTCCGTGGGAGCGCCGGGGAACCCCCGGGCCGAACCACGATTCACGGGGACACTGGAGGTCGGCCGGTTCATCGCCGACGGTCTGACCGCCGGACGCCCCATCGTCTACAGCAAGGCCGACCGGCCCTATGAGTTGTACGAGTATCACTACCATTTCTGGACCGAGCCTCCGCCGACCATGCTGCGGGATCAACTGGTGGACTACCTTCGCGCGGCCAAGGTGACGACCACGGTGGTTACGCCCGAGATGAAAGTGGAACCGGACTACGTGCTCGCCGGCAGGATCAAGCGCCTGGAAAAGATCAACGGCTCGCCGCCGCGGGCCGTGATGGAATTGGAGCTTGCGCTGCGGCGAACGGCGAACGACGAACTCCTGTTCCTCGGGACATACGGTGTCGAAGCCAAGGCCGGGAACGACACCGTCGCCGCGGCGGTGGCCGCCTTCAACGACGCCCTTACCGAGATCTACACAAAGTTCACCGCCGACATTTCCGGACTCTGACCCGTCGGGAGCGTGTCCCCGGCCGCCGGCATTGCCCGGCCTGTCCTCTTGATGCGGGGCGGCAAAGGACGTAAAACCCCCAGGCCTTTCGTACAGCCGGCGAGCCGCCAGGACACATATGACGGTCAGATCGACCAACATCACGACCACGGAACACCGGGTCGCGAAAGAGGCCCGTTGGCGGCGCAACGGGCACCGGGGCGGCGTGCTGTGGTTCACGGGGCTGTCGGCGTCGGGCAAGACGACGCTGGCCTTCGAGCTGGAACAGCGCCTGTTCAAAAAGGGGTACCAGGTCTACGTGCTGGACGGGGACAATATCCGCCACGGGCTCAGCGCCGATCTCGGCTTCTCGCCCGGGGATCGGGGCGAAAACATCCGCCGCATCGGAGAGGTGGCGGCCCTTTTTGCCGATGCCGGGTATATCGTGATTCCCGCCTTCATCTCGCCCTACCGCCGCGACCGCGAGTCGGCCCGGCGGGCGGGCGGCGATGCCTTCCACGAAATCCACCTGACGGCGTCTCTCGAGGTGTGTGAGGGACGCGACCCCAAGGGTCTCTATGAAAAGGCCCGGCGCGGGGACATTCCCGAATTCACCGGGATATCCGCTCCCTACGAAACACCGGATCACCCCGAACTGGCGATCGACACCGGGAGCCTTTCCGTGGAAGAGAGCCTGGCCGTTCTTCTCGAATACGTGGATCGCGCCTTCACCGTGCCCGACGAAGCGGCCACCGGCAGCGCCGCGCTGGGTCCCTGATATCCCGGATCTTTCGCCCGCGACGCGCTTCGGCGTTTCGACAATTTGTCGCCCATGCCGTCACCGAACGGCCCGGGCGGCCAAGGTCGCGGGTCGGGTCAAAGCTTGCGCTCCATGACCGCGGCGCCCGATTCGATCAGGGCGTCCATCTCCTCATCGGTATAGCCGGCCAAGGCCAGAACCTCGCGCGTATCCGCGGCGAAGGCAGGGGGTTTGCGGCGCACCGAGGCCGGCGTGCGGCTGAACTTGACAGGCGGACCCACGCCCCGGTAGCCCTCTTTCTCGACAACCATCCGGCGGTGCGCGGTGTGGGGGTCGGTCAGCACCTCCGCCACGGTGTTGACGGGACCCGCGGCGACACCCGCGGCGAGCAGGCGACCGGTCAATTCCTCGCATTCCCACTCGGCAAGAAGCGGCGAGAGGATTTCCGTGAGCGCCTGCCGGTTCTCGCTTCTCAGCCCGTTTGTCTTGAACCTCGGGTCTTCGGCGAGCCCGGGTCGGCCGAGGATCTCGGCCGCCTTGCGGAACTGACGGTCATTGGCGACGCCAAGGAATATGGGCCGGGTTTTGGTCTGAAACTGGTCATACGGCGCCACATAGGGATGCGCGTTGCCGGTCAGCCGGGGCAGCTTGCCGTTCATGAACCAACCGGCGGCATGAGGGTGGAGAATGCTGATGCCCGAATCAAAGAGCGCCAGGTCGATGAACTGCCCGCGCCCCGACCGGGCGCGCTCCACCAGGGCCATGGCGATCCCGGCGGCGGCGTTGAGCCCGACGACCATGTCGACGATCGAGACGCCGATCCGCGTCGGCCCGGACTGGGGGGTGCCGGTGACGCTGTTGAGGCCCGTCATCGCCTGCGCCACGGCGTCATAGCCGGGCTTGGCGCCGAGGGGACCATCGGCGCCGAAGCCGGAAATCCGGCAATGGATGAGCCGCGGGAAACGGCGTTTCAGGACATCTTCGTATCCCATGCCCCACCGTTCCAAGGTGCCGATCTTGAAATTCTCGACCAGCGCGTCGGCCGTCTCGAGCAACCGGAATACGACCTCGCGCCCCGCCGCCGTGCCAAGGTCCAGCGCGATGCCCAATTTGTTGCGGTTGATGCCTTCATAGTACGCGCTGGTGACCGTGCGCCCGTCCGGGTCGGTCTTGAAGGGCGGGCCGAACTCCCGCGTCTCGTCGCCCATGGGCGGCTCCACCTTGATCACGTCGGCCCCGTGGTCGCCCAGGATCTGGGTGCAGTACGGCCCCCCGAGCACCCGGCTCAGGTCGACGACACGGATGCCGGCCAGGGCGCCCGTGGATTGTCTCTCATCGCTCATCGTTGGCTCCCTCGACGGGTGCTCCCGTGATTACGTCCGCTGATCGAAACGGCGGCCGACCATGGCCGCGGCGATATTGACCTTCTGAATGTCGATGGTGCCGCCCGCGATGCCCCAGCCCCAGGCGTCGCGCATGCGCCGCTCCATGGGAAATTCCCTGGCGTAACCATAGCCGCCCATAAGTTGGACGGCCATTCCCGTCACCCCCCGCGCCATTTCGTTGGCGAAGCACTTGGCGACGCTGGAATCGAAGACGCTCGGCAATCCGTCCTCGGCGTTGACCGCGGCCCGGTAAACCAGCAGGCGCGCCGCTTCGACCTGCATGGCCATCTCGGCGAGTTTGAGTTGCACGGCCTGGAACTCCACGATGGGCTTGCCGAACTGCCGGCGCTCCTGAACGTATTCGAGCACGTCCTCGAGGGCGCCCGAGGCCTGGCCGAGAGACATGGTCGCGTTGCCGCACCGTTCCAGATCGAAGGCCGCCATCAGCCTGCCGAACCCCCCGGCCGGCAGGATGACGTTTGCGGAGGGGACCTCCACGTTGTCGAAGAAGATGTCGGATGACGGGATGCCGCGAAAGCCCATGAGCCGTTCCCGCTCGCCGAAGGTGACGCCGGCGGTGTCCCGTTCCACGTAGACCGCGCCGATGCCCTTGGCGCCCGGGGCGTCCGACAGACGGCAGTACACCACGTACCCGTCCGCGTGGCCGCCGCCCGAACACCAGCGCTTGGTGCCGTTGAGGACGACGGCGCCGTCCCGGACCTCGCCCTTGGTCTTGAGGTCCGTGAGGGCGGTGCCGGCCTCGGGTTCGGACATGGCCACCGCGACCGTGATCTCCCCCGCGCACACCCTGGGGATGACCCGCGCCTTCAGGTCCTCGCCCGCCAGGTGCTCGATGGCGCGGACCGGACCGACACAGGATTCGAATATGGGAAAGGCGACGGCGGACGAGACCTTGGCGAATTCCTCGAGCACCAGCAGGGCGTCCAGGTTTCCGAGGCCAAGCCCGCCGTGGGTCGCGGACACGTTGATGCCGAGAAAGCCCATCTCCGCGTACCGTCCGAGCCAGTCCCGGGACAGGGGTTCGTCGTCGGCCTCGATTGTTCTCGCGACGGCCGCCATTTCCTGGCGGGCGAAGCGGCGCGCCGTTTCCTTAAGGTCGCGCTGCTCGTCGCTGAGCGTGAAGTCCATGGCTTGCGTTCCTCCCTTTTCCACCGATGCGCCGTCCCGTCCGCCCCGCAGGACTTACCATGGGGCGGGGCGCAGGGACGCCCTCCATGGGATGGGCATCATTACACGAACGCGCTCCGCGGCGGGACCACCCCGGGGGGGCCTTCCCCGGCGCGCGGCTATGCCGTGGAGTCCGGTGTCAGGGGATCAGCGCCATGCCCCCGGTGGTGTTGCGGCTCTCCAGGTCGTGGTGGGCCTGGGCGGCGGCGTGGAGGGGGTAGGTGCGGCTGGCCTCCACCTTCACCGCGCCGTCCCGGACCACGGCGAAGACCTCGGCGCACGCCGCGTCCAGGTCGCCGCGCCCGGCGATCCAGGTGGCCAGCGTCGGCCGGGTGACGACCAGGGAATTGCGGTGCAGGCGCTGCAGGGGGAAGGGCTCCACCTGGCCCGAGGCGGTGCCGAAATTGACCGCCATCCCCATGGGACGCAGGCACTCGAGGGAGCCCATGAACGTGTCGCGGCCGACCGAATCGTACACCACCGGCACGCCCTGGCCGTCGGTGATCTCTTTTACCCGGGCAACGAAATCCTCGCGCGTATAAACGATGACGTGGTCGCAGCCGTGGGCGCGGGCGATGTCCGCCTTGGCGTCGCTGCCGACAGTGCCGATGACGGTGGCGCCAAGCGCCTTGGCCCATTGGCACGCGATGAGGCCGACGCCGCCGGCGGCGGCATGGAACAGGATGGTGTCGCCGGGCTGCACGCGGTACAGCCGGCGCAAGAGGTACTCCGCGGTCAGCCCGCGCAGCAGCAGGACCGCCGCGTCGACGTCCGAAACGTCGTCGGGCAGGATCACCATCCGGTCCGCCGGCACCAGGCGCCGTTCGCAATAGGCGCCCCGCAGTCCCACGTAGGCGACCCGGTCGCCGGTCCTGATTTCACCGACCCCGGCGCCGGTGGCCTCGACGACGCCGACGCCCTGAACGCCGAGCACCATTGGCAGCGCTTCCGCCCCGAACTGGCCGGTCCGGTGGTAAATATCGACGAAATTGAGGCCGACGGCGGTGTGGCCTATGCGCGCCTCGCCGGGTCCGGGATCGCCGACCTCGGCGTCTTCCCATTGCATGACTTCCGGGCCGCCGTAGCGGTGAATGCGGATGACCTTGTTCACGGGTTTCTCCGTCGTGCCGCGTGGGCGTCAGTCATGCGCCGGAAGGGGCGCCGCCGCGACGGGCAATATCGGTGGCAAAGGGGCGGAGCAGCGGCCGGCTTTCGGCGGGCGCTGTTCGGTGCTGATCCGACATCGCCGTGGCTCGCCCGCGAAGGCCGAACGCCGGTCGAAGGTATTCGCTCAACGCCGACGCTTCGGCCCACCAATCACACCCCGGGCGCCGGGGACGGATCGGGGACCGGCGTGCCTTCGTCGACCACGGTTTGCTCCAGGCTGTCCTCGCCATCGTCACAGGTGGCGCCGCTCTCCAGCCCGTTGGCGGACACCGGCAGGATGGGCCTGCCCATTAGCCTGTACCCTGTTTCGTTTCGGCCGCGCACAGGATACAACGCGCCACCGCCCGCCGCAAAGGCGGAAAGCGGGTCCCCTCACCAGGGCGGGCCGGCCCAGGTCGCGTCCTCGTCCAGGGGAAAGACCGGGCGTGGCAGGTCCTTGAACGCAAACCGGGACAGCACCGGCGACGTCAGCCCGGGCGCGTCCACCTCGTACACCTGCCCGGGGGCGAAATACTCGTCGAAACCGGCACGGAAATGGCCCCGGGACTTGACGACCACCGTGCGCGCCGCGGCGATATCCAGGCCGAACATCTCGAAAAACACCGGGTCGGCGCATTGTTTGCGCAGGCTGGCCACGACCACCTTGATCCCCCCGATATCAAGCAAGGCCGCGGGGCCCAGGCTGATGCTGCGTCCGGCCCAGATGCCGCGCCGTCCGACGCAGGCGCCTGCCGAGAGCTTTTCGACGGCGGCCGGCGCGGCGAAGCGCCTGGCGAATTCGGTCTCGCCGGTACCGTTGAACACCGCCTCGAAGGTTGCTCCTTCACCGTGGGAGTGTGCGGCTTCGGCCACCGCCGGATCGACCAGATTGCCCATGAACACGCCCGCGGCGCCGGCCTCGTAAAGGGCCGACAACAGCCAGGTAGTGTTGCCGCCCCCGCCGCCTCCGGGATTGTCGGCCACGTCGCCAAGAATCACCGCCGGGCGGGTTTCGTCCTTGCCGTTCGCCACGGCAATCGCCACCGCCTCGTCGACGGACGTCAGTGTGCGCGTGAAGCGATGGCGCATGTCCCAGGCCCTGGTCGCGATGTCTGCCGCCAGCCGGCGCGCCGCCTCCAAATCGTCGCGGGCGGTGACGATCACCGCCAATCCATTCTTCGGCGAATCGCCGAACACGAACCCGCCGACCACCGAGACGTTCACAATGTCCGGGGTCTTGGCCCGCTGACCATAGGCGACCAGATCGGCATAAGGCCCCTCGGCGGTCAGCAGAGTCACGGTCGCCGGGGTCAAGGGCAGGCGAAGGAACGCGGATGCCGGCCTCAGGCCACGGAACATCTCGACCATCAGGTCGGCCGCCTCGGTGGCCCGCTCTTCCTGGTCCACGTGGGGATTGGTGCGGTACGAGATCAGCACGTCCACGTTCGCCACCATCAGTTGGGAGATGTTGGCATGCAAATCGATCGTCGCGATGACCGGCACCCCGGGCCCGACCACGTCGCGCACCATGCGATACAAAAGCCCGTCCGGATCGTGGCTCATGGTCGAGACCATGGCGCCGTGACTGCTGATGTAGACCCCGTCCACGGGCAGGGCGTCGGTCAGGCGGACGCGCATGTCGTGCAGGGTTTCGCCGAAGAAGGCATGATCGCATGGCCCTCCCGGCTCGGCCCCCGTGACCACGATGGGCACAGGCCGCCAGTCCACGCCGGAACGGTCCATGGCGCCGCAAAATGCCGGGATCTCGGCCGGCAGGCTGGGATTCGCGCGCCCCACATCGGCAAGAATTTCATCCCCGCTCATGTAACACAAGGAGTGAAAGGCGGCGGCGTCGGAGACCGGGGCGAACGCATTGCTTTCCAGGTGAAACCCGAGAAGGGCGATACGTTTGGGCAGGCGAACGACGGGGCGCCCCCGTGCGGCGGGATCATCGGGCGTCGGGGCCGGTGAGCGGCTAAACGCGGGACTGGGCGCCTTCATCGTTTGCCTTTGAACGACGGACTATGGAACGCAAGGGGAGAGAATAGCATCCGCAGGGTACGGTCGCCGGTGAATTTTCCACCCCGGGGCAGCGTGGTAACGGAGCCGACAGCGGCGGATTCGAAACCGCGCACGGGCTTTCGCGACACCTTTGCGTGACGCCGTCGAAAGGAACGGAACGGCTGGCTGGGTCTTAGCCCGAAAATCAAACAATCGTATAAGCCGGTTGTACGGGAGAATAATTGCCGAGGAGGCGAAAAACAAAGACATTGATGAATGCCGGGGATTTGTCGCGTGATCCATGTTTTCAGGAACCGTCGTTGCGACGATTTTCAACACGGCGCCCGGCGCCATGAAACGCTGACCACGTTTCCTTCGTGCAGGGTTCCCGCGGGCCGGGCGTTCTGACGCACCGTACGCGGTCGACTCCGGTTCCTGAGTCGTTTTCTTGAAAGCTAAGGGATGCGTGATTCCCGGTTATGCGATTTTCCGTGGGTCCTCGCCCTTCTCGGCGTGACGCTGGCGGGTTGTGCGGAAGTGGAAAATGGCCGGGAAATCGCCATGGGGCCGGCACACACCGTGCCCGGTGACGCCGGCGTCCTGGATACAGGAAACACCGGCGGCCAGGGACTTCCCGGCATGGCGCCGGCGGGGGAGACGCCGCCGGCCGGACATCCAGCCGCCCAGGCCGTCCTGAGAATGGCCCAGGAGGCGATGGCGGTGCTCTCGGACGCCTCCCTCTCGGAGGATCAGCGGGCGGAAAAGCTCCGGCACATGATGGCCCGGGACATCGACATCCCGCCCATTGCCCGGTTCGTGCTGGGGCGCTTTTGGCGGGGCGCCACCGAACGGCAACGTGAGGCATATGTGGCGGCCTATTCGGATTACATCCTCAGGACCTATGCGGCCAGGATCGGCGGCGGCGGGGCGGCGGTGGACCGTTTCGACGTGATAAGGACCCAGGTCCGCGGGACCAAGGACTTTCTGGTCCATTGCGTGGTTGCCCGGGCCGGGGGCGAGTCCATCCGCCTGGTCTGGCGGCTACGCCAGCGGGACGGCCACTATCGCATCATCGACATGATGGTGGAGGGAGTGAGCCTGGCGCAGACCCAGCGCCAGGAATTCGTATCCTTCATCCGCGCGAACGGGGGCAATGTGGATAAGCTGATCGCGGAGCTCAGGCAAAGAACGATCTGAGCCAACGCCGTGGGTGGCGCAGGGCCGGTTTGCCCGGCGCGGCGGAAGCAAGGTGTGAACTTGCAGCTCTTCAGTTGAAACGTGGTTCAGGAAAATTTCATTACGGGAAGATCCTTGGATACATATTTATAAAAGTTGTCTTTCCTCGGGATTGTATCCCTGGTTGAAAGGATATCTTCACCATTTCCCGGTATTCGGCGGAATACGGGAAGCGGACAGGGTGACGACGGGATCGCGATCGGCCCCCATGGGGCCACGGGACTGCCGGCGCCTATCGCCAAGGACGAATGATGTCTTCGGTGCCCCGCACCGTCGATGCGCGGGCGCGGCCCACCAAAGCGGTGTCCGCGAATCGGAGTTTCAAGTTCGCCACGAGCGGTACATTGATGTTCCAGATTCTTCGACATTTTTCCTTCACCAGTGCACTTGCCACCGTCCCGGTTAGCGCCGTGTTGGCAGCTGATTACCGTAACAACGCGGTGAACGAGCTCGTCGATCTGGTGGAAAACCAGAACGCGGTGCCGGCGCGGACGCCGCGCCCATAACCGCGCTCGAGGACCACCTGCGGAAACCTATTCTGTCCAATGGAATACCTAGACAAACGGATTGTTTCGCCGGCGCCGAAACCAGTAGGCAATTCACTACATGGACGTAGACGCGTCCTCATTTCATTCATAGCGGACACTCCGTACATGAATGGGGAAACCGAAAGGTCATAGGCCTTTATGGATAGTGCCGGCGGGAACGACGAAAACCGAGATGCCCAAGAGAACGGGTCCGACAGCATGAGACGTCGGACGATCCTCTCTCTGGCGGGCTTAACTCTGCTGAGCGTGTTCCTGCTCGTGGTGGCGTGGGAGTTCGTCATCGAAGACCTCATCGGGCCCCTGCTGGTGACCGATTACAAGGAAGAGTCGTTCCAAGAGCACTGGGAGTACGTAATTACGACCATCGTCTTCGCGGCGCTCGCGGTGATCATCCCGACCGTGCTGTCGACACGGCTCGCCACCGAGGTAAATGCGACCAGCCGCCGGATCAAGGCTCTTAACGCAAAACTCGAAACGCGGGTCGTGGAACGTACGTGGGACCTTCTGGGGGAAATCGCGGAGCGCAAGCAGGCAGAGAAGGCGCTGCGCGACAGCGAGGCGCGCATGCGGGACCTGGTCGAATACACTTCCGACTGGATCTGGGAGATGGACGCGGACCTGCGGTTTTCGTACTTCTCCAGGCGTTTCCTGGAGGTCACCGGAATCCGCCCCGAAATGCTGCTTGGCAAGACGCGGCGCGAACTGGGCCGCGGCGACATGGGCAAGGAGAAGTGGCGCCGGCACCTGGCCGATCTGGAGGAGCGCCGGCCCTTCCGCGATTTCCGTTACAAGTTCGTGCACGAGGACGGGCGCACCCTGCATTTTCTGACCAACGGCAAGCCGGTGTTCGACAAGGCGGGGAGCTTCCGGGGCTACCGCGGCGTCGGGTCCGACATCACGGCGCGGGTGAACGCCGAGGAACAGGC
>JBHHXI010000031.1:0-24431 GCA_046756945.1 Rhodospirillales bacterium
CCTCCGCGCCTCTTCTATGCGATCCCTGTCGGCGCTTCGCGCCTCCGCGCCTCTTGCGCCAGGCGCACCAGCTCCGCCCGGCACGATTGGGCGTCGTGCACGGGTGCGTCGAAGTCCAGGCGGGCAAGCCTGCCCTGAAGCCTCAGGTCGACGCCATGGGGATCGACGCCGATCATTTTCCACGCCTTGCCGCGCCGCCCCAGGAGCACGTTGGCATACAGCGCGATCGCCTCGGCGTGGTCCCGGTTCATGTGATCGAGAACGTCCTGCTCGCAGTCGGCAAGCGCCGCCGCGGCGCCGGCGTCGGCGGCCAGGGTCGCGCCCTTCAGCCACACCGCGCGGCCGAAACCGCCGACGTAGCGGGCCCGTTCCATCGCCATGGTGTGGAAATGAAAGTCGCCGAACCCGGCGTACCGGCGCGCCTCGGGGTGACGGGCGAGAAAGCGGCCGGCGAGGCGCCCGTCCGCGGTCCTGGTCAGACGCCCCATCACGGTCACCCGCGGGCCGGTCTGCGGATTGGCCTTGCGCGACGCCTCCTCGAACAGCAGCGAGGCGCGCCCGTCGGCGTCCAGGTTGCGGGTGTGGTCCGACAGCCTGGACAGCAGCAGAATGGGGCTTCCCGCCCAGTCGCAGGCCACGGTGACCAGCGACGCATAAGGCCATCCGGCGGTTACCGCCTTGGCCGCCGTGGCCGGTTCCGCCAGGGCCGTCGCCAGCGCCGCCCACCGCGCCCGGCGCATGAGGCCCTGGGCGGCGGCGCAATCGTTCGCGGGTGCGGGCACGGGGTTCCGCTCAGGCCGCCGGCTCGTCCCCGGCATGGCCCAGCACCATATCGCGCAAGGTCACGATCCCCGCCGGCGTGCGATCTTCGTTGGTGACCAGCGCCCGGGACAGGCCGAACTTCAGCAGAAGCCGGATGGCATAGCGGATGTTCATGTCGGCCGGCAGCGTCAGCACCGGCTTGGACATGACTTCGTAGACATTCACCCTTTCCGGGGCCCGGTCCTCGCCGATGACCTCCCCGGCGATGTCGGATATCACCAGCAGGCCGAACTCGTCGTTGCGGTCCCGGCGATCCACCACCAGGGAGCTGACGCCGGCGCCGCGCATCATTTCGATGGCCTCCTGGACCGTCGCCATGCCCCCGATGGTGCGCACCGACCGGGTCATGACGTCGCCGACCGTGGCGTGGGTGTGCTCGGTCATAGGTCTTCCTCGATTTCATGCAACAGGGTGGCGACCTGGGTTTTCAGGCCGACGGCGTCCTCGATGGCGATCTCGAAGGCGATGCCGGCCCCCGGCTCCTCGTCGAAATTTCCGGCGGCGGCGATGGTCTCCAGGATTTCGCGCGCCCGCGCCTCGACGACCAGGAACAACAGCACGTCGCGGTGGGAGCTCAGGTCGAGGCCGAGAAAGGTCTTCTCCGGCTTCAGTCCTTCGCCGCGGCAACTGGTGATGACGGTGGCGCCGGTGGCGCCGGCCTCGCGGGCCGCGTCGACCACCGCCGCGGTATGCTCATCGCCGACAAAGGCCATGATGAGTTTAAGTTTCATCGCTGTGATCTCCCTCTTTGTGCCGCCTGGCCTGCAGCCACGAGGTCAGCTGGGCGTAGCCCAGGACCGATATAATGGGAAACAGGCTGGCAAATGCAATCAATCCGAAACCGTCGACAATGGGATTGCGCCCCGGAATGGCGGACGCCAGGCCCAGGCCGAGGGCCGTCAACACGGGCACCGTCACCGTCGACGTGGTGACCCCGCCCGAATCATAGGCCAGGGGGACGATGGTCCTGGCGGCCCACGCCGTCTGCACGACCACGATCAGGTACCCGGCCATGATAAAGGTCGGCAGCGGCGTGCCGGTGACGATGCGGAAGGTCCCCAGGGCGACGCCCACCGCCACGCCCGCCGCCACCACCAGGCGCAGGCCGACGGCGTTGATGCTGCCGCCCGAAATCTGCTGCGCCTTGATGGAGACGGCGATCAGGGCGGGCTCGGCGACCGTGGTGGCAAATCCGATGGCCGCCGCGAACCCGTAAACCCAAAGGTAATCGCTCCAGCGCACGGCGCCGCCGCCGGCGCCCGGGCCGATGAAAGCGGGCGCCGTAAGCTGCTCGGCCATGGCCCTGCCGATGGGGAACAGGGCCTTTTCCAGCCCGACCAGGAACAGGGTCAGCCCGACGAGGACGTAGACGAAGCCGACGGCGATCCGGCGCAGATTGGGCGGGCGCCGCCGGATGACCAGGAACTGGAAACCGAACAGGATGGCGACGATAGGGGCCACGTCCACCAGGGTGTCCATGGCCGTGGCGAGAGTATGGTCGAAAAGCCCCATCCCGGTCCCCTCACACGATCATGCCGAAGATGAGCACGAAGACGATGGGAGTGAGGCTGGCCAGGGCGATCAGGCCGAAGCCGGCGACCATCGGGCTGCGGCCGCGAATGGTGCCGGCCAAACCGACGCCCAGGGCCGCGACCAGCGGCACCGTGATGGTCGAGGTGGTGACGCCGCCGGAGTCATAGGCGATGCCGACGATCTCGGGCGGGGCGAAGTCGGTTAAGACGACGACGGCCGTATATCCGCCGATGACCAGGTAATGGATGGGCCAGTCCTTAAGGATACGAAACACCCCCAACACCAGGGCAACGCCCACGGACAGGGCCACGGTCAGGCGAAGGCTGAAGGCGTAATCGGACCGGGCCTCTTCGCCCACGGCGATAAAGCCCGCCTCTGCGGCGGCCTGGGCGGCCTTGTCGGCGACCGCGATCAGGGCCGGCTCGGCGACGGTGGTGCCGACGCCCAGGCAGAAGGCGAAGGCGAAAAGGGCGGACAGGCTGCCTTTGCGGGCAAAGGCGTCGGCCATGGCCTCGCCCAGGGGGAAAAGGCCCATTTGCAGTCCCTGGACGAACATGGTCAGGCCGAGGATGACGAAGACGAGCCCCGCCAGCACCGCGCTCAGGTCGGGAAACGGTTGTCTGAGAACCACCGCCTGGAAAAAGACGATGACCAGCACCACCGGCGCCAGGTCGCGAACCGCCTCCCCCACCATGCGGAGAAGGCGTTGCAGGATCGAAACCATGGGCGTCCAATAGCGGCCGCGGCTTTGTCCGTCAACGCGCGGCTGTGCGCTTGGACGTTAAGGGGCGTCGCGCCCTGCGTCTCCCGGCGCGGCGGGGAAGGGACATGGAACCCTTACCGGGAACGGGCGAAGCGATTATACTCGATCCCGCCATACGGGGCCGGTGCGGTGGCGGCGCTTTTGCGCGTTGGGGGAACGCCCGGGACCGGAGCGCACCGTGAAACCTGATTTCGCCGAGGGGTCTTTCCATGTCCCATACCATCGCCCTCGTGGACGACGACCGCAACATCCTCGCCTCGGTGTCCATGGCTCTCGAGGCGGAAGGCTTCACCGTGGAGACCTACACCGGCGGCGTTGAAGCGCTGGACGCCCTGGGCCGCAGGCCCGTGGACCTGGCCATCGTCGACATCAAGATGCCGCGCATGGACGGCATGGAGCTTCTCGAGCGGCTGCGGCGAAAGAGCGGCCTGCCGGTGATCTTTCTCACCTCCAAGGACGACGAGATCGACGAGGTCCTGGGCCTGCGGATGGGCGCCGACGACTACATCACGAAGCCGTTTTCCCAGCGCCTTTTGATCGAACGCATCCGCGCCGTGCTGCGCCGCCGGGAACTTGCGGCGGACCGCGGCGGCAAGGACCTGATGCACCGCGGGCGCCTGGTTCTGGACCCGGCGCGGCACATGTGCACGTGGCGCGACGGCGAGGTCAACCTGACGGTGACCGAGTTCCTGCTCCTCCAGGCCCTGGCCGCGCGTCCCGGGCACGTCAAGAACCGGAACCAACTGATCGACGCGGCCTACGGCGAGCACATTTACGTGGATGACCGCACCATCGACAGCCACATCAAGCGCCTCAGGCGCAAATTCAAGGAACTGGATCCCGAATTCGCGCAGATCGAAACGCTGTATGGCGTCGGCTACCGGTACCGCGGAGACTGACGCGGCGGGCCGGCATGACCATGGAGGCACCTGACCGGCCAAGGCGGCGCACCGTTTCGCCGATCACCCGGCGCATTCTGGCGGTGAATGTGCTGGCGCTGGGAATCCTGGTCGCCGGATTGCTGTATCTGGGCCAATACCGCCAAAGCCTTATCGACGCCGAACTCACGGCGCTTATGACCCAGGCCGATATGTTCGCCGCCGCCCTCGGCGAGGGCGCGGTCTCCGCCGGCAGCCAGACGGGTCAGCAAATTGTCCGCGACATCGCCGTCCAGATCGTCCGCCGCCTGGTGCAGACGACGGGCACGCGGGCGCGCCTGTTCGGCGCCGACGGCGTGCTGCTGGCCGACAGCCGCCTGCTGATGGGCCCCGGCGGCATGGTTCAGATACGCGAGCTGCCGCCGCCTGACATCTTCAGCGGGGTGATGAGCGCGGCGCTGGAAGTGTACGACCGCCTGGTCCAGTGGCTCCCGGGCCAGGATCCGATGCCCCCCTACCGCGAGAAATCCGTCCAGCGTGCCGAAGACTATGACGAGGTGCCGCGGGCGCTTGGCGGCGAGAAAGAGGGCGCGGTGCGCGCCGCCCGCGACGGCGGCATTATCCTCAGCGTCGCCGTGCCGGTCCAGCGCTACAAGCAGATCCTGGGGGCGCTGATGCTGTCCAAGGGATCGCGGGATATCGAGGCCGCGTTGTTCGAGGTCCGCCTGGGCATCATCGAGGTGTTCGCCGTGGCGCTGAGCGTGACCGTGCTTCTTTCGATCTACCTGGCCGGCACCATCGCCCGGCCCATCCGCCGCCTCGCCGCCGTCGCCGAACGGTTGCGCCGGAGCCGCGACCGCCGCGCCCTTCCCGATTTCGCCGGACGCGACGACGAGATCGGTGACCTCGCCCGGTCTTTACATGACATGACCGAAGCCCTGTGGGAGCGCATGGAGGCCATCGAACGCTTTGCCGCCGACGTCGCCCACGAGATCAAGAACCCCCTGACGTCGTTGCGCAGCGCGGTGGAAACCGCGGCCCGGGTGGAGGATGCAGAAAAGCAACGCACACTGATGACCATCATAAAGGACGACGTACAGCGCCTGGACCGGCTGATCAGCGACATCTCGGACTTGTCGCGCCTGGATACGGAACTGTTGCGCGCCGAGAGGGCGCCGGCGGACATCGGCCGCATCCTCGGGGCCCTGGCGGAAGTGCACGCGGCCACGGCGGACGCCGACGCTCCCCGCGTGTCCCTGGATGCCGAGCCGGATCTGATGGTCGACGGCGTCGAGGGGCGGCTCGCCCAGGTGTTCCGCAACCTCATCGCCAACGCCATTTCCTTCGGCGCGCCGGCAAGCACCATCACGCTCCGGGCGTCGCGGGACGGAGACTGGGCGGAAGTGAAAATCGACGACGAGGGCCCGGGCGTTCCCGACGGCAAGCAGGAGGCCATCTTCGAGCGTTTTTACACGGAACGGCCGGAACCGGAGAAGTTCGGCACCCATTCCGGGCTCGGTTTGAGCATCTCCAAGCAGATCGTCGAAGCCCACGGCGGCACCGTGCACGCCGAAAACCTGCGCGGCGACGACGGACGGGTGCTGGGCGCCCGGTTCGTGGTGCGCCTGCCCCTGGCGTGATCCGCGGGCCCCGCCCGGCGGGCATTCCTTGACAGCCGGGACCGACGGTTCCACGCTCCCCCGTCATGGTCCAGGTTCACGGCACCTGCGTCGACGTGGACGGCACGGCGGTCCTTCTGCTCGGCCCCGCGGGAAGCGGCAAGTCGGACCTGGCACTGCGCCTGATCGACGGCGGCGCGCGCCTGGTCGCCGACGACCGCGCCGAGGTGCGCCTCGCCGATGGCCGCCTGGCCGTCTCGGCGCCTCCCGAAACGGGGGGCCTCATGGAGGTGCGCGGCGTCGGCGTCATGCGCGTGGACTCGGCGGCCGAGGCACATCTGGGGCTGGTCGTGGAGCTGGTTTCTCCGGGCGACGTGGAGCGCCTTCCCGAGGCCGCGGCGTGGGACTGTCTGGGAGTCCCGGTGCCGCTGCTCAAGCTGGCGCCATTCGAGGCTTCGGCGCCGGCCAAGGTTCGCCTTGCCGTGCGCCGCGTCACCGGGGATATAATGTCGGTCCCATGAGCGACCAGGCCAATTCCCTGCCCGAGATCATGGAAAGCCGGGGTGACGGGCGCGCGCCGGCGCCGGACGGCGCCCTGCGCGTGCTACTGGTCACGGGCATGTCGGGGGCGGGCAAGACCTCGGCCCTGAAGGCCCTGGAAGACATGGGCTACGAGGCGGTGGACAACGTGCCGCTGTCGCTGCTGAACAGCCTCGTGGCGCCGATTGGGCGCGACCTCGGCGCCGAGGACGTGCAACGCCCCATCGCCATCGGCGTCGATATCCGCACCCGCGACTTCGGCATCAAGCCGTTCGTCGAGCGGCTGGACCACCTGGGCGCCGAGACCCGCGTCGAGGTCCGGCTGCTGTTCATGGATTGCGACGACGACGAGCTCCGGCGGCGCTACGCGGAGACCCGCCATCGCCATCCCCTGGCCTCGGACCGCCCGGTGAGCGACGGCATCGTGCACGAACGCGGACTGGTTTCCGCGCTGCGCGACCGCGCCGACGTTGTCCTGGACACCACCGGCATGGGGCCGGGGGACCTGAAGCGCATCCTTCAGGGGCATTTCGGCCTGGCGTCCGAGCCCGGGCTGGCCGTATTCGTCACCTCGTTCTCGTACCGCCGGGGATTGCCCCGCGAGGCCGACCTGGTGTTCGACGTTCGCTTTCTCGCCAATCCCCATTATGATCCCAAGATGCGGCCGTTGACGGGCCTGGACCGTCCGGTCGCCGAGTACGTGGCCGGCGATGCGGGGTTCGCGCCGTTCTTCGACGCCCTCACCGGACTCCTGCTGCCGTTGTTGCCGCGGTACGCCGGCGAGGGCAAGAGCTATCTCACCATCGCGGTGGGGTGCACGGGAGGGCGCCATCGCTCGGTGGTCGTCGCCGAGAAACTGGCGGCATGGCTGAACGGGCAGGACCAGCGCGTCCACGTGCACCATAGGGATTTGAACAGGACCGGCGCATGATTGGAATGGTGCTCGTAACCCACGGCCGGCTGGCCGAGGAACTGATCGCGGCATTGGAGCACGTGGTCGGCCCGCAGGCCAACGTGTGCGCCGTGGGCATCGGCCCCGACGACGACATGGAACAACGGCGCGTCCACATCCTGGATTGCGTCGCCGATGCCGACGAAGGCGAGGGCGTGGTGCTGCTCACCGACATGTTCGGCGGCACCCCGTCCAACCTTGCCATTTCGACCATGGACAAGGCCAATGTGGAGGTAATCGCCGGCGTCAACCTGCCCATGCTGATCAAGCTGGCAAGCGTGCGCAAGACCGAATCCCTGGCCGAGACCGCCACCCGCGCCCAGGAAGCGGGACGCAAGTACATCAACATCGCCTCGAAGCTGCTCACCCAGGACGAGAAATGAGGGGCGACGAAGCCTCGACCCGGCGGCAGGGACGTACATCCAGGGCGACGGCGATCATCCGCAACCAGCGGGGGCTGCACGCGCGGGCCGCGGCCAGGTTCGTCAAGCTGGCCGGCACCTTCGACGTTGACGTCTCGGTGAGCAAGGGGGACCTGACCGTATCGGGACATTCCATTCTGGGACTGATGATGCTGGCCGCGGCCCCGGGCAGCGCGGTCGAGCTCATCGCCACCGGACCCGATGCCAAGCAGGCGGTGGCCGCGTTGACGGCGCTTATCGAAAACATGTTCGAAGAGCACTGATTTTTTACCGCACGGTAGGCCGGTGAAACACAAGGAGCAGACGTTCAAGGGACTGGGCGTTTCGCCGGGCATCGGCATCGGCGTCGCCCATGTCCGCGAAAGCGGCGCCATCGAGGTGCCCACATATCCCATCCCGGCGCGGCAGGTGGCCAAGGAATGCGCCCGCCTCGAGGCGGCGGTGACCCGCGCCCGCCAGCAGATCGGCCAATTGCGCGCCAAGGCCAGGGGCATGTCCGGCGCGGTGGCGGAGGAACTGGTCTACCTGCTGGACGCCTATTTCGACATGCTCAAGGATTCCCGCCTGGTGCGCGGCGCCGCACGGCGCATCACCGGCGATCACATCAACGCCGAGGCCGCGGTAGAGGCCGAAATGGCGGAAATCGCCAAAGGCTTCGCCGCCATGGACGACGCCTATATCAGGGCGCGCGTCGAAGACATCCGGGCGTTGGCCACCCGTCTGGAGCGCAACCTCACCAAGACGCCCGTGAAGCCGTGGTCGCTGGTGCCCAAGGGCAGCGTCGTCGTCACCGGGGAACTGTCGCCGGCCGACATCGCGCAACTGGACCGCAGCCGCATCGCCGGTGTCGCCACCATGCTCGGCGGCGCCGAGGGGCACACCGCCATCATGGCGCGGGCGCTCGGCCTGCCGGCGGTGCTCGGCGTGCCCGGTCTGATCGACGGGGCGCGACCGGGCCGGCCCGTGGTCGTCGACGGCGATACCGGCCACGTGGTCGTCGACCCCTCGCCGGCGACGCTGGCGGCCTATGAGCGCCGCCACGCGGAAAGCGTGCGCCAGGCGCGGCGCCTGGCGCGCCTCAGCAAACAGCCCGCCGTCACCCGCGACGGCACCGAGGTTTTGCTGCAGGCCAACGTGGAACTGCCCGTTGAAATGACCCTGGTGAAGCAGGCCGGCGCCGCCGGCATCGGCCTCCTGCGTACCGAGTTCATGTTCATGAACCGGGACGACATCCCCGGCGAGGATGAACAGTACCAGGCCTTGCGCGATCTGATAAAGCCGATGAAAGGGCAGGCGGTCACCGTGCGCACCCTCGACGTCGGCGGCGAGAAGACCTCCGCGGCGCTGATGGGCGACTTCGGGGCCAGCGCCTCGTCCGCCCTGGGCCTGCGCGGAATCCGCATGTCCCTTGCCCGCGCCGACGTTTTCGAAACCCAGTTCCGGGCCATCCTGCGCGCCGCCGAGCACGGCCACGTGCGCATCCTCCTGCCCATGGTGTCCACCGTGTCCGAGGTCCGCCGCGCGCGCGAGATCCTGGCCCAGGCGGCCAGCCGCCTGAAGCGCCGGGGCTTCGCCGTGGTCGATCCCCTGCCGCCCCTGGGCACCATGATCGAGGTTCCGGGGGCGGCGCTGTCGGCGGACTCCCTGGCCCAGGTCAGCGACTTCTTCGCCATCGGGTCCAATGACCTCACCATGTACACGCTGGCCATCGACCGCGGCGACGAGCAGGTGGCGCCGTTGTACGACCCCCTGCATCCGAGCGTGCTGCGCCTGATCCAGTTCTCGACCGAAGCGGCGCTGCACGCCCGCATCCCGGTCAGCATCTGCGGCGAGATGGCGGGCGATCCGCGCTATACGGCCCTCCTTCTGGGCCTGGGGCTGCGCGAATTTTCGATGGGGGCCTCCAGTATTCCCCGGGTCAAACAACGCGTCCGCAATCTCGACCTGATAGCCGCCGACCACCGGGCGCGGGTGATCATGGACCAGGTGGACGCCGGGCGCATCGCCACCCTTCTGGATGACTTCAACGCCCTGGCTTGAAAACGGGGGCGCCGTGACCACCTTGAACCTTGCGGCCCCGAGGCGCGGCTGCTAAAGACGCGGGCTTGCAGGAGACAGGCAACATGGATTCGTTCAACGACTACAAGGTGGCCGATCCGTCGCTCGCCGACTGGGGACGGAAGGAAATCGCCATCGCCGAGACCGAGATGCCGGGCCTCATGGCGCTGCGCGAGGAATACGCCGGCCAGGAACCGCTCAAGGGCGCGCGCATCACCGGCTGCCTTCACATGACCATCCAGACGGCGGTGCTCATCGACACGTTGGTCGATCTCGGCGCCGAGGTGCGCTGGAGTTCGTGCAACATCTTCTCGACCCAGGACCACGCCGCGGCCGCCGTCGCGGCGCGCCGCGTCCCCGTGTTCGCCTGGAAGGGCGAAACCGAGGACGAGTTCTGGTGGTGCATCGAGCAGACCATCAACGGCGCCGGCGGCTGGCACCCCAACCTGATCCTCGACGACGGCGGCGACCTCACCAAGGTCCTGCACGAGAAGCATGGCGGTCTCCTGGACGACGTGCGGGGCGTTTCCGAGGAAACGACCACCGGCGTCCACCGCCTGTACGAGATGGCCGAGGCGGGCACGCTCAAGGTTCCCGCCATCAACGTGAACGACTCGGTCACCAAGTCCAAGTTCGACAACCTGTACGGCTGCCGCGAAAGCCTGGTCGACGGCATAAAACGGGCCACCGACGTCATGATCGCCGGCAAGGTGGCGGTGATCTGCGGGTACGGCGACGTGGGCAAGGGGTCGGCGGCCAGCCTGCGCGGCCTGGGCGCGCAGGTGATGATCACCGAGATCGACCCCATCTGCGCCCTGCAGGCGGCCATGGAAGGGTACCCGGTGCTGACCATGGACGAGGCGGCCCCCCTCGGCGACATCTTCGTCACCGCCACCGGAAACCTGGATATCATCACCCTCGATCACATGCGCCGGATGAAGGACCGGGCCATCGTCTGCAACATCGGCCACTTCGATTCCGAGATCCAGGTGGCGGCGCTCAGGAACTACAAGTGGCACAACGTCAAGCCCCAGGTGGACGAGGTCGAGTTCCCCGACGGCAAGCGCCTGATCCTGCTCGCCGAGGGACGCCTGGTGAACCTGGGGTGCGCCACCGGCCATCCCAGCTTCGTCATGAGCGCGTCGTTCACCAACCAGGTGCTGGCCCAGATCGAGTTGTGGAACCACCCGGACCGGTACGAGAAAAAGGTCTACATGTTGCCCAAGCACCTGGACGAGAAGGTGGCGACGCTGCACCTGGGCAGGCTCGGCGCCCACCTGACCAGGCTGAGTCCGGAGCAGGCCGACTATATCAACGTGCCGGTCGATGGGCCGTTCAAGCCGGACTACTACCGCTACTGACGGGCCGTGGCCGTGGCGCGGCGCTTCGCAGGGGGCGGTCTTGTTCGGCCGCCCTTTCGCGCATAGGATTCCCCGGTGCTGAGTGCTTCTGACAGACGCGCCGCCCCGGCGCCGGCCTGGTGATGGAAACCGTTCTCGCCTTTGCCCTCGGCGCTCTCGCCCTGGCGGCGGTGGCGGCGCCCTTCATGGTGCGCCAGCACCGCCGGTTGGCGAGGGCGGACGACGAACGCCGGCGCCTCGCCGACGCCGCCGAACGGAGCGGCGAGATCCTGGCGGCGGCGCCCGACGGCCTTTTCCTGTGGGACCACGTCAACGGGCGGGAAAGCTGTTCGCGCCGTCTGGCCGTGCTCTTGGGCCTGGCCGCCGGGACACAGGCGCGGTTCGCCGACGTGCGCGCCCGTTTCGAAGACGAGGCGGCGGCGGCGCTGGACAGGGCGGTGGAGGCCCTGCGCCGCGATGGCACCGCGTTCGATCTGCTGCTGCCGGCGGCCGGGCGCATGGTGCAGGCGGTGGGCGTGCGCGCCGGCGCCGTCGACGGCCGGCCGCTCGCCGACCTGTTGTGGATGCGCGACGTAAGCGCGACCTCGGACGCGGCGCAGTCCGCCGGTGCCGCCGCCGTCAGGCCCGCGGAAACCGGCGGGGCGTTGCGCACCCTTCTCGACGCGCTGCCCGTGCCCGTGTGGTTGCGCGGCGCCGACCTGGACCTGGCGTTCACCAACCGCGCCTGCGCCGACGGGGCCATCGAGGAGTCCCTGCGCGACCTGGCGGCGCGCGCGAGGACGGAGGGAAAGGCCGTGGCCGAACGCCACCTGCTGAGCGTGGACGGGGCGGAGCGGCTCCTCGAGGTCACCGAGACCCCCATGGAAGGCTGGGCGGGAACCGCCGGATTCGCCATCGACCGCCTCCCGGGCCGGGACACGGAAGAGACGTCCCCGGGCCACGCCGCCGCCCAGGACCAGGTGCTGCAGGACCTGGCCACGGCCATCGCCATCTTCGGGCCCGACACCCGGCTCCGCTTCTTCAACGCGGCCTATGCCGAGCTGTGGCGCGTCGACGCCGGCTGGCTGGACTCCGAACCCGGTCTGGCCGAGGTGCTGGAACGGCTGCGGGAGCTGCGGCGGCTCCCCGAATACGCCGACTTCCGGGCCTTCAAGGAGAAACAGATCGCCCAGTTCGGCAGCCTCGCCGAGCCCGTGGATTCGCTTCTGCACCTTCCCGACGGAACCACCTTGCGCAGCGTCGTCAGCCCCTACGCCCTGGGCGGCCTGGTCTTCACCTACGAGGACGTCACCGACCGGCTGGATCTGGAGCGTTCCTACAACACGCTGATCGCCGTCCAGGGGGCGACGCTGGACAACCTGTACGAGGGCGTCGCCGTCTTCGGCAGCGACGGGCGGCTGAAGCTGAGCAACCCCGCCCTGGCCGAGCTCTGGAACCTGAGCGAAGAGGACCTGGCCGGCGAGCCGCACCTGAGCGACTTCGTGGAGAAGATGCGCCCCTTCATCATCGGCGAAGACGACTGGGCGGCCCATAAGGAACGGGTGATCAAGCGGCTGATGAGCCGCGAGCCCAGCTCCGGCCGGCTGTTGCGCGGCGACGGGACGGTGCTCGACTACGCCAACCTGCCGCTCCCCGACGGCGCGGCGCTGCTGAGCTATCTGAACGTCACCGACAGCGTCCGCGTGCAGCTCGCCCTGCGCCAGCGGGCCGAGGCCATGGAGGAGGCAAACCGCCTCAAATCCGAGTTCATCGCCAACGTCTCCTACGAAGTGCGCACGCCGCTCAACACCATCGTCGGCTTCGCCGAGATTCTCACCGAGGAGTACTTCGGCAAGCTCAACCAGCGGCAGATGGAATACAGCCGCGGCATCGTCGAGGCGTCGCAAAGCCTGACCTCGGTGATCAGCGATATCCTGGATCTGGCCTCCATAGAGGCCGGCACCATGGCCCTCGAGCTCGACACGGTGGACATGCACACCATGCTGGTCGGCGTCCTCAACCTGACCCGCGAGCGGGCCCGGCGCAAGGCCCTGAAGGTGGAGTTCGACTGCCCGCCCGACATCGGCTGGATGGTGGCCGACGAGAAGCGCATCAAGCAGGTGTTGTTCAACCTGTTGAGCAACGCCGTCACCTTCACGCCCCCGCGCGGCACCATCGGGCTCTCCGCATGGCGCGACGGCGACGACATCGCCATCGCCGTCGCCGACACCGGCGTCGGCATCCCCCACGCCGACCAGGAGCGGGTGTTGCGCACCTTCGAGCGCGGCGGGACGCCGGACGCCCGCCAGGGCGGCGCCGGCCTGGGCCTGTCCCTGGTCACCAGCTTCATCGAGCTGCACGGCGGCCGCGTCGAGGTGAAATCGGCCCCCAACAAGGGCACCACCGTCACCTGCCGCCTGCCCAGCGGCGCCGGGGAAGAGGAGGGTTGACGAAAGGCGGCCGCGGG
Organism: Rhodospirillales bacterium; assembly: GCA_046756945.1. Classification (GTDB taxonomy): domain Bacteria; phylum Pseudomonadota; class Alphaproteobacteria; order Rhodospirillales; family 2-02-FULL-58-16; genus JACZQZ01. Next base: position 13,395 of record JBHHXI010000031.1, read on the forward strand.
CGCCGATACGGCCCAATTAAAGGGACACCTTACTTAATTGATTTTGGATTTTGGGGGGCAATCGAGTAGGGGATAATTAAGTAAGGTGTCCCTTTAATTCCTCTCGCGGTCGAGGAAGCGCCGTTTCACCCTGGCCGCGAATTGGCGGGGGTCTTTCCGGGGGTCGGTTTCGGCGGCGATGTCCTTGAGGTCCGCCTTCGCCGCGTCCATCTCCGCCTTTGCCGCGGCCACTTTCGGCCTGGCCTGGCGCCACGCCGCCCGGGCCCGCGGCTTGACCTCTTTTTCGATCACCTCGGCCGCCTTGGCCCGGGCCCGCGGGTCGAGGGCGAGGTGCCGGGCGGCGTTCCACAGCAATCGGCGCAACAGGGGCATCGGCCGGCCTCACCAATGACAACCGTCGCCCAGTATCGCATGCCCGGCGTGGGGCGCAAAGGCGGCCCGGGTCCGGCGCTTTCCGGCGCCGGTCCGGCCTGACGGTTGAAACGGCGCCGCCGCGTCAATTCATGCGGATGACCACGTCGCGCAGCATCTTGATCTCCTCCAGCGCCTTGCCGGCGCCGAGCACCACGCAGGACAGCGAATCCTCGGCGATGGACACGGGCAGGCCGGTGGCGTAGCGCAGCACGTTGTCCAGATTGCTGAGCAGGGCGCCGCCGCCGGTGAGCACGATTCCCTTGTCGACGATATCGGAGGCCAGTTCCGGCGCCGTGTGCTCGAGCGCCACCTTTACCGCCTCGATGATCGCCCCCACCGGCTCGGCGAGGCTTTCGGCAAGCTGGCGTTCGCTGATGACGAGTTCCTTGGGCACGCCGTGCATGAGATCCCGGCCCTTGATGCCGGTCATGCGGCCTTCGCCGTCTTCCGGCGCGCTGGCGGTGCCGATGTCCTTCTTGATGCGCTCGGCGCTGCTCTCGCCGACCAGGAGGTTATGGTTGCGGCGGATAAAGGAGATGATCGCCTCGTCCATCTTGTCGCCGCCGACGCGCACGGACTGGGCATAGACGATCCCGCCCATGGACATGACCGCCACTTCGGTGGTGCCGCCGCCGATATCGACGACCATGGAGCCGGCGGGTTCGGTCACCGGCAGTCCGGCGCCGATGGCGGCGGCCATGGGCTCCTCGATCAGGAACACCCGGCGGGCGCCGGCGTTTTCCGCCGATTCCTTGATCGCCCGGCGCTCCACCGCCGTCGCCCCGGACGGCACGCTGACGATGATCTGGGGACTGACGAAACTGCGCTGATTGTGCACCTTGCGGATGAAGTGCTTGAGCATCGCCTCGGCGAGCTCGAAATCGGCGATCACCCCGTCGCGCAGCGGACGAATGGGCGAAATGTTCCCGGGCGTGCGCCCCAGCATCAACTTGGCCTCTTCGCCGACGGCGAGGACCTGTTTCTGCCCCTTGACCTCGGCGATGGCCACCACCGAGGGCTCGTCGAGCACGATCCCCCGGCCGCGCACGAACACCAGGGTGTTGGCCGTGCCCAGGTCGATCGCCATGTCGGCGGACAGCACGCCGAGAAGCCCGGAAAAAAAAGACATGATTGGCAAATTCACCCGCTGTTGGATCGTCGGCGGCGCACCGGCGCGGAATCACCCATGCAGGGCCGTACCGGTCATGGAAGCGCCGCCGCCAATAATATTTCGTCTCCCCGATTTGGCGCCCTTACAATGGCCGTCATCCGTCCTCTGATCAAGCTTGCCGGGCGTGGCTTGCCGGGAGCCGGCGCGGCGGATAGAAAGGCGGGACATGCCCGAGGTCCAAACATCGCCAGCCTCCATAGAGATGGACCTGCCCGACGAGGCGGCCACGGCGGCCATCGCACGGTCCCTCGCCGGGCCGGCCCGCCCCGGCGACGTGTTCACGCTCACCGGCGCGCTGGGGGCCGGCAAGACCGTCTTCGCCCGCGCCTTCATCGGCGCCCGCGGCGGGGCGTCGGAAGAGGTGCCCAGCCCGACCTTCACGCTGGTGCAGGTCTACGAGCTTCCCGGCGGCACGGTGTATCACTTCGATCTGTTCCGCGTCGCGGACGCCGCCGAGGTCTTCGAACTGGGCATGGAAGAGGCCTTCGCCGGGGGAATTTCGCTGATCGAATGGCCCGAGGGCCTGGACGGCGTCCTGCCCGCGGACCGCATCGACGTGGCGCTCCGTTTCGCCCGGACGCCCGAGGCCCGCCGGGTGCGGCTCACCGGCTACGGCGCCGGGCGGAAAAGGCTGCGGGAGGCCGGCCTTGTCTGAGCGCGACGCGCGCATCGCCGCCTTCCTCGCCGCCCACCGGTGGGAGCGGGCGGAGCGCCGGCCCCTTTCCGGCGACGCCTCGTTCCGCCGCTACGAGCGTCTGGTCAACGGCGCCCGCCGCGCGGTGCTCATGGACGCGCCGCCGCCGCACGAAGACGTGCGCCCGTTCGTCCGCGTCGCCCGGCACCTCCGGGACCTGGGGTTGAGCGCGCCGGAAATCCTGGCCGAGGACCCCGACACCGGCCTGTTGCTGCTGGAGGACCTGGGCGACGACACCTACACGCGCATGCTGGCCGGCGGCGGGGACGAGCCCGCGCTCTACGCCCTCGCCGTCGACGTGCTCGTCCATCTGCACCGCCCGCCCCCGGCGATTCCACCGGGCCTTGCGCCCTATGACGACGGTACCCTGCTGGAGGAGGCATGCTGGCTCACCGACTGGTACATGCCCGCCCAACTCGACCGCCCGACCCCGCAGGCGGTGCGCCGCGCCTATATCGAGGCGTGGCTGTCCGCCTTTCCCGTGGTCCACGCCCAGCCCCGGACCCTGGTCCTCAGGGACTACCACGTGGACAACCTGATGTGGCTGCCCGAGCGGCACGGTGTCGCCGCCTGCGGCCTGCTCGATTTCCAGGACGCGGTCGCCGGGCCGGCGGCCTATGACCTGATGTCGCTGCTGGAGGACGCGCGCCGGGACATCGATCCGGACCTGGCCGCCGCCATGCGGGAACGCTACGGCGCCGCTTTTCCCGGCCTCGACGCGCAGGGCTTCGACACCGCCTACGCCATCCTCGGCGCCCAGCGGCACGCCAAGGTGATCGGCGTCTTCACCCGGCTTTGTGTGCGCGACGGCAAGCCCGATTATCTGGTCCACATCCCCAGGGTCTGGCGGCTGTTGGAACGCACGTTGGAACATCGGTCCCTGGCCCCTGTCGCCGCCTGGCTGGACCGTCACCTCCCACCGGAAAAAAGAGGGATACCGCCATGCCAAGGAAGGGCGCGGTAAAAAAGGCGTCCGCGCGCGCGCCGGACCGTCCTTCGGGGCGCGTGCCGAAGCGGGCCATGGTGCTGGCCGCGGGCCTGGGCACGCGCCTGCGCCCGCTGACGGATAATCTGCCCAAGCCGCTGGTCCAGGTGTGCGGGCGGACTCTGCTGGACCGGACCATCGACCGCCTCGAGAACGCGGGCGTCGAGCAGGTGGTGGTCAACGTCCATCACCTCGGGCACCTCATCGAACGGCACCTGGACCGGCGCCGGTCGCCGGAAATCCGTTTCTCGCCCGAGGACGAACTTCTGGGAAGCGGCGGCGGCGTGGCCAGGGCGTTGCCCCTTTTGGGCGCGGACGCGTTCTTCGTCGCCAACGCCGACGTGTTGTGGCTGAACGGAGTGCGGGACGCCCTCGTTCGCCTGGCCGGCATGTGGGATGGCCGGCGCATGGACGGGCTTTTGCTCATTCATTTCACGGTCGACGCCTATGGCTACGACGGCATGGGCGATTTCTGCGTCGACCCCCAGGGCGTGATCACCCGCCGCCCGGAGCGGGAGGTATCGCCGTATATGTTCACCGGCGTGCAGATCCTCCACGGGCGCCTGTTCAAGGACAGGCCGGACGGCCCGTTTTCCCTCAACGTGCTCTATGACCGCGCCATCGCCAAGGGCCGTCTGTACGGCATCGTCCACGACGGGGAATGGTTCCACGTCGGCACGCCCGAGGCCATGGCCAGGACCGAGGCCTACCTGAACGCCCGCTTCGCCGGAAACAAGCGGCGATGAGCGGCGCGGCGCCGGCAAAAGGCGCGCCCGGACCGGCCGTCTACACCATTCCCGCCGGCGTGCCCTTCGTCGACGCCCTGGCCGCCGGTCTCCGCGCCAGGGTGGGCGGCGCGCCCGAGGCCCTGGCCCGGGCCACCGTTCTCCTTCCCACCCGGCGCGCCTGCCGCGCCCTCAGCGAGGCCTTCCTGCGCCAAAGCGGCGGCCGGCCCCTGCTGCTGCCGCGGCTGACGCCGCTCGGCGACGTGGACGAGGACGAGCTGGCCCTCGCCGGGTCGGGGGAGCCGCCGCCCGGCGGCGGGACGGAGGGCGGTTTCGGCGTTCCCCCGGAAATTTCCGGCCTGCGCCGGCACCTGTTGCTGACCCGGCTGGTGCTCGCCTTCGAGGGACCGCGCAGGCCGGCGGACCAGGCCGCCCGACTGGCCGCCGAACTGGCCCGGCTGCTCGATCAGGTGCACACCGAAGGGCTCGGTTTCGACGCCCTCGCCGAGCTGGTGCCGGAGGAATTCGCCGACCACTGGCGGATTACCCTGAAGTTCCTCAGGATCATCACCGAACGCTGGCCCGCCGTCCTCGCCGAGGAGGGCTGCGTCGACCCCATGGTGCGCCGCAACCTGCTTCTCCAGGCCCAGGCGGACGCCTGGCGCACGGCGCCGCCGGCCGGGCCCGTCGTCGCCGCCGGCTCGACCGGCAGCATCCCGGCCACCGCCGGGCTGCTCAAGGTGGTGGCCGGGATGCCCGGGGGATGCGTCGTGCTGCCGGGCCTGGACCGGGACGCCGACGACGAAACCTGGCAGGCGCTGGAGCCCTCCCATCCCCAGTTCGCCATGGCCCGGCTGCTCGAGCACTTAGGCGTCGCGCACGGCGACGTCGAGGAATGGCCGAGCCCCGGCGTCCCGGCGGCGCCCGCGGCCCGCGCCGCCCTGGCCGGCGCCGCGCTGAGGCCGGCGGCGACCGGCGCCCGGCGCCCCGGCGACGCGCCGCCGGCCGAGGCGCTGGCCGGCGTCACGCGCATCGACTGTCCCGGCCCGCAGGAAGAGGCCGGCGTCATCGCCCTCATCATGCGCGAGACCCTGGAGCACGCGGACGAGGGGCGCACCGCCGCCCTGGTCACCCCGGACCGGGCGCTCGCCCGCCGGGTGGCGTCCGAGCTCGGACGCTGGGGCATCGAGGTGGACGATTCGGCGGGCCGGCCCCTGGCCCAGACGGCGCCGGGGGCCTTCCTCAGGCTGACCGCCCGCATGGCGGCCGACGCCTTCGCGCCGGTGCCCCTGCTGGCCGCCCTGAAGCACCCCCTGGCCGCCGGCGGGCAGGCGCCCGCGGAATTCCGCGGCCAGGCGCGGCGCCTGGAAATGGCCGTCCTGCGCGGCCCGCGCCCGGGCCCCGGCGTCAAGGGCCTGCGCGCCGCGCTGCCCAGGCGCGACAAGGCCCTGCGCCGCCTGCTGACGGCGCTGGACACGGCGGCGCGCCCGTTGGCCAGGATGCTGAGGCGGAAAAAGGCGCCGTTGCGCCAGCTCCTGAGGGCCCACGTGGCCCTGGCCGAGGCCCTGGCCGCCACCGATGCCGAGACCGGAGCGGACCGGCTGTGGGCGGGCGAGGCGGGCGAGGCGGCGGCCGGCTTCGTCCACGAGCTGGACGAGGCCGCCGGCGCCCTGAAACCCCTGCCCGGAGCCGGGTATGCGGCGCTGCTCGAGACCCTGATGGCGCGACCGGTGGTGCGGCCCCGCTTCGGCCTGCATCCCCGGCTTCACATCTGGGGCCTGCTCGAGGCGCGCCTGCAGCACGCCGACGTCCTGGTCCTCGGCGGCCTCAACGAGGACACCTGGCCGCCCGAGGCCCACGCCAACCCGTGGATGAGCCGTCCCATGCTGGCCCAATTCGGCCTGCCCCTGCCGGAGCGGCGCGTCGGCCTCGCCGCCCACGATTTCGCCCAGGCCTTCTCGGCGCCCTCGGTGGTGCTGACCCGCGCGGAACGGGTCGAGGGCACGCCGACGGTGCCTTCGCGCTGGCTGCTCAGGCTGGAGAACCTGCTTCGCGGCACCGGGGCGGAGACGGAGGTGAAGATGACGGGCGATGCCCCGTGGCTGCGCTGGCAGGGCCTGCTCGACGCGCCCCTAGACATCCGGCCGTCCCCGCCGCCGGCGCCGAAGCCGCCTCTCGGGGCGCGCCCGCGCCGCCTGTCGGTGACCCAGGTGGAGACCTGGATGCGCGACCCCTACGCCATCTATGCCCGCCACGTGCTTCGCCTGGCGGCCCTGGAGCCCATCGACGCCGACCCCGGCGCCGCCGACTACGGCAGCATCGTCCACCACGCGCTGGACGCGTTCCTCAAGGAGAACCCCGGCCCGCTGCCCGGGGACGCCGTCGAACGGCTGTTGGACATCGGCCGCCGCGCCTTCGCGCGATACCAGGGCCGCCCCGGCGTCTGGGCCTTCTGGTGGCCCCGGTTCGAACGCATCGCCGGGTGGTTCGTCGACGTCGAGCGCGCGCGCCGCGCCGACCTCAGGGCGAGCGCCAGCGAAGCGGGCGGCCTCCTGACAGTCGACGGCCCGGCGGGTCCCTTCGTGCTGACCGCCAAGGCCGACCGCATCGATACCCTCGCCGACGGCACCCTGGCGGTCATCGACTACAAGACCGACGCGCCGCCGTCGAAGCGCGAGGTCGCCGCCGGCTTCGCCCCGCAACTGCCCCTGGAGGCCGCCATCGCCCAGGCCGGCGGATTCGACGGCGTGCCCGGGGCGACGGTCTCGGCGCTGGATTACTGGCGCCTGCGCGGCGGCGCGCCGGCCGGCGAGCGGGTGTCGGCCGCCGGCACCGGCAGGGACGGCAAGGACGTGCCGACCCTGATCGCCGAGGCCCTGGACGGTCTCGGCGCCCTGATCACCGCCTTCGACCGCGAGGACACGCCCTATGAGGCGCGGCCCCGTCCCGACGCGGCGCCCCGCTTCAGCGATTACGAGCACCTGGCCCGGATCAGGGAATGGTCGACCTCGGGCGAGGAGGACGCGGGATGACGGCGGACGCCGTCATCCTCTCCGACGCCGAGGCCGCCCAGCGCCGGGCCGCCGACCCGGAGGCCTCGGTCTGGGTGGCGGCGTCGGCGGGGACCGGCAAGACCAAGGTGCTGACCGACCGGGTGCTGAGCCTGATGCTCACCGGCACCCGGCCCCAGCATATCCTGTGCCTGACCTTCACCAGGGCGGCCGCCGCCGAGATGGCGAACCGCATCGCCGAGGTGCTGGGCGCGTGGGCGACGGCGGCGGACGCGGCGCTGGAGGAAACGCTGACCGGCCATCTGGGACGCCAACCCGACGACGACATCCGGCGCCGGGCGCGCCGCCTGTTCGCCCAGGTGCTGGACACGCCCGGCGGCATGAACATCCAGACCATCCACGCCTTCTGCCAGTCCCTGCTCGGGCGGTTTCCCCTGGAGGCCGGAATCGCGCCCCACTTCACCGTCCTCGAGGAACGGGACGCCGAGGAAATGCTGGCCGCGGCCCGGGAGGAAGTCCTGGCCCGGGCCGACGCGGCCGCGGACGGACCCCTGGCCCGCGCCCTGGCCGACGTCACCGCCCACATTCACGAATCCGCCTTCTCCGACCTCATGGGCGCGCTGGCCGGGGCGCGCGGCCGCCTCCGCCGGCTGATCGACCGCCACGGCACGGTGGAAGACACCATCGCCGCCACCCGCCGGCTCCTCGGCCTGGAAGACGGCGCCACGCCGCGGTCCGTGGTCGCAGCGGCGTGCGAGGACCAGGCCTTCGACGCCCTCGGCCTGCGCCTCGCCGTATCGGCCCTCAACGAGGGCACCGCCACCGACGAAAAGCGCGCCCGCGTCCTGGCCGAATGGCTGGCCGCCGGCGCCGACGGCCGGGCGGCCGGCTTCGACGCCTACGCCGACGCCCTTCTGGCGGACAGACAGACCAAGGTCCGCGCGCGCCTGATCACCAGGAACGCGGCGGCGTCGACGCCGGGCGCCGCCGAGATACTGGAAACCGAGGCCGGCCGCGTGCTCAGGGCGGTCATGGAGCGCCGGGCGGCGGTGACGGCCCAGGCCACGGCCGGGCTCCTCAGCCTGGGCGACGCCCTGCTCGGCGCCTATCGGCGGCAGAAGGAGAGGCGGGCGGTGCTCGATTACGACGACCTGATCCTCACCGCCCGCGACCTGCTGCACCGCGAAGGGGTCGCGCCGTGGGTGCTGTTCAAGCTGGACGGCGGCATCGACCACATCCTCATCGACGAGGCCCAGGACACCAACCCCGAGCAGTGGCAGGTGGTGGCGGCCCTGGCGGGCGAGTTCTTCGCCGGCGCCGGCGCCCGCGAGGCGCCGCGCACGGTGTACGCCGTCGGCGACGTCAAGCAGTCCATCTACAGCTTCCAGCGCGCCGACCCCGCCGCCTTCCAGGACATGCGGGAGCTGTTCGCCGGGCGCGTGCCGGCGGCCGGGCAAACCTGGCACGAAGAGGAGCTCACCATCTCGTTCCGCTCGACGCCCGCGGTGCTCGGCGCCGTGGACGCCGTTTTCGCCCGGGACGCCGCCGCCGACGGCGTCGCCCTCGACGGCCGCCCCATCACGCACAAGGCGCGGCGCCACGGCGACGGCGGGCTGGTCGAGGTGTGGCCGCCGGTCGAACCCCGGGAAACGGACCCCCCGGTGCCGTGGAAGCCGCCGGTGGAACGCATCGCCGGCGATTCCCCGCCGACCCGCCTGGCCGACCTGATCGCGGCGCGCATCCACCGCATGGTCGACGGAAAGGAGTGGTTGGAGGCCAGGGGCCGGCCGATCCGGCCCGGCGACGTGATCGTGCTGGTGCGCCGGCGCACCGGATTCGTCGAGGACCTGGTGCGGGCGTTGAAGCGGCGGGACGTGGAAGTGGCCGGCGTCGACAGGATGGTATTGACCGAGCAGATGGCGGTCATGGACCTGGTGGCCCTGGGGCGCTTCCTGCTGCTGCCCGAGGACGACCTGACGCTGGCCACCGTGCTCAAGGGGCCGTTGATCGGCCTCGACGAGGACCAGCTGTTCCGCCTCGCCTACGGCCGCAAGGGCAGCCTGTGGGAGGCGCTGAAACACAAAGCGGCCGAAGACGCAGCCTGCGCCGGGGCGTGGCGGGACCTTTCGGCGCTGCTGGCGCGCACCGACTACACGCCGCCGTTCGAACTCTACACCCACGTCCTCGGCGCCGGCCGGGGGCGCGAGAAGCTGATCGGCCGGCTGGGCCGGGACGCCGAGGACCCGATCGCCGAGTTTCTCGACCTGGCGCTCGCCTTCGAGCGCTCCCACACGGCGTCGCTGGAAAGCTTCCTGCACTGGCTGGAGGCGGGCGCCGTCGAGGTCAAGCGCGACCTGGAGCACGAACAGCGCGACGCGGTGCGCATCATGACCGTGCACGGCGCCAAGGGCCTGGAGGCGCCCATCGTCTTCCTGCCCGACACCATGCAGGTGCCGATGCGGACGCCGCCGCTGCTGTGGCCCGCCGATCCGGCCGGCGGCGGCGAGCTGCTGCTGTGGCCGCCGGCGCGCGCCTGGTACGAAGACGTCTCGGAGCGGGAGTCGGCGCGCGTCAAACAGCGCCGGGACGCGGAATACCGCCGCCTGCTGTACGTCGCCATGACCCGCGCCGAGGATCGGCTGTACGTGTGCGGCTGGCGGGGCAGGAACGCGCCGCCGGAAGGGTGCTGGTACGACCTCGTCCGCGCCGGCCTGGAGGACGCCGGCGTCGAAGAGGCGGACGATCCTTTCCTCGCCGCCGCCGCGGAGATCGGGGACTCGCGGGTGCTGCGCCTGACCTCACCGCAAGTCACGGAACCCAAGCGGGCGGACGCGGCGCGGACCGAGATCGAGGGCCTGGACACCCTGCTTCCCTGGGCGCGCCGGCCGCCGCCCAGGGAGTCGCGGCCGCCGAGGCCGCTGGCGCCGTCGCGCCCGGCCGACGAGGAACCGCCCGTGCGCTCGCCGCTGGGCGCCGACGACGGGGCGCGGTTCAAGCGCGGACGCCTGATCCACCGGCTGCTCCAGACCCTTCCCGACCTGGCGCCCGCCGCGCGCGCCGCCGCCGCGCGCGCCTATCTTGCCCGGCCCGTCCACAAGCTTTCGCGCCAGGCGCAGGCCGGGATCGCCGCCGAGATCCGCGCCGTCCTCGATCATCCCGACTGCCGGTCCCTGTTCGGACCGGGCAGCCGGGCGGAGGTGCCGTTGATCGGCGAGGTCTCGGGACATGTGATCTCGGGGCAGGTGGACCGGCTGCTGGTCACCGCCGAAGCGGTCTCGGTGATCGATTTCAAGACCAACCGGGCGCCGCCCGAAAGCGGGGACCGGGTGCCCGCCGTCTACCTCCGGCAAATGGCCGCCTACCGCGAGGTTCTGCGGCGCATCTATGCCGGCCGCCCGGTGCGCTGTTTCCTGCTGTGGACCGACGGGCCGTGTCTGATGCCCCTCGCGGACGGGGTGCTGGACGGGTACGTGCCTTGACGGGGGGGTGGCGGCCACCTAGATTCAGACCAGACGCACGGGGGGGGACAGTGCGCGCGGGAAGCTACGTCGAGCCTTATAAACTACTGATAGGATTGACAAAATGCAAAAGCAGGTCACCGACCAATCCTTCGACGCCGATGTGCTCAAGTCGTCCAATCCGGTTCTCGTCGATTTCTGGGCGGAGTGGTGCGGCCCGTGCAAACAGGTGGCCCCGGCGCTCGAGGAACTGGCCGTGGAGATGGCCGAAAAGGTCACCGTGGCCAAGCTCAACATCGACGAAAATCCCATGACGCCGTCGAAGTACGGCGTGCGCGGAATCCCCACCCTGATCCTGTTCAAGGACGGCCAGGTGGCGGCGACGAAGATCGGCGCCCTGCCCAAGGGCAAGTTGTTCGACTGGGTGGAATCGGTCCTGTAGTGGCCTGACGGCGCCACCGCGCCCTGTCGGAAGCCGAACCCCGCCATGCGGCGGGGTTTTTCCTTGTATGACGGCGGCGCGTGGCGGCCGGCCTATCCGTTCTCCGCCAGCACCGTACCGACCAGATAGAGCGAGCC
>JBHHXI010000032.1:0-23426 GCA_046756945.1 Rhodospirillales bacterium
CCCTCCTGCCGAGGGAACGGGAAACGCGATCGTATGGTACGCGAAATCGTGAAAGTAAGTACTATCTCCCGGGTTCGCCCCGCCGGCTACGTTTCGGGGGGACGTGCGTCGGCGACAGACTTTCGAAGGGAGCGCGCAAGTGAGTACCACGCCGGCGATCATCACCGTCGCCATTACCGGGGCCCTGCCGCGCAAGGCCGATAACCCGGCCGTGCCGGTGACGCCGGCCGAGCAGATCGAATCGGCCCATGAGGCCTACGAGGCGGGCAGCGCGCTGGTCCACATTCATGTCCGCAACGCCGACGAATCACCGTCGTCCGATCCGCAGTTGTTCGCCGAGGTCCAGGAGGGAATCCGCAAGCACTGCCCGGATATGATCATCCAGTTTTCGACCGGCGGGCGCGGGCGCACCCAGGGCGAACGCGGCAAGGCGCTGTATTTGAAACCCGACATGGCCTCGCTGGCCACCGGGTCGGTGAACTTCCCCAATCAGATTTACGAGAACCCGCCGGCGCTGGTCGAGGGTCTGGCGTCGACCATGCTGGAGAACGGCATCAAGCCGGAGATCGAAGTCTTCGACGTGGCGATGCTCTACAACGCACGCAGCCTGGTGGACCGCGGGATGATCGCGGCGCCGGCCCACGTGCAATTCGTCATGGGCATCCCCAACGCCTTGCCGGCCCGCCGCCGGCTGCTCGAGTTTCTGGTCTCGGAGCTTGGCGAGATCATGCCCGACGCCACGTGGGCGGCCGCCGGCATCGGCCGTCACCAGCTCGAGGTCAATCATTGGTGCCTGGAACTCGGCGGCCATCCGCGGACAGGGCTCGAGGACAACATCAAGTTCGACAAGACGCGCCTCGCCGACAGCAACGCGGAACTGGTTGCGCGCGTCGCGGAGCTCGGCGCCGAATATGACCGCCACCCGGCGCCGCCGGCGGAGGCGCGCGCGATCCTCGGCTTGGCCTGAGCCCCGCCCGGCGGGATGCCGCCGCGGCGAAAAACCCCGACAGCTCCTTGACGCGGACCTGATGGCGCCGGCGTTCCTGCCCCGCGCGGGCCTGATCGTACGCACCGGTATCGTCGTGGGACTTCGCCGGATCCAGCGCCTGCCGCGCGGTCAGGGTGTTCCCGGTCGTCGGACGTTTGCCGGTTCGCCCCGCCGGCCGGCGCCCCCTCCGTTGCCGTGTTGAATGCGTGTTTTGCAAACACAATGTGTGAACCATGGGCCTAATCCGGCAACCGTATTGCACCGGGGCGCCGCGCGGCGTATCACATTCACGGTAGCGGCGCTTAATTTGTCCAGGGGGGGCCAGCCTTCCGGCCGGGCCCCGGAACATCCGACAGCGAGGGAAGAGAGGCCCATGCCACGCACAGACGATGAGCAACAAAAGACGGACCTGATCGCCACGGTGGTCCGCAAGGCGCGCAGACAGTTTAAAGGCAAAAGGCGGGCGGCGGCCGACCGGTTCCTCTCCCAATACTACCGACACGTGCCGCCCCACGACCTCCTGGAGCAGAGCCCGGACACCCTGTTCGGCGCGGCGCTGGCGCACTTGAAACTGGGGACAACCAGAATCCCCGGCAAATCCTCCGTGCGCGTCTACAATCCTTCCGTGAAAAAGGATGGCTGGCGGTCGGACCGCACGGTGGTCGAAATCGTCACCGACGACATGCCGTTTCTGGTCGATTCCGTCACCGCCGAGCTCAATCGCCAGGGGTTGACCGTTCACCTGATCATCCACCCGATCCTCAAGGTGCGCCGGGACCGGGGCGGACGGCTTGCGGAGGTCCTGCCGGCGGAAAAGTCCGGGACCGGCGTCGGCGCCGAATCCTTCATGCGTTTCGAGGTCACCGCGCAATCCGGCGCACGGCTGGCCGAGATTGCCGCCGGCGTGGAGGCGGTCATCAACGATGTCCGCGCCGCCGTCGAGGACTGGCGGCCCATTCGTAACAAGATGGCGGCGATCATCGAGGAACTGGAGTCGGTACCGGCGGACGTGCCGGCGGAGGATGCGGCCGAGGTCCGGGATTTCCTGCAATGGATCCACGACGATCACTTCGCCTTCCTGGGTTTCCGCGAATACAAGATCAAGGGCGACGGCAAACGCGCCACCGTTTCGGTAAACCGCAAGGCGGGACTGGGCATCCTGCGCGATCCCGAATTCCAGGTTTTCAGGGAGTTGCAGAACCTGGCCTCCATGCCGCCCGACATGCGCGCCTTCGCCAGCCGGCCCGAGCTGCTGATGGTCACCAAGACCAACCGCAAGTCCACCGTCCACCGCCCGGTCCACATGGATTTCATTGGAGTCAAGCGCTTCAACGCCCAGGGCAAGGTGGTCAGCCAGCGCATGTTCGTCGGCCTGTTTACATCCACCGCCTATAACTGGAGTGCCCGCGACATTCCGCTGCTGCGCCGCAAGCTGCAGAAGACCTGCGCCCGCGCCGGCTTCGAGCCGGCCAGCCATGACGGCAAGGCCCTGCTCAATATCCTCGAGACCTTTCCCCGCGACGAACTGTTCCAGATCTCCGAAGACCAGCTGTTCCACACCGCCATGGGCATCCTGCATCTTCAGGACCGCCAGAGGGTGGCCCTGTTCCTGCGCCGGGACGATTTCGAACGGTTCATCTCGTGTCTCCTGTACGTGCCGCGCGACCGCTACACGATGGCGCTTCGCGAAAGCGCCCAAAAGATCCTGGAAAAGGCCTTCGCCGGCGAAATCGCGGCCTTCACCACCCTGCTCGGCGACGACCCCCTGGCCCGGGTGCACATGATCTTCCGCACCACGGCGGGCCGGATACCGGCCTACGACGCGGAAAAGATCGAGGCCGAGCTGATCGAGGCGGCGCGTTCGTGGACCGATCATCTCTCCAATGCGCTGATCGCCGCATGCGGCGAGGAAAAGGGCCTGACCCTTTACCGGCGGTACGAAGACGCCTTCCCTCCGGGCTACCGCGATGAGTTCGACGCCACCGAGGCGGTCGCCGACATCGCCGTGATCGAGGAAACCCTGAACAGCGGCGAGCTCGGCATGAACCTGTACAGGCCCCCGGGGGCGGCCGACAGCCAGTTGCGGTTCAAGGTCTATCATCCTGACGCGGCAATCCCCCTGTCCCACGTCCTGCCCATGCTCGAGCACATGGGTCTGACGGTGGTGGACGAAATTCCCCACGCCGTCTCTCCCCAGGGCGCCGGGACCGACATGGTGATGATTCAGGACTTCGGGCTCGAGACCCGCAACGGCGCCGCGGTAAACCTGGGCGCCATCCGCGGGAACTTTCACGACACCTTCGACCGGGTCTGGCGCGGCGAGGTGGAGAGCGACGGGTTCAACGGCCTGGTGCTGAGCGCCGGGCTCGCCTGGCGCGAGGTGGTCATCCTCCGGGCCTATTGCAAATATCTGCGCCAGGCGGGTATCGCGTTTTCCCAGGCCTACATGGAGCAGACCCTGGCCAACAACCCGACCCTGACCCGCCAGATCGTCGCCCTGTTCGAGACCCTGTTCGACCCGGCGCGGGCCCAGGGGGCCGACGCGCGCGCCGCCAGGATCCTGAAGGCGCTGAGCGACGGCCTGGATTCGGTGGCCAGCGCCGATGAAGACCGCATCCTGCGCCGGTTCATCAACCTGGTGGACTCCACGTTGCGCACCAACTACTTCCAGCGCACCAAGGACGGCGCGCACAAGCCATACGTTTCGTTCAAGCTCGACAGCCGCAAGGTCGAGGACCTGCCGCTACCCCGGCCCCTGCGCGAGATCTTCGTCTACAGCCCGCGCATGGAAGGGATTCATCTGCGCTTCGGAAAGGTGGCGCGCGGCGGCATTCGCTGGTCCGACCGGCGCGAGGATTTCCGCACCGAGATCCTGGGCCTGGTCAAGGCGCAACAGGTCAAGAACGCCGTCATCGTGCCGGTCGGCTCGAAAGGCGGCTTCGTCCTCAAGCGGCCGCCGGCCGGCGGCGGCCGGGAGGCGTTCCAGAACGAAGGCATCGCCTGCTACAAGACCCTCATCTCCGGCATGCTCGACATCACCGACAACCTGAAAGGGCCCAGGGTGGCGCCGCCCGCCGACGTGGTGCGCCGCGACGACGACGACCCCTACCTGGTGGTCGCCGCCGACAAGGGCACGGCCACCTTTTCCGACATCGCCAACCAGGTGTCCGCCGACTACGGCTTCTGGCTCGGCGACGCCTTCGCGTCGGGCGGCAGCCAGGGCTACGACCACAAGAAGATGGGAATCACCGCCCGCGGCGCCTGGGAATCGGTGAAACGGCACTTCCGCGAGATGGCCGTCGATACCCAGGCCGACGACTTCACGGTGCTCGGAGTCGGCGACATGTCGGGCGACGTCTTCGGCAACGGCATGCTGCTTTCGCCCCACATCAAGCTGGTGGCGGCATTCAATCACATGCACATCTTCATCGACCCCAACCCTGACCCGGCGAAAAGCTTCGCCGAGCGCGAACGGCTGTTCAAGTTGCCGCGCTCGGGCTGGGCCGACTACGATCGCAAGCTTCTCTCCCGGGGCGGCGCCGTCTTCGAGCGCCGCGCCAAGTCCCTGAAGCTCACCGCCCCAATCAAAAAACGCTTCGGCATTTCCAAGGACAAGGTAACCCCCAACGAACTGATCCGGGCGCTGCTCGGCGCCGAGGTGGACCTGCTCTGGTTCGGCGGCATCGGCACCTACGTCAAGGCGACCCGGGAATCCAACGCCGAAGTCGGCGACCGCGCCAACGACGCCATCCGTATCGATGCGGCGAACCTGCGCTGCCGCGTCATCGGCGAAGGGGCGAACCTCGGCGTCACCCAGCGCGCCCGCGTCGAGTACGCCCTGGCGGGCGGGCGCCTGAACACGGATTCCATCGACAATTCGGGCGGCGTCGACTGCTCCGACCACGAGGTCAACATCAAGATCCTTCTCGATTCGGCGGTCGCCAAAGGCGAGTTGTCCGAAAAACAAAGGAACGCGTTGTTGGCCCGGATGACCGACGAAGTGGCCCAACTCGTGCTTACCCACAACTATCTGCAGACCCAGGCGATGAGCCTGGTTCAGGCCAGGGGCGCCGATGTCCTCGACGACCAGGTGCGCCTGATGCGCCGGCTGGAAAGGACGGGGCGGCTGGACAGGGCGGTGGAGTTCCTGCCCGACGAAGAAACCCTGGAAGAGCGGGCGCAAGACAAGCTCGGGCTGACCCGGCCGGAAATCGCCGTGCTCATGTCCTACAGCAAGATCTGGCTGTATGACGAGATCCTGGACTCCGACCTGCCCGACGATGCCAAACTGGCCGAGGATCTGGTCACCTACTTCCCGGGGCCGGTCCACGACAGGCTCAAGACTCACATCGCGCGGCACCGGCTGCGCCGCGAGATCATCGCCACCCGTGTCACCAATTCCATGATCAACCGGGTCGGCGGCACCTTCGTCGCCGAGTTCATGGAAAAGACGGGCATGGCGGCGCCCGACATCGCCCGCGCCTACACCATCTCGCGCCAGGTCTTCGCCTTCCGCGAGCTGTGGGAGGCCATCGCCAGCCTGGACACCAAGGTGCCGGCGGCGGCCCAGACGTCCATGACCCTCGACATCAACCGACTGATCGAGTGGACGACCTTGTGGTTCCTGCGCCACGGCGAGCGGCGCCTGGACATCGGCGGGCACGTGGCCAAGTACAAGGACGGCATCGCCACCCTGGCGGACTGCCTGGACGAGGTCCTGCCGCCCCATTACCTCGACGACCTCAGGACCCGGGGCCAGCCCTATCTGGACCAGGGCGTGCCCGAGGACCTGGCCTTGCGCATCGCCGGACTGGTCAACCTGTTTTCGGGCTGCGACATCGTGCGCCTCGCCGGCCGCCGCAAGCTGCCCGTGCCCCGCGTCGCCAAGCTGTATTTCGCCGTCGGCACCCGGTTCAAGCTGGGGCGGCTGCGCGCCGCGTCGGGCGGGCTGGAGTCCGAATCCCACTGGCAGAAGCTGGCGGTGGCGGCGCTGGTGGAGGAGATTTACGGCCACCAGCTGGCGTTGACCGACCAGGTTCTCGACTTTTCCGACGGCGCGACGGCGCCGGCAAAGGCCATTGACGCCTGGATCGACAAGAATCATGTCGCCGTCGAACGGACCGAGCAGCTCCTGTCCGAACTGCGCTCGACCGCCGTCACCGATATCTCCATGGTCGCCGTGGCCAGCCGCCAGCTACGCGCCCTGGCCGAAACCCGGCGCCGTTCGTGACGGTCGTGTGACGGTGGCCGGGAGCCCCCGCAACGCCGATCATCCAGAAATGGACGGGCGCGGGGGTTCGCCCCGCGCCCTTTTCTCCTGGTGCCTGTTCGATTGGGCCAATTCGGCCTTTCCCACCGTCGTCACCACCTTCGTCTTCGCCGCCTACTTCACCAAGGCGGTGGCCGCCGACGGGATAACCGGCACCAGCCAATGGGGATACACCATCAGCATCGCCGCCCTGGTCGTCGCCGTGACCGGCCCGGTCCTGGGCGCCATTGCCGACAAGGGGGGCCGGCGTAAACCCTGGATCGCCGTTTTCACCCTGCTTTGCGTCGTCGCCTCGGCGCTCCTGTGGTTCACCCGGCCCGATCCGGTCGATGTGCCATGGGCCCTGGTTTTCGTCGGACTCGCGACCATCGGTTTCGAAATGGGGATGGTGTTCTACAACGCCATGCTGCCCGACCTCGCCCCGCGGCGGATGATCGGGCGGATTTCCGGGTGGGGCTGGGGGCTGGGCTACGGCGGCGGGCTGACCTGTCTGGTGGTGGCGCTTTTCGCCTTCGTCCAGGCGGAGACCCCGATGTTCGGCCTCGACAGGGAGACGCTCGAAGACGTGCGGATCACACCCGTCCTCGCCGCCGCATGGTTCGCGGTATTTTCCCTGCCGCTCTTTTTCGCAACCCCGGACAAAGCGGCGAGCGGGCTCGATATGCGCGCGGCGGTGCGCCAGGGAATCGCCGAGCTGATCGCCACCCTCCGCCGAATTCGCGAGTTCGCCGACATCGCGCGGTACCTTGTCGCCCGCATGATCTATACCGACGGCCTCAACACGCTTTTCGCCTTCGGCGGCATTTACGCCGCCGGCACCTTCGGCATGGAGACCGCGGAAGTCATCACGTTCGGCATCGCCATCAACGTCACGGCGGGGCTCGGCGCCGCCGCCTTCGCCTGGGTCGACGACCGGATCGGGCCCAAGCGCACGATCGTGATCTCTCTCGCCGCGCTGATCGTCCTCGGCGCGGTTTTGCTGGTCATCGAATCGAAGACCCTGTTCTGGGTGTTCGGCCTGTGCCTGGGTCTTTTCGTCGGCCCGGCGCAGGCGGCGAGCCGTTCGCTGATGGCGCACCTGGCGCCGGCCGAACTGAGGACCGAGATGTTCGGGCTGTACGCGTTCTCGGGCAAGGCGACGGCGTTTCTCGGCCCGGCGCTGTTCGCCCTCGGCACCGACATGTTCGACAGCCAGCGGGCCGGCATGGCCACTATCGTGGTCTTTTTCGTCGTCGGGATGGCCCTCCTTTGGCGGGTTCCCGACGTCCGCCGTTGAACGCGGGCGGAGTTTGGACCAGAATCGCCCCGACAGGAATCACGGGACCGTACGATGACCTTTCCCGACCGGAAATACACCGATATCGCCGCCTTCAGCGACGACTACTTCGAGAACGAACGCGCCGCCGCCCGCTCCGTCGACCGCCGCAAGCTGGCCGCCGCGGCGCGCCTGCTCGACGATGTGTATCAGCGCGGCGCCACCCTGTTCGTCTGCGGCAACGGCGGCTCGGCGGCCATCGCCAACACGTTCGTCTGCGACCACGCCAAGCTGATCCAGACCGACACCGCGGTTGTCCCGCGCGTCGTCTCGCTCAGCGCCAACACGTCGATGATGACGGCCATCGCCAACGACCTCAGCTACGACGATATTTTCGTCTACCCGTTGCGCACCGCGGCCCGGCCCGGCGACGCCCTGCTCACCATCAGCGCCTCGGGCGATTCCGAGAACGTGGTCCGCGCCGCCCGCTGGGCGCGCGAGAACGACGTCGCCGTGATCGCGTTCACCGGCTTTTCCGGCGGCCGCACGGCCGATCTGGCGACCGTCAACGTGCACGTGGACGCCGACAACTACGGCGTCATCGAGGACACCCACCAGGCGCTCATGCACATCCTCGCCCAGTACATCCGCCAGGCCCACATGGACGAAGGCCTGATCGCCGAACGGAAATTCTGACCTGCTGACGCCGATTTGGAATCTTCCCGGGGCTTCGCCCCGGACCCCGATACCAATGGGGTCCAGGGGTTTCGGAAACCCCTGGCGGGGGTATGGGGGCGGAGCCCCCATGGCCGTAAGGCCACCACCGGTTAATCGCAAAAGCAAAAAAAGCGGGGCATTGCCCCGCTTTTTGGTTTCCGGGGCCACGCCCCGCGCCCTGTGCGCCGATCAATGGCGGAAATGGCGGGTGCCGGTGAAGACCATGGCGAGGCCGTTTTCGTCGGCCGCCTTGATCACCTCGTCGTCGCGCATGCTGCCGCCGGGCTGGATGACGGCGGTGGCGCCCGCCCCGGCCGCCGCCAGCAGGCCGTCGGCGAAGGGGAAGAAGGCGTCCGACGCCACCACCGAGCCGACGGCGCGGCTTGTCTGTTCCCCCGCCGCCTCGGAGGCTTCCCGCGCCTTGCGGGCGGCGATGTGCGCCGAATCGACGCGGCTCATCTGGCCGGCGCCGATGCCGACGGCGGCGCCGTGCCTGGCGTACACGATGGCGTTGGATTTCACGTGCTTGCAGACCGTGAAGGCGAACGCCAAGTCGGCCAGCTCGGCGTTCGTCGGGGCGCGTTCGGTGACCACCCTGGGCTCGCCGGCGATAACCTGGGCGTCCCGCCCCTGCACCAGATAGCCCCCGGCGAGCGACTTCACCGTCATCCCCGGGGCGCCGGCGTCGGGCATGGCGCCGGTCACCAGAACCCGCAGGTTCTCCTTGCCGGCGAGGACGGCCCGGGCGGCGTCGTCCACGTCCGGCGCGATGACCACTTCGCAGAACAGCTTGACGATCTCGCCGGCGCAGGCCTCGTCCAGGGTCCGGTTCACCGCCACGATGCCGCCGAACGCGCTGAGCGGATCGCAGGCCAGGGCCTTGGCGTAGGCCTCTTGCAGGCTGCCGGCGACGGCGACGCCGCAGGGGTTGGCGTGCTTGATGATGGCGCACGCGGTGCCGTCGAACTCGGCGACCAGCTCGAAGGCGGCGTCGGTGTCGTTCAGGTTGTTGTAGCTCAGCTCCTTGCCCTGTAACTGCCCGGCGGTGGCGATGCCGGGCCGTGGGTCGCCGCCGACGTAGAACGCCGCCTCCTGGTGGGGGTTCTCGCCGTAGCGCAGGCGCTGCCTGAGCTCGCCGGCAAACGGCAGGCGGCGCGGGAAGGGCTCGCCGGCGGTGCGGTTGAACCAGGCGCTGATGGCGGCGTCGTAGGATGCGGTGCGCGCATACGCCGTCGCCGCCAGGCGCGTGCGCAAGGCCAGGGTGGTGGCGCCGCCGCCGGCCTTCATCTCCGCCATCACGTCTTCGTAGTCGCCGGTATCGATGACCACGGTGACGGACTCATGATTTTTTGCGGCGGCGCGGATCAGGGCGGGGCCGCCGATGTCGATGTTTTCCACGCAGGTGGCGGCGTCGGCGCCCCCGGCCACCGTCGCCTCGAAGGGATAGAGGTTGACCACCAGAAGGTCGATGGGCGCGATGCCGTGGGCCTTCATCGCCGCTTCGTGGGACGCATCGCCGCGCACCGCCAGCAGGCCGCCGTGGATGGCCGGATGCAGGGTCTTCACGCGGCCGTCCATGATTTCGGGAAAGCCGGTGTGCTCGGAGACCTCGACGACCGGTATGCCGGCGTCGCTGAGGGCCTTCGCCGTGCCGCCGGTGGACAGTATCTCCACCTTGTTGTCGGCGAGGAAGCGGGCGAAGCCGGCCAGGCCGGTCTTGTCGGAAACGGAGATCAGGGCGCGGCGGATCGGCGGCATGGACGGGACTCTCCTGTCATGGGGGACATGGGGAAAACGGGACGGCGTTCGCGCCGCGTCATCCGGACGCCGCGCGCAGGCCGTCTTCGCCGGGCGCCCGGTACTCGGGCACCAGGCGGCGGATCATTTCCATGACCAGGGCGGTGTCGGCGCGCCCGCAGGCCCCCGCCATCTCCCCCAGGGCGCGGGCCAGCCCCGCGGCGGCGGCGCCGCGCGGCGCCGCGGCCAGGATTCCCTTGATCTCGGTGGGGACCAGGGGCTCGCTCGCGTGGAACATCTCCTCGGCCAGCTTTTCGCCGGGGCGCGGGCCGACGATTTCGATCTTGACGTCGACGTCCGGGTGCAGGCCGGCAAGGTGGATCATCTGCCTGGCAAGGTCGACGATGCGCACCGGCTCGCCCATGTCGAGGACCAGGATCTTGCCTTCCTGTTCGTCGCTCCGGCTGCCCAGGGCCGACGCCTGCAGGACCAGCTGCACGGCCTCGCGCACGGTCATGAAGTAGCGCTTCATTTCCGGGTCGGTCACCGTCAGGGGGCCGCCGCCGGCCAGTTGCCGCTGGAACAGGGGCACCACCGAACCGGTGGACCCGAGCACGTTGCCGAAACGCACGGTCACGCACCGGGTCCCGTTGCCGGTGCCGCGGCGGATGTCGAGGGCCTGGCAGTAGCGCTCGGCGATGCGCTTGGTGGCGCCCATGACGCTCGCCGGGTTGACCGCCTTGTCGGTGGAAATCAGGACCATGGTCGCCACCATGGCCTTGACGCAGGCGTCGGCGACGTTGACGGTGCCGACCACGTTGGTCATGACGCCCTCGAAGATATTGGCCTCCACCATGGGCACGTGCTTCAGCGCCGCGGCGTGGAAGACCAGATGGGGCCTGAACTTCGCCAACATCCTGTCCAGGCGCCCGCGGTCGCGGACATCGGCGAGCACGGCGTGGCGCCTCAGGTCCGGCTTGCGTCCGGCCGTCTCCAGGTCGATGGCATACAAATTAGCCTCGGAATGGTCGAGAAGGACCAGCTCGGACGGGCCGAAATCGCAGATCTGGCGCACCAGCTCGCTGCCGATGCTGCCCCCGGCGCCGGTCACCAGGACCCGCCGGTCTTCGATGAGGGCGCGCATGGCGTCCCGGTCCAGGGCCGTCTGCGGGCGGCCGAGCAGGTCTTCCAGCGCGATGGGCGTGATCTCCACCTTGTCGCTGACGCCGCTCTTGAGGTCGGTAAGCCGGGGCAGCCGCGCCAGCATCATGCCCAACCCGTGGGCGTCGTCGAGCAGGGTGCGCACCCGCGCCCCGTCCATGTTCTCATTGCTCAGGATCAGGCGTTGGGGCCGCTGCCCGTCCGCCGCCAGCCGCTCGACGATGGAGGCCAGGTGTCCGGTGGTTCCCATCACCTCGACGCCGTGGATGTACTGTCCCACCCGCGACGGCCGCTCGGCGACGATGCCCAACACCCGGTAGTTGGCGTCGGGCTGGCGGCGCAGGGCGCGAATGAACAGCTCCGCCCCGTCGCCGGCGCCGACCAGAAGGACCGGCACCCGCCGGTGGCCCTCGTCCTCCAGTTCGAAATCGAAGCGCCGGTCCTTGAGCAGGCGGTAAAAGAACCGCGGGCCGCCCAACAGCGCCGTCAACACGAACCAGTTGATGATCAGGGTAGAGCGCGGCAGCGTCTCCAGGCGCGTCCACAGGAACATGACGACGAGAAAAATCAGGACCGTCGCGGCGGTGGCCCGGGTAATCGCCAACAGGTCGTTCAGCGAGGCGTACCGCCACACGCCCCGATAAAGCCCCATGTACCAGAACACGCCGGCGGCGATCACCGTGAACACGATCGTCCCCTGGACCAGGAGCGTCGGCGAATAGTAATACACCATGTCTCCCAGCCTGAGGTAGAGCGACAGGGCGAACGACACCGCCGCCATGATGATGTCGTGGGCGTAGGCGACGTACCCGCGGGCGGAAACCCTCGCCAGCTGTCTGAATTTCTCTACGAACTGCTTTGGGACGTAAACCATGCTGCAGTCGCGTCCAGTCCCTGTGCCATGGTGAACGGCGGGGCCCAACCGAGGTCCCGGCGGATTTGTCCGTCATCGACCCTAAGGGAGTCAAGCAGGCGGGCGACGATCTCCGATTTTCCCGTCACCCGGCCGGCCGCCCGCAACAGGGGCGCCGGCACGTAGAACAGCCGCGCCGGCCGGCCCAGGGCGGCGGCGACGCGGCGAATCAGGTCGGGCGTCGAGACATCGTCTCCGTCGCGAACCAGGAATGTCCGGCCCGCCGCGCCCGCGTGGGCGAGGCACCGTATGACGGCGTCGGCCAGGTTGCCGGCGTAGATCAGGCTTCGCCGGTTGGCGACGCCGCCCAGCGGCAGGGGCGGGGCCAGGCGGCATATCTTCAACAGCGCCAGAAAGTTGCCCCCGACCCGTTGCCCGTACACCAGCGGCGGCCTCAGGACCACCGCCTCCATGGCGCCCCGGGCGGCGATCCCGAACAGGGCCGTCTCGGCTTCCCGTTTGGAGACCGCATAGGCGTCCCCGGGCGCCGCCGGGTCGGATTCGGAGAACGGCGCGCCGCCGGTGGCGTCGCCGTTCACCTTGATGGTGCTCAGGAAAACCAGCCGGCGGACACCGGCGGCGGCCGCCGCCTCCGCCAGCCGGCGCGTGCCCTCGGTGTTGACGCGGCGGTATTCGGACAACGGATCGGCGGAGCGGTCATCCCTTACGTGGACCCGCGCGGCCAGGTGGACGACCGCCTCTACGCCGTCCAGGGCGGCGCCCCATTCGGTGTCCGGCCCGAGGTCCGAAACGGGCCGCGCCTCGACGCCCTCGGTGGTTTCCGCGGCCCGCGGATTGCGGCTCGACACGCAAACCTCGTGGCCGGCGGCGAGCAGCGCGGGGCACAACGTCCGTCCGATGAAGCCGGTGCCGCCGGTGACCAGGACCCTCATACCCACCTTCGCGATTCCGCGACCCGCGAACCGGCTGCGCCGGGTGGGGTTGCACCCCACGCCCCGCTTTTTCTTAGGGCCGCAGGCCCTAAGCCCAAGGGGCGCGGGGCCCATGGCCCCGCGGAAGCCGGCGCCGCAGCGCCTAGCATAAATACCTCGCGGCGTTACGGTTCTTGCTGGTCATGGGCCAACGGTCCGGCCCGCCTCTCCGCCCCGCCCGGCGGCCGCCAGTTCCAGGACCTCGATGGTCAGCCGGGCCTGGCGTTCGCGGCTGTGCCGGGTCGCGGCCGCCAGGCTGCGGCGGGCCAACGCGCGCCGGGTGTCGTCCTCTTTCATCAGTTTCACGACGGCCCCGGCAAGGGCGTCCGGGTCCTCCGCCGGTACCCTGACGCCGGCCTCGTCCTCGCTGAGGACGCGGCTCGCCTCGCCCTCCGGCGCCGCAAGCAGCACCGGCAGGCCCATGGCCATGGCCTCGAAGATCTTCGACGGGATGACGCCGGCGAACACCGGCGAATCCATCAGGTGCACCAACGCCACGTCGCACAGGCTCCACACCGCGGGCATGTTCTCCTTGGGCTGGGGGGGCAGGAACACGACGCTGTCGAGCCGCCGCCGCTCCGCCTCCGCCATCAATGCCTGGCGTTCCGCTCCGGCGCCGACCAGCAGGAAGCGCAGGTTGGTCTCGCCGCGCAGCCGGTCGGCGGCCTCGAGCACGTTGCCGAGCGCGTGCGCCATGCCGTGGGTGCCCATGTAGCCGACGACGAAACGCCCGTTCAGGTCCCAGTCGCCGGCGAGGGCGGCGTCCCGCGGACGCGGCCCGTAGCGCCAGGTGTCGACGCCGTTCATGACCACCGCGATCTTGCCGGCGGGAATCCCGCGCCCGACCAGGTTTTCCTTGAACGCCCCGGTCAACGCCAGCACCGCCGCGGATTTGCGGTACAGATGAAGCTCCAGCCTCTCGATCAGGCGCAGGAGAAAATTCGTGCGCACGGCGCCGACGGCGGCGATGGACGCCGGCCACAGGTCGCCCAGTTCGAAAACGAAGGGCACGCCGCGCGCCGCGCCCGCCGCCCACCCCGCCACGGCGGTAAAGAACTGGGGCGACGTGGCGCAGATCAGGTCCGGTTTCTCCTGCCACAGGGCGGCGGCGAAGCCGGTGACCATGAAGCTCAGGAAATCCAGCGTACGGCGCACGACTCCCTTGTTGGAGGCGATGAAGGTCTTGACCCGCACCACCCGGATCCCCGCCATGTCCTCGGTCCGGTACCACCGGTTCCGGTGGCCCGGGAAAACGCTGCCGTGGGGAAAGTTGGGGGCGCAGGTGATCACGGTCACGGCGTGGCCCCACTTGACCCAGTAACAGGCCCGCTCGAAGACGCGGGTCGCCGCCGCGTTGGTCTCCGGCGGAAAGTTCTCCGTCAGGAAAAGGATCTTCATCGCCGGCGCCGGGTCATCGGTCGGGCCGTGGAGGGGTTTCCGGCCCCGCCGCGGGCACGGCGTCGAGGTAGTACAGCAGCGCCCCGACGACGGCGCAGGCGACCGCCACCGCCTGCCAGGCCCAGCCCAGGGCGGCGACCGCGGCCAGCGCCGCCAGTGCCACGTTGGCGGCAAGCACCGCGCGCACCACGGCGCCATGGCTGAGCCCCCGTTGCACGGCGCGCTGGTAGTAGTGCTCGCGGTGGGCCCGCCACACGGGCTCGCCGCGCAACGCCCGGCGGACGAGGGTCACGGTGGCGTCGGTCAGGTAATAGAGCGGAAGGATCAGGGCGGCGGCCCACGCGCCCCGGGCGGCCAGGCCGAGCAGCAGCCAGCCGAGAAGAAAGCCCAGGGGCACGCTGCCCACGTCGCCGAGGAAGATTCTCGCCGGCTGCCAGTTCCACCACAGGAAGCCGAGCGCCGCGGCCGCCGCGGTCAGGCCGTAAAACGCCGGCGCCCCGTCCAGGCCGGAGAGCGCCGCGGCCAGGGCGACGCCGGCGCCGACGCAGGCGGTTTCGGTGCCGGCGATGCCGTCGATCCCGTCCATGAAGTTGAACAGATTGACGAACCAAAGCCACAGAAGGCCGGCCGCCAGCACGTCGAGCGCCGGCGGCAGCAGACCGGCGAAGTACGGCCCGTCCCCCGGCGCCGCGGCGAGGACCACGGCGACCGCCACCGCCTGGCCGAAAAGGCGCACGAGCGCCGGCAAACCCTTGAGGTCGTCAAGCCAGGAAAGGGCGGCGAGCGCGAGGGCGCATCCGCCAACGATGACGATGTCCCAGGGGCCGCCCGGCGCGCCGAGGCCGATGAGCAGCCAGGCGGCGACGAGGACGGGAACGACCGCCAGACCGGCGCCCCGGGGTGTCGGCTCCGCGTGGCTGCTGCGCTCGGTGGGATGATCGAGGATGGCGCGCCGGCGCAATACGCGGACCGCCGCCGCCGTGCCGGCGAGGGACGCGGCGAAGACAAGGACAATCAGGCCGGCGGCGGCGAACGACTCCATGGCCGTAGATTAGACCCTACCCGGATGCCCGGACAGGGCCGAACCGCTGTCCGGGCTCACTGGGCCCGCCGCCAGGCATCGAGCACCAGCAGCGCCCAGATCTTGAGGGAATGATCTCGCATCCCGCGCCGCTGCGCCTTCAGCAGCCTCTCCACCGGGGCCCATTCCAGTCCCGCCGCCGCCATGCCGGCCGGCGTGAGGCGCCCGGCGACCGTGGCCGCCAGGTCACCCCGCAGCCACACGCCCATGGGCGGGTTGAAGCCCCGCTTGGGGCGGTCGATGACGGCGCCGGGCAGGAGGCGGCGCGCCACCGCCTTCAACAGGCATTTCATCCCGCTCTGGAAACGCAGTCCCGGGGCAAGGGCGCCGACGGCCTCCACCAGGCGGTGGTCGATCAGGGGCAGGCGCAGCTCCAGGGAATGGCGCATGCTCATGGCGTCGCCGTAGGCAAGCAGGTTGCCCGGCAGAAACGACCTGAGATCCGTCTGCTGCATGGCGTCCAGCGGGTGGCGCGACGGCGAATCCTCGTATAGCCGGGCAATGGGCCTTTCCGGCGGGGCGTCCAGGCCGAGCAGTTGCCGGCGTTCCTCCGGGTCGAAGTACTCCACCCAAGACGAGAACATTTCGCCATCGGGACAGTTCGCCCCGGCCAGGAACTCCCTGGCCCGGCGCAAGGCGTGACGTCCGCG
The DNA here is from genome assembly GCA_046756945.1 of Rhodospirillales bacterium. Classification (GTDB taxonomy): domain Bacteria; phylum Pseudomonadota; class Alphaproteobacteria; order Rhodospirillales; family 2-02-FULL-58-16; genus JACZQZ01. The sequence goes on from JBHHXI010000032.1 coordinate 16,102, forward strand.
GCTGCTTTCCGGGATCAGGCGCGACGCCGGCTCGATCACCCGCCGCCTGAGCCAGCCCGGCAGGCGCCGGTAGCGTTGCGCCAGCAGGCCGCCCGTGTAGCGGGGGTAGCCGGCGAACACCTCGTCGCCGCCGTCGCCGACCAGGGCCACGGTCACGTGCTCCCGCGCCTTGCGCGACAGGTCGTTGACCAAAAGCGCCGTGGGGTTGCCGAAGGGCTCGCCGAAACCGGCGACGTAGTCGTCCAGCAGGTCGACGAGGCGGGGGCCCGCCGGAAGCTCCGTGTGGGCGGCGCCGATGTGCCCGGCGACCGCGCGGGCGGCCGCGCGCTCGTCATAGGCCGCCTCGTCGAAGGTCATGGTGAAGGTGCGCACCGGGGCCGCGTCCCGGGCCTTGGCCTCCTCGGCCATGAGGGCGGCGATGACCGAGCTGTCGATGCCGCCGGACAGAAAACACCCCAGCGGCACGTCGGCGACCATGCGCTCGACGACGGCGCGGCGGACCAGGGGCAGCAGTTCCTCGGCCGCCTCGTCCAGGGTCGGAGCGCGCCCTCCGGTGACCGCCGGCGCCCAATATTTCTCCAGGGAAACGGTTCCGTCCCGCCAGCGCAGCATATGACCCGGGGGCAGCTTGCGGATGCCCCGGTAGATGGTCCGCGGGCCCGGAACGTACAGGCAGGCGAGGAATTCCGACAGCGCGTCGGCGTCCACCGAAAGGTCGACGCCCGGGTGCGCCTTCAGCGCATGGATCTCCGAGGCGAAGGCCAGATGGCCGCCATCGAGCGCCGCGTAGACCAGGGGCTTTATGCCCAGGCGGTCGCGGCACAGCAGCAACTCGCGACGCTCGCGGTCCCAAAGGGCGAAGGCGAACATGCCGACCAGCCGGGCGACGCCCCCGGCGCCCGAGCGCCGCAGCAAATTGAGCAGCACCTCGGTATCGCTGGACGAGCGGAAACGGTCCCCCTGCGCTTCCAGCTCGGCCCGCAGTTCGCGGTAGTTGTAGACCTCTCCGTTGTAGGCCAGCACATAGCGCCCGCAGTCGGACACCATGGGCTGGGCGCCGCCGTCGCCGAGGTCGATCACCTTGAGCCGGGTGTGGGCGAAGCCCAGGCCGCCTTCGCTGTCCACCCATTGTCCGTCGGCGTCCGGGCCCCGGTGGCTGAGACGCGTCCTCGACGCGGCCAGGAACTCGGCCGTACTTCGGGTGCTGCCGGCGATGCCGCACACGGACGTTCTAATCCACGGGCTTGTCGAACTCGGCCACCAGGCACATCCCGAAGCGCGCCTTCAGGGCCCGGTCCAGCCAGCCGGGCATGAACGGCAGGATCGGCTTCTGGTACTGGGTGACGCTGATCCGGCGCGCCGTCAGCCCGGCCCCGGCGAGCAGGCCGGCGATCTCGTGGCGGCGCAGGTACCGGTGATAGTAGCCGTCGGTGTAGAAGTCCTGGACCGAGCGCAGGGTATGGCCGCGGAACAGCTTTCCCTTCACCAGCAGCCATTTCAGGCCGTTCAGGTAATAGACGGCGCTGGCCCGGTGATAGACCATGACCAGGCCGGATTTCCCCGGCTTCAGCACCCGGGAGAGCTCCCGGAACGCCGCCTCGATATCGTCGGTGTGATGGAGGACGCCCCACGAGAACACGAAATCGAAGCTGGCCGGCGGCAAGGCCATGTGTTCGGCATCCATCTGGACGATATCCAGCTCCAGCCCCTGCGCCCGGGCGTTGCGCCTGGCCAGGGAGACCGCGGCCCCGGTGATGTCGATGGCGGTGACGCGGGCGCCCATCTTCGCCAGCCGGCACGAGAGCGCGCCCGAGCCGCAGCCGACGTCGAGCACCCTCTGTCCCTGGAAATCCATGCGATCGAACCACTGCCTGAGGAACGGGCTCGCCGCGAAAATCCGGTTTTCGATGTGTTTGAATTCGTCGGCGTCCACGGGCAGGCGGTCGTCCGCGTGCCAGTCGGCATAGGTCATCGGCATGCGCTCCCACCACAGGCGGTTGCGCTCTTGGGCGTTCGCCGTGTCCTCGTCGACGGCGGCGCGGGTCGATGTGAAGGGGTTCCTGGCTTCGGGCAAGGGGGTACTCGGGGCTCCGGTCAGGATTTCATGTTGGGGATCAGGCTGGCCAGCGCCGTCACGTAGGCGCGCAGGAAAAGCGGATAGGATCCGATGCTGGCAAGCGCGGCGGCGAGCGCCAGGCGCGCATCTCCGGCGGGAAGGTATTTGCGCGCCGCGCCGTGGTGCAGCGACGCGATGCGCTTGCGGTAGCGCACCCTGTCGCGGAGGCTTTTGTCGGGCAGGGCGGCGTAATGGTCCCCGACGATCTTCAGCCCCGCCGCAAGGTGCGTCGCCACCGAGCCCGACGCGCTTGCTCCGTGCATGCGGTATTCCGTCAACGGGTCGGGAATGAAGGCAAACCGCGCCCCCGCCCGGGACAGCTTCAGCCACAGCTCGTAGTCCTCGGCGGTCTGGTAGCCGGCGTCCTCGGAGAAGCGGCCGACCCTGTCCAGCCAGTCCTTGCGGACCATGGCGGCGGACGGCGTGACGCAGGTGCCGTCGAACAGAAGGCTGCGGTAGCGGGTCCTCGCCTCGGGACCGGAGCGCACGGTGCGGACCTCGCCCTCATCGCGGAACATGACCATGCCGTGCCCGAGGACGTCGATGTCCGGCGTCACGGCGGCCAGGCAGCGTTCCAGCTTGGCGGGGCGCCAGCGGTCGTCGGAATCGAGAAAGGCGATCCACCCGGCCCGGGCCTTCTCCACGCCCTTGTTGCGCGACGCGGCGATGATCCCGTCGTTGCGGAAATGGATCAGCGCGACCCGTGGATCGTTCAGGTTCTCGACGACCGCTACGGTGTCGTCGTCGGAATGGTTGTTGATGACGATGGCCTCCCACTCAGGCATGGTCTGGGCGGCCAGGGACCCCAGGCATTCGCGCAGGAAGCCCGCCTGGTTGTACGTCGGTATGATCACCGAGACTCGCGGGTCGGCCATCAGCCGGTCGTCGCCTCGGCCGCGAAGGCGTCGCGGCACAGGCTGAGCGTCGCGTCGATTTCGGCGCCCTCGTCGCCGCGCAGCCGGAAACCCGTCGCCAGCAGCTTATCGTTGCGGTAGCGCAGGTCGCCGCCGGTGTCCTGTCCCTTGGGAGTCGCGCAGCGGATGGGCGGGGCGAAGCCGAGGACGGTCCGGCACCTCTCGGCAATCAGGCCGGCGATCTCGTACGATGACCGGCTGCGGCCGCCGCCCACGTTGAACACGCCGTCGCCCCACGCCCCGGCGGGCAGGCCGAGGAAATGGTCCACGGCGCGCGCCACGTCGGAGAGGGGTATGAAATCCCGGCGTTCCAGGCCGGTGCCCCGGAGCACCAGTTCCCCCTCGGTCACCGCCTGGCGGCAGAGCTCGTTGCCGAGCAGCGTCCAGCAGTCGGCCGCGGGGTCGGCCGGCGCGCCCAACCCATTGGACAGGCGCAGCACCAGCCCGGCGACGCCCGAGGCCAGCACCAGCTCCTCGGCCGCGCGGTGGGTGGTGGCGTAGGGGTGGGCCGGACGGGGCGCGGTCTCTTCGCTGATCTCGCCCCGCAACGGCGCGCCGTAGACATGGGCGGTGGAGACATAGACGAAGCGCCGCACGCCGGCCTTCTCCGCCGCCGCGAGCAGCCTGCCGGTGCCGCGCACGTTGACCATATGGGCGCCTTCGGGATCGGCGGCGCAGTCCCGCGCGTTCATCGCCGCCAGGTGGAGCACGGCGTCGACACCGTCGCAGATCGCCGCCAACGCGCCGTCGTCCAGGAGGTCCGCCCGCACCACCTGCATGGCACCGGCCCAGGCCGGCCGGTCCTTTGGCGGCCGGCGGGTGGACACCCGCAGGGTGTAGGGTCCGGAAGCTTTCAGATGGCCGAGGATGCGGCCGCCCAGATACCCCAGCCCGCCGGTGACGAGGACCGTTTCGCTCATCCGCTCCCGGCCGTCCAGTCGTAGGGGATGGTGGAATCCATGGGATCGCGGCGGACGATCTCGTCCGGGTCGTGGGGGATGGTGGCGCAGTTGGCGACGATGGAGGTTTCGCCGCCCAGTCCCTTGAAGCCGTTCCAGATCATCGGCGGAACGGTGACCAGGCAGTAGGCGTCGGGCCCGAGGACCATTTCCTGCACCTCTCCCCTGGTCGGGCTGTCGGGACGGTCGTCGTAGAGGACGAACCGGATCTCGCCCAGGGGCACCGCGTAGTTCAGGGTCATCCGCTTGTGGATGTGCCAGGCCTTGATGGCGCCGGGGAAGACGCAGGAAAAGTAGATCTCGCCGAACGCCTCGAAGACGTCCCAGTCCCGGCGCAGCATGTGCATGACCTTGCCGCGCCCGTCGGCTATCTGGCGCAGGGGCGTTATGCGGACGCCGTCGATGATCCTGGCTCTCCCTAGCTCTCCATGAAGGCCCTGATCTGGCGCCGGGTGGCGTCCACGGGGCTGTCGCCGTCGTGCACGGCCCGGTACCACGACACCGTCTCGGCGATGGTGCGCCCGGCGTCCCATCTGGGCGACCATCCGAGCCCGGTTTGCGCCTTGTCGATGCTCAGGCGCAACAGGGTCGCCTCGTGCGGGTCGCCGGGCTCCCGTTCGACCGTGATGTGCCCTTCGCCCCACTCGCGGACCACGGCTTCCGCGAGCTCGCGCACGGTGCGCACGGACCCGGGCCGGGGCCCGAAGTTCCAGGCGCCCGAATGGCGCCCCGGGTCTTCGAGCATGCGGGCGGCCAGCAGCAGGTAGCCCGACAACGGCTCGAGCACGTGCTGCCAGGGCCGCGTGGCGTCCGGATTCCTGAGCACGATCCCGGCGCCGTCCTTGAGGGCGCGCATGCAGTCCGGCACGATGCGGTCCGCGGTCCAGTCGCCGCCGCCGATCACGTTGCCGGCGCGGGTGCTGGCGACGCCGGGCGCCCCGTCGCCGTGGAAATACGACGTGATGTAGGCGCCGATGACCATCTCGGCGGCGGCCTTGGAGGCGCTGTAGGGATCGTGGCCCCCCAGCTCGTCGTTCTCGCGGTAGCCCCACACCCACTCCTTGTTGCGGTAGCACTTGTCGGACGTGATGCAGACGACGGCGCCCACCGACGGCGTGGCGCGGACCGCTTCCAGGACGTTGACGGCGCCGCCGACGTTGGTGTCGAAGGTATATTTCGGCTCGTCGTAGGAACGGCGCACCAGGGACTGCGCCGCCAGGTGGAAGACGATCTCGGGCCGGGCCCCGGCGAAGGCCGTCCGCACGGCGTCCGCGTCGCGCACGTCGCCGTCGACGTGGCGGATCATGCGCTTGAGGCCGAGAAGGTCGAACAGGGGCTGCCCGCCCTCGGCCGGAAGCGCATACCCGGTGACGTCGGCGCCCAGCTCCGTCAGCCACAGGGACAGCCACGACCCCTTGAAACCGGTGTCGCCGGTGACGAGGACCCTTTTTCCGCGGAAGACGTCGTACACGGTCCGGCTCACGTGCCGTGCCAGGGGGCCTCGCCCTGCGTCCACAGGCCGTTGAGCAGCGCGAAATCGCGGTAGGTGTCCATGCACTGCCAGAAGCCGTCGTGCGGATACAGCATCATCTGTCCGTCGCCCACCAGCCGCCGCATGGGCTCCTGCTCCAGCACCAGGTCCTCGCGGTCGTCCAGGTAGTCGAACAGCTCGGCGCGGCAGACGAAAAACCCGCCCGAGATCCGCCCGCCCGTGGCCTGGGGCTTTTCGTTGAACTCGAAGACCTTTCCCGAGTCGTCGCTGTCCAGTTCCCCGAAGCGCCCCGGCGGGCGTACGCCGGTGACCGTCAGGATCTTGCCGTGTTCCCGGTGAAAGGCGGCCAGGGCGTCGAAATCGATGTCACCGAGCCCGTCGCCGTAGGTGAGCATGAAGTTCTCCTCGCCGGCCACATACTCCTCGATCCGCTTGACCCGCGCCCCGGTCATGGCGTCCAGCCCGGTATCGGCAAGGGTGACCCGCCAGTCGGCCGCGTCGTGGTTACCGTGGAATTCGATGGCCTTGTCGCGCCCCAGGGTCACGGTGAAGTCGGTGGTGTGGGCCTCGTAGTTGAGGAAGAACTCCTTGATCACCCGCGCCTTGTAGCCCAGGCACAGGATAAACTCCCGGTGCCCGGCCCGGGCATAGCTCTTCATCAGGTGCCACAGGATCGGCAGGTCGCCGATGGGGATCATCGGCTTCGGCAGATCGTCGGCGATACCGCGGATGCGGGTGCCCTGCCCGCCGCAGAGAATGACCACTTTCATCGGCGCGTTCGCTCCGCTTTCGGATGTGTCGGGGCCGGCGTTCCGCCGCCGGCTCCATTGATACACGCCGCAAGGCGGCGTGAACAAGGGGCTGGGATCCCGGCTTCCGCTTCGCCCCCGGACGTGATCACGGGACCGGCGCCTGCGACGTCGGAACGGTCAACGGATCGCCGGCGTTGTCCAGGCCGTCGATGGCGGCGCGGCCGACGGCCAGGATGGCCTCCTCGGCGCTGCCCCCGATATGGGCCGTGGCGAGGAAATTGGGCAGGTCCAGAAGCCCGGAATCCTGCGGCGGCTCGGTGGCGAACACGTCGAAGGCGGCGCCCGCCAGGCGCCCCTCCGTGAGCATGCGTTTGAGCGTTCCCTCGTCCACCAGGCCGCCGCGCGCGGCGTTGATCAGGATCGCCTCGGGCCTCATCAGGGCCAGCCGTTCGGCGCTCAGCATGTCCCGTGTGGTGTCGTCCAGCGGCACGTGCAGGGTGACCACGTCCGCCGCCTGGAGAAGGGGCTCCAGTCCCATCGGCTCCACGTCGTGTCGGGCGTAGAATTCCGGGAAGTCCAGGATGTCGTGGGCGAGCACGCGGCAGCCGAAGGCGCGCAACAGGGGCGCCAGGTCCTTGCCGATATGGCCGCAGCCGATGATGCCGACGGTCCTGTCGGAAAGCTGCCGGCCCACGGGCTGGCGCCAGGTGCCGGCGCGCACCTCGGCGTGGACCATGGGCACGTGGCGCAGCAGGGCGACGGCAAAGCATATGACCAGTTCGGCAACGGACCGCCTGTTGCACCCGCCGGTCCAGCCGAGGCGGACGCCGTGACGGGCCATGGCCCGGGTGTCGATGGAATCCAGCCCGACCCCGTATTTGGACACCACCTTGAGCCCCGGCAGCACGGAGAAAACGGCGTCGTCCATGCGTTCCAACCCGACGATGACCCTTTCGCGCCCCTCGAGGAAGGCGATCAGCTCGTCGCCGGCAAGGATCACCCCCTTGTCGTTGAAGGTGACATCGTCGTAGCGCGCCAGCACCTCCGCGCGCAGCACCGGGTGGCGCGAGAACGAGCGCGAGGCGACGGCGA
>JBHHXI010000033.1:0-23319 GCA_046756945.1 Rhodospirillales bacterium
AGCATCCGCGCCACGTCCCCCATGACAGGCGCGAGCAAAAACACCATCACGAAATTGCTAATCGATGTCGGGCGGGCCTGTTCAGAGTATCAGGACCAAGCGTTCCGCGATCTGCCCGTCAATCGGGTTCCAAGGGCCGGCGGCCCTTGGTGGGGTTCCAAAGGGGCAACGCCCCTTTGTTCCCGTCGGTTGGCTTGAAACGGCTCAGACGTTGAACGATTCGCCGCAGCCGCAGCGGCTTTTCTCGTTGGGGTTCTGGAACTGGAACCCGGACTCGAGCTTGCCCTCGACGTAGTCCATCTCGGAGCCGAGGAGGAACATCATCGCCTTGGGGTCGATGAAGATCCTCACGCCCTTGTCCTCGACCACCTCGTCGCCGGGCGCCTGCTCGCGCGCGTACTCGACGACGTAGGACAGCCCCGAGCACCCCTTGGTCTGGATGGCGACGCGCAGGCCGAGCACGGGGGCCTCGCTTTTGGCGAGCACCGCCTTGACGCGCGCCGCGGCGGCGTCGGTGAGGGTGATGGCTTTCGGCATCGTTGTCATGGCAGACCTAATATCGTTCACATGAATCCCAGTTCAAGGCGCGCCGCCTCGGACATCCGGTCCGGGGTCCACGGCGGGTCCCAGACCAGCTCCACGTCCACGTGGCTGATACCATCGACCGCGGCCACGGCCTGTTCGACCATCCCCGGCATGGTGCCGGCCACCGGACAGCCGGGCGCCGTCAGGGTCATCTTGATATCCACCTTTCCCCCGGGCGCGATGCGGACGTCGTAAATGAGCCCGAGGTCATGGATGTTGACCGGGATCTCCGGATCGTACACGCCGCGCAGCGCCGCATGGACCCGGTCTTCCAGGCTTTCCGCGCCGTCCGCCGTCTCGCCGGCCGGCGCGGCCGCCCGTGTGGTTGTTTCCCCGGTATCGGGCATGGTGTCTGCACAGTCCTTCTTGTCCATCTCACATGGCCTTGGCGGCCCGCCCGCCGCGTTACTCCTCGGTCGTCACGTTGTCCCGCTTGCCCTTGAGCGCGGCGACGAACGCATGCCAGGGAAGGGTAGCACATTTCACGCGCACGGGGTATTCCCGGACCCCGGAAAAAACGGCGAGTTTGCCCAGGTCCGCGCCGTCCCCGGGGTTTTCGGCGTTTTCGGCCTGGTCGCCGGCGACCATGGCGTGGAACCCCTGGAACAGGCTGTGGGCCTCGGCTTCGGTCTTGTTTTTCACCATTTCGGTCATCAGCGACGCCGAGGCCATGGATATGGCGCATCCGGCGCCCTCGAACGCCGCGTCCGTCACCACGCCGTCCTCGATGGTCAGGTAGACGGTCAGCCGGTCGCCGCACAGCGGATTGTGCCCCTTCGCCTCGCGGTTGCAGGCCGGCGGATGGCCGAAGTTCCGCGGCTGCTTGGCATGGTCCAGGATGACCTCCTGGTAGAGATCGCGCAGATCGAACATCAGCCGAAGAACTCCACCGCCTTGCGCACCCCCGCGACCAGGGCATCGACGTCCTCCCGGGTGTTGTACAGGCCGAACGAGGCCCGCGCCGTGGCGGTGACGCCGAAGCGGTCCATCAGCGGCTGCGCGCAGTGATGGCCGGCGCGGATGGCGATCCCTTCGTGGTCGAGGATGGTGCCCACGTCATGGGGGTGCACCCCTTCGATGATGAACGAGATGATACTGGCCTTGTCCTCGACGGTGCCGAAAAGGCGCAGGGAATTGGTTTCCGAAAGGGCCGTGGTGGCGTAGGCGAGCAGCTCTTGTTCGTGCTTTTCGATCTCATCGAAGCCCAGCCCGGCCACGTAATCGATGGCGGCTTCGAGGCCGATGGCGCCGGCGATATTGGGCGTGCCGGCCTCGAACTTGTGGGGGATGACGTTGAATTCGGTCTTCTCGAAGGTGACCGTGCTGATCATGTCGCCGCCGCCCTGGTATGGCGGCATGGCCTCGAGCAGCGCCGCCTTGCCGTAGAGCGCCCCGATGCCGGACGGGCCGTACAGCTTGTGCCCGGAGAAGACATAGAAGTCGCAGTCCAGGTCGCGCACGTCCACCGGCATGTGGGGAACCGCCTGGCAGCCGTCGACGAGCACGGGGATTCCCTTCTCGTGGGCGAGGCGGATGATGTCCTTGATCGGGGTAATTGTGCCCAGCGCGTTCGAGCAATGGGTGACGGCGACCAGCTTGGTCCGCGTGCCGAGAAGCTTCTCGTACTCCTCCATCCTGAGGGCGCCCGAATCGTCGATGGGGATGATGCGAAGCGTCACGCCCTTTTCGTCGCGCAGCATCTGCCACGGCACGATGTTGGAATGATGCTCCAACGTGGAGATCACCACCTCGTCGGCCCGGTTGAGGAATTTGCGCCCGTAGGTCTGGGCGACCAGATTGATGGCCTCGGTGGCGCCGCGCACGAAGACGATCTCGCGCGCCTCGCGGGCATTGAGGAAGCGCTGGACCTTGGCCCGGGCCCCTTCGAACAGCTCGGTGGCCCGTTCGCTCAGGAAATACACGCCGCGGTGGATGTTGGCGTATTCCCGTTCGTAGCACTGCTGGACGGCGCGGATCACGGCGCGCGGCTTCTGGGCGCTGGCGGCGCTGTCGAGAAAGACCAGGGGCCGGCCATTGACCCGCTGTTTGAGGATGGGGAAGTCCTCGCGCACCCGGCGCACGTCGAACGCCAGGCGGTCGGAGTCCTGCAGCACCTGGCGGCGTATGCCGGCGGCCGTGGTCATGGCGCGCCGCCTTGGTGGCGCGACGGCATCCACGACGACGCCATGCGCTCGAGATGGGCCCGCACTTGAGCGGACGAAATGTGCTCGAAGGTCTCGCCGACGAAGGCTTCGATCAAAAGGTTGCGGGCGTGCCCGGCGTCGATGCCGCGCGCCCTGAGATAAAACAGCGCCTCGGGGTCGAGCTCGCCGACGCTGGCGCCGTGGGAGCATTTCACGTCGTCGGCGTGGATTTCCAGCTCGGGCTTGGTGTCGACGCGGGCGCTCTCGGAGAGCAGCAGGTTCTTGTTGAGCTGGTGGGCGTCGGTCTTCTGGGCCTGGGGGCGGACGACGATCTTGCCCTGGAACACGGCATGGGCCTTGCCGTCGAGCACGCCCTTGTAGACCTCGCGGCTGCGGCTTTCCGGCCGGGCGTGATCGATAAACGTGGTGTTGTCGATGTGCTGGCGGTCCCGCGCCAGATAGGCGCCGCTGAGACGGCAGTCGATGTTGGCGCCGTCGAGCGCCGCCGCGATCTCGTTGCGCGCCAGACGCCCGCCCACCGCAAGGACGAAACTTTCGTACCGGCTGTCCCTGGCCAGGCGCACCCCGGTGGTGGCGATGTGAAAGGCCTTGGCGCCCTCGGCCTGAAGCCGGTAGTGCTTGAGGGCGGCGCCCTCGTCCGCCACCACGTCGGTCACCGCATTGGTCCAGTACGTCCGGGAACCGGCCCCGACATAGCTTTCGAGCACCGTCGCCGCGCTTCCCCGGCCGGCGAGGACAAGGGTGCGCGGGTGGGTGACCACCGGCGCCTCGTGGGCGCTCGCCATGTACAGGAAATGAACCGGCCGCTCCACGGCGACGCCGGGCTCGAGGGTGAGCACCGCGCCGTCGGCCATGAAGGCGGTGTTGAGCGCGACGAACGGCTTTTCGTCGATCGCCGTGGCGCCGCCGAGATGGCTTTCCAGCATGTCCGGACGGGCTTTGAGCGCCGCGGCCAGGGTGGTGACCCCGGCCCCCGCCGGCAGATCGCCAAGGGCCGAAAGCCGCGGCCGGTATCGGCCGTCGACGAAGACCAGGAGATGACAGGGCGTCCCGTCGATGAGGAAATCCCGGACCGCGTCCCCGGCATCCTCGCCGGCCTTCGCCGGACCGGGGCCGAAGACCGTTTTCGTCAGTGGCGCCAGGTTGGTGAATTTCCATTCCTCCACCTTGGGCGTCGGGAAATCCAGGGACGAGAAGCGCTCGATCGCCTTGTCGCGCAGGCCGCTCAGCCACGCAAGGCCGTGCCCGGGCAAGGTTTCCCGCGCCTCGGCAAACTGGGCGACATACGGCGTGCTTAATGGATGTTCGCGTCTCATTGACGGGACGGCCTCATGGTTTGCAACGCTCAGGGGACGGGTCAGGCGGCGACGCTCTCATCGGACTGGCCGAACGCCGCGTAACCCTTCTTTTCCAGCTCCAGCGCCAGTTTCCGGCCGCCGGACTTGGCGATGCGGCCGTGGGCCAGGACGTGCACCTTGTCGGGGACCACGTAATCGAGCAGGCGCTGGTAATGGGTGATGAGGATGACCGCCCGGTCGGGGCCGCGCATGGAATTGACGCCGTCGGCGACGGTCTTCAGCGCGTCGATATCGAGCCCCGAATCGGTCTCGTCCATCACCGCCAGCCTGGGCTCGAGCATCGCCATCTGGAAGACCTCGTTGCGCTTCTTCTCGCCGCCCGAGAAGCCGACGTTCACGGCGCGCTGGATGAGCTTCTCGTCGATCTCGAGAAGCCGCATCTTCTGGCGCGCCAGGGTGAGGAAATCCATGGCGTCGAGTTCCGGCAGCCGGCGATGCTTGCGCACCTCGTTGAGGGCCGATTTGAGGAAGTTCATGCCGCCCACGCCCGGTATCTCGACCGGATACTGGAAGGCCAGGAATATGCCTTCGCGGGCCCGTTCCTCGGGCGCCATGGCAAGAAGATCGTTGCCCTGGAAGCGGACGCCGCCCTTGGTCACCTCGTACCCTTCACGGCCGGCCAGCACATGCGCCAGCGTGCTCTTGCCCGACCCGTTGGGACCCATGACCGCGTGTATCTCTCCCGCCTTGACCGTGAGCGCGATGCCGCGGAGGATGTTCTTGCCCTCGACCTTCACGTGCAGGTCTTTTATCTCCAGCAAGGGTGTCTTTTTTGCCACGTCCGTGTCTCCGTTTTGGTGCCGGGGCTTACCCGACACTGCCTTCGAGGCTGATATCGAGGAGCTTCTGCGCCTCGACCGCGAATTCCATGGGCAGCTCCAGCAGAACCTGTTTGCAGAACCCGTTGACGATCATCGATATGGCGTCCTCCGCCGACAGGCCGCGCTGCATGCAATAGAACAGCTGGTCGTCGCTGATCTTCGACGTCGTCGCCTCGTGTTCCACGTGGGCGGTGGGGTTGCGGACCTCGATGTAGGGAATGGTGTGGCCGCCGCACTCGTCGCCGATGAGCAGGGCGTCGCATTGGGTGTAATTGCGCGCCCCCGCCGCCCCCGGCAGGACTCTCACCAGGCCCCGGTAGGTGTTCTGGCCCTTGCCGGCGGAAATGCCCTTGGTGATGATCGTGCTGCGGGTGTTCTTGCCGATATGGATCATCTTGGTGCCCGTATCGGCCTGCTGATGGTTGTTGGTGACGGCGACCGAGTAGAACTCGCCCACCGTGTTGTCCCCCTGGAGAATACAGCTCGGGTACTTCCAGGTGATCGCCGAGCCGGTTTCGATCTGCGTCCACGAGATCTTCGAGTTCACGCCCCGGCAGGCGCCGCGCTTGGTGACGAAATTGAAAATGCCGCCCTTGCCGTCCTTGTCGCCGGGATACCAGTTCTGGACCGTCGAGTATTTTATCTGGGCGTCGTCGAGCGCGACGAGCTCGACCACCGCCGCGTGGAGCTGGTTCTCGTCGCGCATGGGGGCCGTGCAGCCTTCCAGGTAGCTGACGTAGCTGCCCGCGTCGGCGATGATCAGCGTGCGTTCGAACTGCCCGGTGTTCTCGGCGTTGATGCGGAAGTAGGTGGACAGTTCCATGGGGCAGCGCACGCCCTTGGGGATATAGACGAAACTGCCGTCGCTGAAGACCGCCGAATTCAGCGTGGCGAAAAAGTTGTCCGAATACGGAACCACCGAGCCCAGGTATTTGCGCACCAGTTTGGGGTGCGTCTGCACGGCTTCGGAGAAGGAGCAAAAGACGATCCCCTCCTCGGCAAGCTTCTCCTTGTAGGTGGTGGCCACCGAAACGCTGTCGAAGACGGCGTCCACCGCCACCCCGGCGAGTTTTTTCTGCTCCTCCAGGGGAATGCCGAGCTTTTCGTAGGTGCGCAGCAATTCGGGATCGACCTCGTCCAGGCTGTTCAGCAGCTCCTTGGTCTTCGGCGCCGCGTAGTAGTACGCGTCCTGGTAATCGATCTCCGGGTGCTTGACCCGCGCCCACTCGGGGTCCTGCATCGTCAGCCAGCGGCGATAGGCCTTCAGCCGCCAGTCGAGCAGCCAGTCGGGCTCGTTCTTTTTCGCCGAAATGAAGCGCACGGTGTCCTCGTTGAGGCCGCGCGGCGCCATGTCCGTGTCGATGTCGGTGACGAAGCCGTACTTGTAGTCGCCGCCGGTCGCGGATTCGATGGTCTTGGCGGTATCGGAACCCACGGCCATGTCAGTTTTCCTTCACCGAATGGTCCGCGGTACTGCCCACGGCGGCGAACGCTCCGCCCTGGCCGGCAACGGGCGTGGCGATGACCACATCGGCAAGGGAAACGTTGCTCAGCGCCCTCCTGACCACATCGTTGATCACCTGCCAGCTGCCGCGGGCCGGACACGACGCCTCGAGATCGCATGCGCCGGACGAATCGTGGATACATTCGGTCAACGTGATCGGCCCGTCCACGGCGTGGATGATCTCGGCCACCGAGATGTCCCCGGGGGTGCGGGTAAGCGCATATCCTCCGCCGACGCCGCGAAAGGAGGTCAACAGATCCGCCCGCGCCAGCATGTTCAACAGCTTGCCCACGGTCGGTCCCGGCAACCCGCTGGCAAATGTCAGATCGAGGGCGCTGCGCGGCCGCTCGCCATGGCTTGCCAGATAGGTCATCAGGACAACGCTGTAATCCGCCAGCCTGCTCAATCTGATCATCGAACCACCGTCCTTTCCCAATGGGCCCGGCGACCGTCAGCCGGGGTGGAGGGGGCGCCCGGGACGACCACAGCCCTCACCTTCGCGCCCGGGCCCGGGCCCGTGGCTTAGGCTTCACGCCGTCGTCCCCTCCGGAATTCCCTGTCGGCAAACCGGCCGCCGGCGCATCGGCGACCTTCTGGTGCATCATCCCGCTGAGCCCGAGAACGCGCTTTTCGCAAACGTCCGCCAGGGTCACGGAGTTTAGAAACAAGTATATCCGGTTGTCGACCTCTTCCCAAAGGGACTCCGTCACGGAGCCGGCGGCCGCTTTGGGGCGCGCCGGCACCGGGCGCGCTTTGCGGGCTGGATCGTTCACCGCCATCATGATGTCGGCTATGGCCGTTTCGGTGGGCGGGCGGGCGAGAAGGTATCCGCCGCCCGGGCCGCGCACGCTCTCGACCAGGCCGTTTTGCCTCAACTGCGCGAAAATCTGCTCGAGGTACGACAGAGAGATCACCTGGCGCTGGGCGATGTCCGACAGCGCCTTGGGCAGGCCGTCGCCGTAGCCGGCCAAGTCGACCATTGCCATCACGGCATATCGCCCCCTGGTGCTCAACCTCACGAAACCGACCTTCCCCATAATTATGACCATTTTGGTCACCATTAGAAAATGAGGGGCAAACGCGATATGTCAAGTGGATTTGCGCCGGGGGAAGGCGCGATTTCCGGATGCACCGCCACCGGGCGCGGCGGCCGGCCCGCGGTCACGGGCCTCTCACGTCAATACGACCCGGTCGTTCCGCCCTTCGGGCCTATTCCGGGCCCGGATCGAGGGTCAGGGTGTCGGGCAGCCGGGTGGCGTCGTCCATGGACGCCCTGTCAAGCTGGACCTGGGTCAGGTTCTTGGCGTCCCGCAAGTCGGCGCCGTGCAGGACGGCCTCGCGAAGGTCGGCGCCCTGCAGATTGGCCCCGCGCAGGCTGGCGCCCTTGAGATTGGCTTCCTGCAGGTTGGCGCCCCTCAGGTTCGCCCCCTGGAGCTTGGCGTCGGCAAGGTCGGCTCTCTGCAGTTTCGCGGCGCGCAGGTTGACGCCGTGGAGCTGGGCGACGCAGAGATGTGCGCCCTGGAGTCTGGCCACGCGCAGGTCCGTGCCCTGAAGGTTGGCGCCGTGGAGGTCGGCCTGGATGAGGTTGGCGCCCTGGAAACCCGCCTTGCGCAGGTTGGCCCCCTGAAGGCGTGCTCCCCACAGGTTGGCGTCCTGGACGTAGGCGCCCCACAGGTCGGCTCCCTGAAGAGAGGCCCCCTGCAGGTTGGCGCCGCGCAGATCGGCACCCTGGAGATTGGCGCCGTGGAGCCTGGCCTCCCCAAGGTCGGCTTTCTCCAGGTTGGCGGCGCGCAGAAAGGCGCCCTGGAGGTTGGCGCCGGCCAGGTCGGCGGCCGGCAGCTTGGCCACCCTGAGGTCGGCCCGGCGGAGGTTGGCGGCGCCCAGGTCGGCGCCCTGGAGATTGGCGACGCGCAAATCCGCCTGGTCCAGATCGGCGCCGTGCATGTTGGCTTGGTGAAGGTCGGCACCCAGCAGGAAAGCCCCCTGGAGTTTCGCCCCCCGAAGGTCGGCCTGGACCAGTTTGGCCTCGTGGAAATCCGCCTTGCGCAGGTCCGCCGCGCGCAGACTGGCGCCGCCCAGGTCGGCCTTCTGCAGATTGGCGCCGCGCAGCTCGGCGCCCTGGAGGTTGGCGCGCACGAGCACGGCCTCCTGCAGGTTGGCTTCCTGGAGATCGGCCTGGATGAGATTGGCGTCCCCCAGGTCGGCCTTGCGCATGTCGGCCTTTTGGAATTGGGCGACGCGCAGGTCGGCCTTCTGGAAATTGGCGCCGCGCAGGTCGGCTCCCTGGAGCGTGGCGACGCGCAGGTCGGCTTCCTGGAGTTTGGCGGCGCGCAGGTCGGCGCCCTGGAGTCTGGCGACGCGCAGGTAGGCCCGGCGCAAGTCGGCTTCGCGCAGTTTGGCGACACGGAGGTCGGCCTTGCGCAGCCTGGCGCGGGTCAGGTTGGCCCGGGTGCTTTCCTTGCCTTCCGAGTCCAGCCACTTCCGATGAAAGGCGAGAATACGGCTCAGCGCCTCGTCGGAGACGTCGCGAAGCTCGGGCTGACCGGAGGATTGGTCGCGATCCGCAGGGGACCCTTCCTTCATTTGCCCGGACACCTTGGTTCCCTGTCACCGCGCCTTTGCACACCACGGGGGAGGCAATCGACGTGGGCGACGATTCCGGCCCCAAAACATACGTGTGTTCGGCTTGTGAAAAGTTGTATCCTTTATTGAAGAACCTGGGAACCGTTTACACCGGAATCCGGGAGGAATCCCCGATGGTGAGAGACAAAAGGGGTTACCGGGAGCGGCGGCAGGACGAGGCGCCACAAGCCGGCGAGGACAGACGGGCCGGCGGCGACCGGCGCGCCGGAGTCGGACGGCGGTGGGGCCGGGAAAGACGGTCGACCCCGGACAGACGGCTGGGCCTGGAAGTCAGGTCGGGGACGGACAGGCGGCAGTCGATGACGGCATCGCCGGCGTGGACGGGCGTCGAAAAGCGCTCCCAGGGGGAACGGCGCAGCGTTGCGGACAGGCGCGTGCAATGGGACCGGCGGAGCCCGGAGGAACGGCGGGCCCGGTGACCTCCACGTTCATGCCGCCCGTTACCAGCGGTTCCTCAGTTCGCGGAGCTTCAGGAACACCGTTTCCGGGTCCGGATCGTCCGGCAGGTCGGGAAAGGCTTGGCGCAGGGTTTTGATCACCGTCGGGCTGTGCAGCCTGAAGAACGTGTTGATCTCCTTCTCCAGGCCGAGCGTCGAGACCAGGGCCTGGTTCTCGTCCTGGTCCGCGACGTCTTCGAGCAGCGCCGCCGCGCGCCCGTTGTCGGGCTCGCGGTCCAGGGTGAAGCGCAGGTTGTTCGCGATGTAATCGTGACCCGGGTAAATGAGCGTGTCGTCCGGGAGCCGGGCAAGCTGGGTGGCAAAGGTGCCGTAGAGCGCGCCCGGGTGGCCGCCGCTGTGGCAGTTGCCGGCCCCGGCGTTGAACAGGGTGTCGCCGCAGAACAGCGCCGGCTGGTCGGTATGGGACAACAGGCAGACGTGGCTCATGGTGTGTCCCGGCGTGTCCAGGACCTCCAGTTCCACCGTCTTGCCGACGGTGATCGTGTCGCCGGCGCTTAAGCCCCGGTCGATGCCGGGGATCTTGTCTTTCGCGTTCCCGTGGGCCAGCAGCGTGGCGCCCGTGGCGGCGATCATCGCCCGGTTGCCGCCGATGTGGTCGCCGTGCTCGTGGGTGTTCAGCACCTGGGTGATGTCCCAGCCGCGCCCCTTGGCGGCGGCCAGGCATTTCCCGTGATCGAGGGGATCGATGGCCAGCGCCTCGCCGGTTTCCGGGCAGGCGATCAGGTAGTTGAAGTTGCGGTACGCGTTCCCGGTCCAGACCTGTTCGACGATCACGGCTCCCTCCCCTGCGGCTGAACCACGCCCGCACTCTATCAGGCCGTCAGAGGACTGTCATATGCGGCGATGGGGGCGTGCGCGGGCCTAAGGGCCGGCCTCGGCTTAGGGCCGCTTACTCGGCGGCGTATCGGCGGTGGCGCTGCGTCCACGCCGGCGTGCGGCTGTCGGCGGCGGGCTGGTAGACGACGCTGATCTCCGCCACCGCCTCGTGCCACTGGTCCGCCGCCTTCTTGTCCCTGACCTCGATGGCGTCGAAACCGCAGCGGAGCATGAACAGGAACTGATCGCGGAGCACTTCGCCGACGGCGCGCACCTCGCCCCGATACCCGTACCGCTCCCTGAGCAGCCGCGCGTACGAGTACGCCCGTCCGTCCTTGAACACCGGGAACTCCAGCGCGATCACGGCGAAGCGGTCCAGGTCGCCGGCGATGAGGGCCGGCGACTGGTCGCTTTTCAGCCGGATGCCGAGCGGCGCGTTGCGCCCGAGAAGCTCGTCCCGGTGCGCCTGCCAGCGCTCGAGGCTGACGATGGCCGGGCCGTCCATGGGCAACGCGGTCCCGTCGTCGACGGTCACCCACGCATCGTCCACCAGCACGCCTTCCTTAAGCAGCGACATAGAGCCTCTCCTTGAATGGTTCCTCGCCGACGCGGCGATAGGTGTCGATGAAACGCTCGCCGTCCCGGCGCAGCTCAACATAGGTGTTGACCACCATTTCCACCGCGTCGACCACGCGATCGCCGGAAAACGCCGGGCCGATGATCGAGCCGATGGCGGCGTCCTGGTCGGCGCTGCCGCCGAGGGTGATCTGGTAGTACTCCTCGCCCCTGCGGTCGACGCCGAGGATGCCGATGTGACCCACGTGGTGGTGCCCGCAGGCATTGATGCAGCCCGAGATCTTGATCTTCAGTTCGCCGATGTCGTGCTGGCGCTTGAGGTCGCCGAACCGGTCGCTGATGCGCTGGGCGACCGGGATCGAACGGGCATTGGCAAGGCCGCAGTAATCCAGCCCCGGGCAGGCGATGATGTCGGAGACCAGCCCCAGGTTGGGCGTCGCCAGCCCGATGTCCCGCAGCTTGCGCCACAGCGCGTGGAGGTCGCCCCGCTTGACGTCGGCGAGCACCAGGTTCTGTTCGTGGGTGACGCGGATTTCACCGAAGCTGTAGTGCTCGGCGAGGTCGGCGACGGCGTCCATCTGGTCGGCGGTGGCGTCGCCCGGGATGCCGCCCACGGGCTTCAGGGACAGGTTCACGATGGCATAGCCCGGCACCTTGTGGGCGGCGATGTTGGTGTCCACCCAGGTGGCGAACGCCCCGTCGGCGCGCTTCTGTTCCTCGAACGCGGGCTCGGCCGCGGCCAGGGTCTCGTAGGGCGGCGGCGCGAAGTGGGCGCGGATGCGCTCGATCTCTTCGGCGGGCAGGTCGAGCGCGCCGTCCTTGATGTGCCGCCATTCCTCCTCGACCATTTCGGTGATCTTCCCGGCGCCCACCTCGTGCACCAGGATCTTGATGCGCGCCTTGAAGATGTTGTCCCGCCGCCCGAGCTGGTTATAGACGCGCATGATCGCTTCCAGATAGGACAGCAGGTGTTTCTTGGGCAGGAAGTCGCGGATCGTCGGGCCGACGAACGGGGTGCGCCCCTGGCCGCCGCCGACGATCACCTCGAACCCGGTCTCGCCGGCGTCCCCGCGGCGCATGATGAGGCCGATGTCGTGCAGGCGCACCGCGGCGCGGTCGTTGGGCGCGCCGGTGACCGCGATCTTGAACTTGCGCGGCAGGAACGAGAATTCGGGGTGCAGGGTCGACCACTGGCGGATGATCTCGCAGTAGACGCGCGGGTCCTCGATCTCGTCGGCGGCGACGCCGGCGTACTGGTCGGTGGTGGTGTTGCGGAAGCTGTTGCCGCTGGTCTGGATGGCGTGCATCTCGACGTCCGCCAGCTCGGCCAGGATGTCGGGCGTGTCTTCCAGCTTGGGCCAGTTGTACTGGATGTTCTGGCGCGTGGTGAAATGGCCGTAGCCCCTGTCGTAGCGCCGGGCGATATGGGCGAGCCTGCGCATCTGCACCGAAGACAGCAGGCCGTACGGGATCGCCACCCGCAGCATGTAGGCATGGAGCTGCAGATAGAGCCCGTTCATCAGGCGGAGCGGCTTGAACTCGTCCTCGGTCAACTCCCCGGCAAGCCGGCGGGCCACCTGGCCGCGGAACTGCCGGACCCGCTCGTCGACCAGGGTCTGGTCGTATTCGTCGTATCGGTACATGGCCCTATCCCACCGCCGCCTGTTTGGCGAACGCCGGATGGATCGTCGGCCCCTGGGCCCGGATCTCCTCGCGGTAGCGCACCGGCCGGACGACCCCGGCCTCCTCGACGACGTCGATGACGTAGGGCTCGACCACTTCCGGTATCTCCGCCGTCGCCCGGGCGACGGCCATGAGGGCGTCTCTTTCCTCGTCGCTCCGGCTCACCTGGGCGTCGGCGATGCGCTCGGACCAGCCGCCGACCCTGGTCAGGTAAACGACCGTACCGTCGCCGATCCTGTTCGCGGTCACCACCTGCAGCGCCACTGTCTTCTCCATCCTCAAACGGCGGCCGCGCGCGCCAGCGCCGGCAGCGCCTCTTCGCCGGCCAGGCGCACCACGTCGCCGACGATGATGACGGCGGGGCCGACGATCCCGTTGGCGGCCACCATGCGCTCCAGCTTCGCCACCGAGCCGACGACCACGACTTCGTCCGCCCGCGTGCCGTTCTCGACGATGGCGGCGGGCGTGGCCGGGTCCATGCCGTGTTCGATCAGGCGGCGCGCCACCGTGCCGGCGGTGGAGACGCCCATGTAGACGACCAGGGTCTGGCGGCCGCTGGCCAGCGCCGCCCAGTCCAGATCGGGCTCGCCCGACGTGGCGTGCCCGGTGACGAAGGTGACGGCGGACACATAATCGCGGTGGGTCAGGGGAATGCCGGCGGAGGCGCCGCAACCGGCGGCCGCGGTGATGCCGGGCACGACCTCCACGGGAACGCCGGCGCGGCGCAGATGGACCAGTTCCTCGCCGCCGCGGCCGAAGATGTACGGATCGCCGCCCTTGAGCCGGACCACCCGCTGGCCGGCCTTCGCCCGCGCCGTTATCAGGGCGTTGATCTCGGCCTGGGACCGGCTATGGCGGCCCTTGCCCTTGCCCACATAGACGCGCTCCGCGTCGCGCCGTGCGTAGCCCAGGATGTCCGGCCCGACGAGGCGGTCGTAGATGACCACGTCCGCCTCCTGCAACAGGTTGAGCGCGCGCAGGGTGAGCAGGTCCGGATCACCCGGACCGGCGCCGACGATGGAGACGGCGCCCCCGGGCGGGCGGGATGCCTCGGGTCCGTTGATCAGCGCCACCATTCGCTCGCGCGCCCAGTGCACGTCGCCGCGCAGCACCGCCCGCGCCACGGGCCCGTCAAAAAAGCGCTCCCAAAAGCGGCGCCGCGCCCGGGCGTCCCCGATGGTCGCCTTGACCGCGCCGCGGAAGCTGTCGGCGAAACCGGCGAGGCGGCCCAGGCCGTCCGGCAAAAGGCTCTCGATCCGCGCCCGCACCTGGCGCGCCAGGACCGGCGCCGTACCGGCGCTGGAGATGCCGACGACCACCGGGCTGCGGTCGACGATGGCCGGCATGATGAAGGTCGACAGGTCGGGCCGGTCGACCACGTTGACCGGCAAGCCGGCGGCGCGGGCCGCCGCCGAGACACGCCGGTCGACGGCGTCAACGCCGGTAGCGCTGTACACCACGGCCCGGCCCTTCACGTCGCCTGGCAAAAAATCCCGCCCGATGAGGGTGATCTCGCCCCGGCCGGCGAACGCGGCAATTTCCCCGTCCGCCCGGGGCGCAATGACGGTGACGTCGGCCGCGGCCTTGCGCGCCAGGCGCACCTTGCGCGCCGCCTGCGGCGTTCCGCCGACCACAAGCACGCTCCGCGATTTCACCGTCAGCCAGATGGGCAGGTGGTGCATGCCCGATACCCTTCCCGAGGGCGGCGCCCGTGCCGCCGTGCCGACATGGCATCGACGCACAGGGGCCAATTTCCAACGATAATAATGTAGTAGATTTGTAATATGTCAAGAAATTACGTATATTATTTTAAAGAACAAAATTTTAGTGTTCTTTCTGCGCCCTGGCGCCTGGTTCGCCCTCTGGCCGCCATGCCGGAGGGCGGCCTTTCGGGCCTGCCGGGAAAGCGCGTATACTTCCGTCCCGGCCCCGACCGCCGGCGCCGGCAGGAGGACAACGGATGTCGGACACCCCGGAATTCGCCGATCCCATGGTGCGGCCGCGCTATACGGGCATATCGACGTTCATGCGCACGCCGTACACCGAGGACCTTTCCGGCCTCGACATCGGCCTGATCGGCGTTCCCTTCGACGCCGGTACGACGAACCGGCCCGGCGCCCGCCACGGCCCGCGCGAAATCCGCAACCAGTCGACCCTGTTGCGCAAGGTCCACCAGTCCACCGGAATCGCGCCGTTCGACATCTGCCGCGTCGCCGACATCGGCGATGCCTGGGTGCAGAACCCGTTTGATCTGGAGGGCGGGCTGGAGGAGATCGCGGCCTTCTTCAAGCGGGTCCACGAGGCCGGCGTGGTGCCGGTTTCGGCGGGCGGCGACCATTCCATCACCCTGCCCGTTTTCCGCGCCATCGCCGGGGACCGCCCGGTGGGGATGGTCCACTTCGACGCCCACTGCGACACCGGCGACGATTACCTGGGGTCCCGGTTCCACCACGGGGCCCCCTTCCGCCGCGCCGTCGAGGAGGGCCTGCTCGATCCCGGGCGCACCATCCAGATCGGCATCCGCGGCGCGGTCAACGACCCGGACATGTGGAAGTTCAGCCACGATTCGGGCATGCGGGTGGTCACCATGGAGGAATTCCACGAGATGGGGGTCAAGGGGGTGATCGAGGAGGCCCGCCGTGTCGCCGCGGACGGCCCCACCTACATCAGCTTCGACGTGGACGGCCTCGATCCCGCCTTCGCCCCGGGCACCGGCACGCCCGAGATCGGCGGTTTGACCACCTTCGAGGCGCAGATGGTCCTCCGCGGCCTGAGGGGACTGAACCTGGTCGGCGGCGACGTGGTCGAGGTATCGCCGCCCTTCGACCCCAGCGGCAATACCGCCCTGGTCGGGGCGAGCCTGATGTTCGAGATCCTGTGCATGGTCGCCGACGCGGTGGCGGCGCGCAAGCGGTCCTGAGGGCGCACAGGCGCGCGCATTGGCCGGGGAACGACGGAATATGGAAGCGGACGGTCAGGGGCCCGAAGGTGCGGTCCCGGTCATACACCGGCACTTGCTGAGCGCGGCCAGCGGCTGGAGCATCGGCACCTTCGGCGCCCTCGCCGAATTCTCCCGCGACGCCGACGAGCCCGCCGAGATCGCCAGGACGCACGCCGGCGGCCGGGTCGCGACCGCCCGCGGCGCCCTGCGCATCGGCCTGAAAAACGGCGTCCGTGTCGTCGCCCGCGAGTCCCCGGGCGGCCACGGCGGCGGTAAGGCCCGGGAAGTGTCTTTCTGCCTTCCCGATGACGAGGGGTCGCGAAACAGCCGCGCCGCGCTCACCGAGATCGGCCCCGACAGGGACGCCATACGGCCGGAACACCGGGAATTCACCCTCTTCGACATCGGGCTCGGCGTGCCCCAGGTGGATTTCTGCCTGCGCACCAACGATAAGGCCCTGATCGCCGAGATACGCCGGTCCGTGGGCCAGCCCATCCTCGAGCCCGGAAACCGGGTCATGGAGGCGATCAAGGAGGCCAGCCCCCACCGGGTCTGTATCTCGGCCCTGGGGCGTATCGAGGTCTACCAGTACATCCCCTCGGCCCGGCACCACGCGCGCACGCCCGAGGGACCGCACACCCACCTCCTGCCCGGGCTCCTGAAGGCCGGGCCCGGCGACGCCGCCGAGACGGCCATCCCGCCCGGCTTCGTTCCGTGCCTGACCCTCTATCCGGCGCGCGGACCCGCGGCGCCGGCACCCAACACGCGGGCGGCGAAGTCCGGGTAAACGTCGGCGACCTCGGCCCCGATGGTCGATCTGAGCAGGGCGAGCCGGTCCGGCTCCGCATCCGGCGTCGTCGGCACGCTTTCGGGAACGTCGACGTCGAACCCGGTGTTGTCCAGCACCTCTTCCGGGGTATGGCCGGGGTGCACGGATTCAAGGCGGAACCGCGCGCGGCCCGCGTCGAAGGAAAAGACGGCAAGCCCGGTGACCAGGGCCTTCGGCCCGCCGGGGCGATAGACGCCGGGCGGGCTAAGCCCCGGCGCGCTGATGAAATCCACCCTGGGCACGAACACCCGCCGGGTGTGCTCCTGGCGGAAGAGGATCACGTTCGGCACGACGAAATACATGTAGGCGGAGCCGAAGGACCCGGGGAAACGGGTGTCCACCGCCGGGTAGTCGCCGGTGCCGACAAGGTTGATGTTGGCCGCGCCGTCGATCTGCGCGCCGCCCAGGAAGAACACGTCGATGCGGCCCTGGCCGGCGCAGTCGAACACTTCGCGGCCGCCGTCGGTGAACGGGTTGTTGGCGCGGCCGTGGATCATGGAGACCAGCAACCGGCCATGGGTGAGTTCACGCGTCAACAGGGCGGCGGCGCCCGGAATCGGCGACGCGGCGCCCACCGCCACGTGCCCGGCGCCGTCCAGCATGCGGGCGATCACGCAGATCAGGAACTCGTCCGCCGACGGGGTCACGACACGGCCCGGACGGCGGGGCCGAACACGTTCTTGTCCAGGTAGCGGCGAAAGCCTTCGGCCGTCTTCGCCTGGCGCGCATAGGCGCGGATGTGTTCGGCGTCGGCGTCGTAATGCCCGGCCAGGGCGAGCGGCCATGCGCCTTCCCGCGCCTCGGCGATGGCCGTCACGTAGAGCGCCGGCAGGGTCCCCGCCGCCGTCGCCTCGTCGGCCAGCAGGTCCGTCTCCTGCACCGTCTCCACGGTGACCAGGGCCGTACCAGCGGCGTGCACCATGGTCACCAGCTCGCGGCGCCGGCCGATCCAGACATTGCCTCTGGTGTCGGCGCGGGGGCTGTGAAACACCGCCACGTCGGGGCGAATGGCGGGCAGCAGCACGATGGGTCCGCCGTCCCCGCCCAGCGGGTCGTCGACCACCGTCCAGTCGTCCCGGTGCTTGAGCACGTCCGAGCCGATGAGACCGCGCAAGGGCATGAACGGCACGCCTTTCTCCGCCGCCTGCAGGGCCGAGTGCACGGCCGGACAGGTGGAGTCCCGCATGACGACGGCGCCGGTGGTCACGGCTTCTGTGAAACGGGGCGCCGGGCCGGCTTCGCCGAGGCTGACGGCGGCGGCCTCCATGGTCTTCACGCACCCGGCGCCGATCAGCATGTCCGCCGCCAGGCCGCCGATGGGCACGGCCAGCAGGTGCAGGTCCCGCACGGCGCGCCGGATCAGCGCCCGGACCAGGGCCATGGGAACGAAGCTGTATTCCGGCGGGACGGCGAGCAGGGCGCCGTCGGGCACATGCTCGGCCAGCCGTTCCAGGGTGTCCAGTTTGGCCATTGTCCGCAAATTCCACGGTCCGGTTGCGCCGCGTACCCGAGCATAGGCCGGTCGGCGACCATTGCCTACACGGGAAAGATCGCCATCGGCGCGGCCGCGACATCGGCTCGCCGGCAAATAGAATACCCGCAATAAGGATATGACAACGTGCCGTTTCATGGTATTGACGGACCCTCGGATTTTCACTTTGCGAGAATACGTCATGCCGGTTGGTACGGTTAAATGGTTCAATCCCGCCAAGGGATACGGTTTCATCGAGCCCGAAGATGGCTCCAAGGATGCCTTCGTCCACATCTCGGCCGTTGAACGGGCGGGACTGACCACGCTGCGCGAGGGTCAGAAAGTCGAATACGAGCTTGTCCCGGGCGACAAGGGCAGAAGCGCCGCGGACAACCTGGTCGTCCTCGACTGACGCAGGGATTATCGTCGCGCGGGGCCGCCAGCGGCAACCGAGCCGCCGAAGCGGTGGCCCCCTGGGGCGCGGAGATCTCGGCCAAACGGCGTCAACCCACCGCGGCCCGGTGCGTTTTCGCACCGGGAATTTTCGCGGCTGTCCTGGTCGCCTGTATCGGCTGAATTGCACCCATACGACGGCGTTGCGACGTTTCCGGCCGGGGGCGCGCGGCCCCGGTTTGCGCCGCCGCCCGCCCTGGCAATTCGGCGTCGGATGCCGTACCCTCGGCCGATCACCGTGAACACCAACCGCAGCGCTGTCGTGCGACCAGACAGGCCCCAGGGATGGACAATCAGGCAATCAGCTATCGCGACCTTCTCCATCCGCTGACGCCCGAGGAATTCTTCGACCAGTACTTCGGGACGAAGCCGGTGCACATCCCGGGCGATGCCGAAAAACTGGCCCACGTCTTCTCGTGGGACGAACTCAACCGGCTGCTGAACATGTCGCGGCTGTGGACCGGAAAGAGCCTGAAAATGGCGCTGGACGGCCGCAATCTGCAGCCCGAGGAATTCTGTTACCCGGGTGTCACCGTGGACGGCTACCGCGCCATGCGGCCGGACCCCCAGCGCGTCACCGAGCTCCTGCGCCGGGGGGCGACCGTGGTCCTGGATTCGCTGGAGACCCTGGCGCCGGGCATAGCCGGGGTGGCGGGCACGCTTGCCGTCGTCGCCGGCGGCGCGCCCACGTGCAACGCGTACTGCTCGTGGAACGAGCACAAGGGGTTCGTCGCCCATTACGATATCGACGACGTCTGGGCCCTGCATATCGAGGGGCGGAAGACATGGCGCGTCTACGAGGGGCGCTTCGAGCACCCGATGGAGATCCCCGGCTTCCAGTGCGAGAGCCTGACGCCCGAGCAGCGCGAACAGGCCAAGGGCAAGGTGCTGATGGAGGTGCCCATGACGCCGGGCGACGTGCTGTACATCCCCAAGGGGCAATACCACGACGCCCTTGCCTCGAGCGAGGCCACCCTTCACCTGTCCTTCAGCGTCACCCAGGTGACCGGCCACGATTTCATGCGCCAGCTGCTGCAGGACCTGCCGGAGGAGCCGCTGTTCCGCCAGGACCTGCCCCACTTCGACGACATCGAGGCGCTCGCGGCCCATCTCGGCCGGCTGGCGGACCGGCTGCACGAGATCATCACCCTGCCCGAGACCGCGGCCCGGCTGGGCCAGTACCAGCGCCAGAGCGCCCTGCAGAACCACCCGGCCAACTTCGCCCTGCCGGCGCGCGAACAGGCGGCGCTGTACCGGGTGCGCACCTTGGGCACGAAGCTGGTGCGCCGTGGCGGCGGCTGGCTGCTGACCACCGGCTCGGGCCGGGAAACCCTTTCCGCCGACGAGGCGGAGGTCGCCCGCTGGGTGCTGGGCCGGGACTGTTTCAACGCCGCCACCCTGGCGCGGACCTTTGATGACCACGACGCGGCGGCGCTGGCGCCGATGGTCGAAAAGCTGATCGGCGCCGGGCTGGTCCAACCGTTGTAAGGACCGAACGACCGCTGTCGGGCGCATGGCGGCATTCATCCAGGAGGTTTCCCATGCGGCGCATTCTCCTCGCTTTGACGGTGACCACGGCCCTCGCCGTGTCCGCAACCGCTTTCGGGCAACCGGCCCACGACAAGGACGCGCCCAAGGACCCCGGGGCGCTCCTCGAAGGGGTGACCGAGGAAGTTTTCCGGGTGCTGGAGCTGATATTGCAGTCCATCCCCCAGTACGCGGCGCCGGAGGTCCTGGAGAACGGCGACATCATCATCCGCCGTATCCATCCGAAGCCCGAAACACCGGCCCCCGCGCCCGGGAACGGCGCCCCGACGGGGAAGCCCATCTAGCGCCGCCCGCATGCCCCCGGGCGATCCGCGGCGCGTCGCGGCGCGTCGCGGCGAAGGACCACCCAGCATGCTGCTGAATAATTACACCTGTGCCGTCCTATCCTTCGAGACGCCGCCCTTTGGGCGGCTCCTCAGGATGAGGATTCTCATATAATCCAACACTTACCCCTCATGCTGAGGAGGCGCGGAGCGCCGTCTCGAAGCAGTAAGGCGCCAGCAACGCCCTTTTTCAGTAGCCTGCTGGGGCACTACCCGACCAGAGGGAACCATTTGACCGGAACGCATCCGCACGGGCGCCCGCTTTTCGGCGGACCACCGGTCGCCGGCGCGGGCCATCACGGGATTGTCAAAGGGTTCGCGGAATAATCCCGTGGAATCTGCGTGGCTATCCGCTAGTATGGCGCGCCGCCGAGGCCGGCTGGTTGGGGAGGTGCATGTCCAAGGAAACCGAAACGTCAAACGTCGGCATTGTACGAATTTCGGTCACACCGTCATCCTGCCACGGTTAGCGCCGTGTTTCCGAATTAAGGGTTAAGGGGGATTTTAGCCAGAAACGGCGCCTCGGCTGCGCACGCAATTTCGTGAACCATCACGATAATTGGATACAGGGAGGTATCATCATGAAACGACGTAAATTCTTGAAGGCCGGCGTTGCCGGTGCGGTTGCCGGCGCCATTGCAGCGCCCAACATCGCCCGCGCGGAAAAGACCTTCAGGTGGAAGATGACCACATCGTTCCCGCCGGGCCTGCCGTTTTACCAGAGCGGTCCGGGCAGCGCCGAGTGGATCGTCAAGGCCATCGAGGACGCATCGGGCGGACGCTTGAAGATCAAGCTGTTCGCGGCCGGCGAACTGGTCAAGTGGAACGGCGGTTTCGACGCCGTCACCGGCGGCACCGTCGAGGCCAACTCGGCGGTGGCCTATTACTGGTCAGGCAAGGCGCCGGCGCTGCAGTATTTCGGCACCGTGCCCTTCGGCATGACCTTCCAGGGCCAGAACGCCTGGTATTACCACGGCGGCGGGCTCGAGCTGTGGAACGAGATCTACAACGACTTCGGCGTCATCGGCATGCCGTGCGGCAATTCCGGCGTCCAGATGACCGGCTGGTTCAAGAAGCCGGTCAGCGGGCTCGCCGATTTCAAGGGCCTGAAGATGCGTATCCCGGGCCTCGGCGGCAAGATCTACAAGGCCATCGGCGTCAACGTGAAGAGCCTGGGCGGCGGCGAGATCTTCCCGGCGCTGGAGCGCGGCGTCATCGACGCGGCCGAATGGGTCGGTCCCCTGCAGGACCGGCGCCTGGGTCTGCACAAGGCGGCCAAGAACTACTACAACACCGGCTGGCACGAGCCGTCGACGACGACCGAGCTCCTGATCTCCAAGAAGGCGTTCAACGCGCTTCCGAAGGACATTCAGAGCATCGTCCGCCACGTCGCGGCGGCGGCCAACATTATCGCCCACACCTCGGCCGAGGCGTTGAACGGCGGTGCGTTGGAAGACCTTGTCAATAACCACGGGGTCAAGGTGTCGGAGCTTCCGACGGATGTTATCGAGGAACTTCGCAAGAAGACCGGCGAAGTTCTGGAAGCCGGTGCGGCGGCCGATCCCATGACCCGCAAGGTCCACGACTCCTTCATGAGTTTCAAGAAGAAACACGATAAGTGGGCAAACTCGAGCAATCGCCAGTTCGCCATCCGCGTCCGCGGGGGCTGATAACGGTGTGGCTCCGCGTCCCTTCCGGGACGCGGAGCCGCTATCGTCCCGTTCCTTATTAATGCTCAACGCATCGGGGGGCTCGATGCCGTGACGGTTGAGGACGGACATCGGGGCGCGGGATGAACATTAACCGAATTTTTTTCCTTTACCTCTATCCCGAGGGGCGGATCGGCCGGTTGACCCTGTTGACCGGGCTGGCGCCGCTGATATTGGCTGGGATCGCGGTTCACTTGGTGATCCCCAAGACCGGGCCGGCCTGGTTTTTCTTCGACTGCTTCTTGTTCATGTTCGCCATGGTGTTGGCGGCGAAGCGGCTGTTGGACCGGGGACATCCCGCCTGGTTTTTGTTCTTGGGGCTGGCGCCCGTCGCCTGGCTGGTCATCACCCTCGATCCGAAGATCGAATTTCTCCATCGGGACGCCTGGGTGGCGCTGGCGTTCTATACGGGCTGGCTGACGCTGTGGCTGGCGGCGGAGTTGTTCGTGCTTCCCGGGCGACCGTCGGATGTGCCGGAACCCGAGGAAATAAGCCTGGCCGGCGGTATTGACGCCTTCGTTGACGTGGTCGGCAGGGTGTTCGCCTGGATTTGTATTGCCCAGGTGGCGCTGGTCGCCACCAACGTGATCCTGCGCTACGCGCTCCGCATCGGGCCCATGGAGCTGCAGGAACTGGAATGGCACATGATTTCGCCGATTGCGCTGATCGGCATGTGTTACGCGCTGCGCCACAACGACCACGTGAAGGTGGATATATTCTATGACAAGTTCCAGGCGGAAACCCGCACCTTGATCGACCTCGCCGCCGCCATCGCCCTCATCGTCATCTCGGTGCTCATCATCGACATGGCCACCAGCTTCGTCGGCCAGGCCTATGTTGTCGACGAGGGCTCGCCCGACCCGGGCGGACTGCCGCACCGCTGGCTGCTCAGGTCTTTCATCCCGGTCGGCTTCACGATCCTGGCGATGCAGGCCCTGGCAAACCTTCTCCAGGCCCTCGGGAGCCTCCGCCCGCTTCATCCGGCGCGTTGACGGGGGCGGCGAGCGTGCAGGAAATCATCGCCAACCTGATTTTGAACTTCGGCGACCTTATCGGACTCGGCGACATGATCTTCCCCGTCCTCATGGGGTTGATGCTGTTTTTCCTTCTGTTCCTGGGCTTCCCGGTGGCCATCGCGCTGGCGACGGCCGGGTTCCTGTTCGCCTATCTCGCCGGCGAGTTCCCGCTGTTCCAACTGCTGCCGATCCGCATCTTCGGGGTCGTCGACAACCAGATTCTGATGGCGATCCCGTTGTTCGTGTTCATGGGGGTGATGCTGGAACGCTCGCGCCTGGCCGAGGAACTGCTCGACGTCATCGGCCATGCGGCGGGGGGGCTCAGGGGCGGCATGGGGCTTTCGATCATCCTGGTCGGCGTCCTGATGGGCGCGTCCACGGGCATCGTCGGCGCCACGGTGGTCACCTTGGGGCTGCTCA
>JBHHXI010000034.1:0-23108 GCA_046756945.1 Rhodospirillales bacterium
GACGCCCCCGCGGCCCCCGGGGGGAAACGGGGG
Source organism: Rhodospirillales bacterium (assembly GCA_046756945.1). GTDB lineage: Bacteria > Pseudomonadota > Alphaproteobacteria > Rhodospirillales > 2-02-FULL-58-16 > JACZQZ01. The sequence goes on from JBHHXI010000034.1 coordinate 34, forward strand.
GTGTCCCCCCGGTTACGTTATGCGGGGGACGCCCCCGCGGCCCCCGGCGTTTTTCGCTCATAGGCCGGCCGCCACCGCCGCTTCCACGGCCAGGGTCCGCGCCTCGTCCTCCAGTCCGCTGCCGCGCAGGCTGGCCAGGACCCGTCGCAGGACGACGGGATCGGCCTGGCCCGGACCGCCCTCGCCCAGGGCCAACAGGGCAAGCAGCACGGTTTCGCCGACCCGCCGGTTGTCGGCCGCCGACGCCAGGCGGTACCACAGCGCCGGGCTGGGCATGGCGACCGTGATGCGCTGGGGACCGTCGAGCAGGGCCTCCCACGACGCGTCGGGAACGGTCTCGCCGAAGGCGCCGAACAGGCTGTAGAGCAGTGCCGCGTGCTCACGCGCCCCATCCTTGTCTTTTTCGCCCTCCCACCAGCCGGCCAGCCCGTCGGGGCTCCAGTCCTCGGCCTCGCCGGACCCGGCCAGGCGCACCACGGGCGACAGCGCGGTCAGCGCCGCCCTGGCGTCGGTGTTGAACAGGCCGCTGGCGCGCAGCACACCGATCCACGCCAGGGCCGTTTCCCGGTCGCCGTTGATCAGCAGGGCACGGACCGCCTCGGGCGCGAACCACAACAACTCGGCCGACGGGGGGATGCGCTTGATCACCGGCATGAACACCCTGACGGTGGACGCATACCGTCCCCCTTCCCGGGCCAGCGAAAGCGCCCGCGCCACGGCCTCGGCCTGCGCCGCGGGCACCGTCTGCACCAGGGACGTCCGGTACAGCAGCGCCCGGCTCAAGGGGCCGCTTTCGGCCTCCGCCTTGGACAGGGGGTTGGCCAGCTCCTCGTCGGAAAACGAGACGCTGGTATAGAGCTGCCGCAGCGCGTCGACGGCCAGCGCCCCCGCGGCCGCGGCCCGTTCCGCCGCTTCCAGGCGTAATTCCACGGGCGCGTTGGGGCTGACGGCGACGGTGCGCAACACCGCGGGACGGTTCGACGATATCACGTCCGGCGGCAGCTGCGCCTTGGCCACCCGCGCCATGGCCAGATGGAGCGGCGACGGATCGGGCAGGCTTTCGATGGTCGGCACATTGCCGCTGGCCAGGGCCTCGACCAGGTCGAAAAACACCGCATCTTCCTCGCCCAGCTCGCGCAACAGGGCGACGCCGAGCGCCGCCTTGTCTTTCTCGCCGGCCAGCGCCTGGCAGAAGATGAACGCCTTCTGCCAGTACGGGCTGTCCTGTTCGCGGATTTGGCCGGCGGCCAGGGCACAGGCCCGGGCATTGTCGTTGGCCAGGAAGCGGGCATCGGCCTCGATGCGCATCAGCCGTTCGTTTTCGTTGCGCCCCGGCGTCGCCTTGAGCAGCGCGTTGACGCCGCCGGTGTCGCCCATGGCGGCAAGCAGACGCACCCTCAGGGCGACCAGGCCACCGCTTTCCGATTCGCCTTGCGGCACCTGGGCGGTGGAGAGCAGCAGGCGGCGCATGAGGTCGCGCATGGTCGACGAGGTGGTGTTCACCGGCAGGCGCGGCAGCAGGGTGTCGACCAGCGCCCGTCCGGTGCCCGCCCACATGGCGATCCCGAATCCCCCTTCGTCCTCGGACAGCACGCCGGCCGTATCCGGGTCGATCGTGCTCAGGGTGTCCACCTGGATGGGGCCCGGCGACATGGTGGCGGGCGCCGGCCCGGCCGGACCCGCCGCCTTCGGTGCGGCCGTCAACGGCACCGGCGTCGCCGGCGGCGCGTCGACGGCCTCGCCAGCCGGCTGCAGCCCCTGTGGCGGCCCCAGGCGCAGGGGCTTGCCCGCCGGCGGCCACTCCTGTTGCGCCCAAACCCCGCCCGGCGCGGCCAGCACCACGGCGGCAAGGACAACAATACACAAGGATTTACGGAATGGGCTAACGCGGGAAGCGGTCATCCGGAATGACTTTCTCTATGGTCGTCACCGGCGCCGGAATGTCCCACGTGGCCAGGAAGACCGCGGTCCCGACAACCAGGGCGATGACAACGAATAGCACGAGCCTGGATATTTTTCTCATGGGTGATTGCGTTTCATAAAATACCTTCACTCCAACATGTCCGCCGGGTCCACGCAGCCGGCGTTCAACGCCCGGGTCCCGGAAGCGAGGGCCCACGTCCCACCCTGGGGACACTCCACCCTCTTTATGCTAGCTTTATGCTAGGTTCGGACTATGGCAAATTTTCGGCAGTGTATCGGCTCAGGGTGCCGCTTTCAACGCCCCGCGGACGGTTTGGCCGAAGGCTGTTAATGGCATGACGGCGGCTCACAATACGCGAAAGTCCATCGTCCTGATCGGCCTCATGGGGGCGGGCAAGTCCAGCCTCGGGCGCCGGCTCGCCAAGCGGGTCGATCTGCCGTTCACCGACACCGACGACGAAGTGGTCAAGGCGGCGGGATGTTCCATCGAGGACATCTTCGAACTTTACGGCGAGGCGGCCTTCCGGGACACCGAGCACCGGGTCATTTCGCGGCTGCTCGAGGAGGGGCCGAGGGTATTGGCGACCGGCGGCGGGGCGTTCATGGAGTCGCGCAACCGCGCCAAGATCGGCAAATGGGGTATCTCGGTCTGGCTGCGCGCCGACCTGGACGTCCTTGTCCGGCGCACGCGCCGGCGCGCCGGCCGTCCCCTGTTGAAAACCCGCGACCCCCGCGCCACCCTGGAGAGACTGATGAACGAGCGCTACCCCGTGTACGCCGAGGCCGACATCGTCGTCGATACCGGCGACGAAAAACCCGACGCCATGGTGGAGCGCATCATCGGCGCCCTCGCCGCCCGGCAGGAGCCCGGCCGGCGCAGCGGGGAGTTGCGGCCATGACCGCCCGCGGCCAACCGACCGCACCCCCGGGCCAGCCCGCCGCCAGCCTGAAGGTGGCGTTGGGCCGGCGCAGCTACGACATCCTGGTCGGCGAGGGCCTGGTCGCGGCGGCCGGGCGGCACATGCTGCCCGTACTGGCCGAGCGGCGCGCGGTGATCGTCACCGACAGCAACGTCGCGCCCCTGTACCTGGCGGCCCTGGAGGCGGCCCTGGACGAGGTCGACGTGGAACACACCGCCATCGTGCTTGCCGCCGGCGAGCAGACCAAGGACTTCGCACATCTGCGCCGACTGACGGACAATCTGCTCGACGCCCGCGTCGAGCGGAGCACCACCGTCGTCGCCCTGGGCGGCGGCGTGGTCGGCGACATCGCCGGCTTCGCCGCCGCCGTCACGTTGCGCGGACTGGCCTGCGTGCAGGTGCCGACGACCCTGCTCGCCCAGGTGGACAGCGCCGTCGGCGGCAAGACCGGCATCAACACGGCCCACGGCAAGAACCTGATCGGCGCCTTTCACCAGCCGCGCCTGGTGCTCGCCGACATCGCGACGCTGGACACCCTGGCGCCGAGGGAGCTTCGGGCCGGCTACGCCGAGGTGGTCAAGTACGGCCTTCTGGGTGACCCGGAATTCTTCGCCTGGCTGGAGGCCAACGGCAGGAGCCTGCTCGACGGCGACACCGAGGCGCGCCGCCATGCCGTGCTCACCAGCTGCGCCGCCAAGGCCGCCATCGTCGCCGACGACGAGAGGGAAACGGGGCGGCGGGCCCTGCTTAACCTGGGCCACACGTTCGGCCACGCGCTGGAGGTGGAGACCGGCTACGGCGATTCCCTCATGCACGGCGAAGCCGTGGCCATCGGCATGGTCCTGGCGTTCGATCTGTCGGAGCGCCTGGGCCTGTGCCCGCCGGAGGACGGCGAAAGGGTGCGCCGCCATCTGGCGTCCGCCGGCCTGCCGGTCGGGCTGGGGGGCCTCGCCGGGTCATCGGTTTCCGCCGGCGCCCTGCTCGCCCACATGGGCATGGACAAGAAGGTGCGCGCGGGCAAACTCACGTTCGTCCTGGTGCGGGGTATCGGCAAGGCCTTCATCGCCCACGACGTGGACCCCGGCGACGTGGGCGCCGTGCTGGAGAACGCCGTCGCCGCCTGACCGGGCGGCGGCGGGGCGGGCACGGCGTGTCCCCGTCACCCATCACCCACCGACAACGGTTGAGAGGCAGCCATGTTGATTTCCCTGAGTGCCATCGCCGTCCTGCTGATTCTTTCCGCCTTTTTCTCGGGTTCCGAGACGGCGTTGACCGCCGCTTCCCGCCCGCTCATGCACCAGCTGGAGCAAAACGGCGACCGCCGCGCGGGCATGATCAACCGCCTGTACAGGAAGAAGGAACGGCTTATCGGCGCCATTCTGCTGGGCAACAACCTGGTCAACATCATGGCCTCGGCGCTGGCCACCGGGTTTCTCATCGGACTGTTCGGCGAGGCCGGCATCGCCTATGCCACCATCGCCATGACGCTCCTGATCCTGATCTTCTCGGAAATCCTGCCCAAGACCTATGCGCTCCGCGACGCCAACCGGGTGGCGCTGGCCAGCGCGCCGATCGTCAACGCGCTGGTGTTCGCGCTGGCGCCGGCGACCGGCGCCGTGCACCTCGTCGTGCGCGGGGTGTTCAGGATGTTCGGAGTCGCCTTCGACGCCACCGAGGCGCTCGGTTCGTCGGCCACGGAACTGCGCGGCGCCATCGATCTCCACGGCGGCAAGGGAGGCGTGGTCAAGCAGGAACGCGCCATGCTGCGCAGCATCCTGGACCTGGCCGACGTGGAGGTGGGCGAGATCATGGTCCACCGCAAGACCGTGGTCATGATCGAAGCCGACCAGCCGCCGGCGGCCGTGGTCGACGAGGCGCTGGCCAGCCCCTTCACCCGCGTTCCCCTGTGGCGGGGACAGCCGGAAAACATCGTCGGCGTCCTTCATTCCAAGGCGCTGCTGAGGGCGCTGCGTACGGCGGGCGGCAATCTGGACGGGCTCGACATCCTCGCCCTGGCGGTGAAGCCCTGGTTCATCCCGGAATCCACGTCGCTTCTGGCTCAGCTTCAGGCCTTCCGCCAGCGCCACGAACATTTTGCCCTGGTCGTGGACGAATACGGCAGCCTCATGGGCATCGTCACCCTGGAAGACATCCTGGAAGAGATCGTCGGCGACATCGCGGACGAACACGACGTCGTCGTCGCCGGCGTGCGCCCGCAGGCCGACGGAAGCTACGTCGTCGAGGGCAGCGTCACCATCCGCGACCTCAACCGGCAGTTCGAATGGGACCTGCCCGACGAGGAGGCGGCCACCGCGGCCGGGTTGATCCTGCACGAATCCCGCCGCATACCCGAGGTCGGGCAGGCCTTCATGTTTCATGGTTTCCGCTTTGAAATCCTGCGCCGCCTGCGCCATCAGATCACCTCTGTCCGCATCACCCCGCCGCCGAAAACGGCGTCGACCGGCGAGCCCGGGAAATGACCGGCGCCGGATTTGAATTTCCCTCGCCCCTTCCCAAGTAGTACAAAATATAAGGCCACCGGCTGTCAGGGAGGCAACCATGCGGCTACGCATTATTCCCGATATCGTGAACGACCAAAAACTATCGGTCCTGTCGAAACAGGATACGGCCCGCAAAGCGGCCAAACAGATGGCTGAAAAGGACATCGCCGCCATCGTCGTCACCGACGACGGCGGCACGCTGCTCGGCATCGTGACCGAGCGCGACCTGACCCGCCGCGTCATCGCCGGGAACCGGGACGCGGACAAGGTCACCGTCGGGGAGATCATGACCGGCAACCCGGATACCCTGGCGCCGGGGGATTCGGCGCTCGACGCCCTCGAACTCATGCGGACACGGAAATACCGGCACCTGCCCGTGGTCGATGATGGCCGCATCGTCGGCATGGTGTCGATCCGTGACCTCTACGCGGCGGTGAAGACGGCCCTGGAGAAAGACATCCGCGAGACCGAGGCCTTCGTTTTCGGCGACCGCTACGGCATGTGACGGCCCTTGATTCTCCGCGCCAACGCCATTGAGAGGCCGCCATGCCGTTATCGAAGCCCGCCCCGCGCCGGCACATCCACACCCGTGAAATCCGATGCCGCGGCTATCACAGGAAAGACGGCCTGTGGGACATCGAAGCGTTCCTTGTCGATACCAAGACCTACGGGTTCGACAACGTGGACCGCGGCCGCATCGACGCCGGCGAGCCCATCCACGGCATGTGGATCCGCCTCACCGTGGATGAGGACCTGGTGGTCCACGCCGCCGAGGCCGCTACAGACCATGGGCCGTTCTCCGTGTGCGGCGATGTCACCGCCGGCTTCGGCGCGCTAAAGGGTTTGCGTATCGCCCCGGGCTGGCGAAAGGCCGTAAACACGCTGTTTCGCGGGACCAAGGGCTGCACCCACCTGACCGACATGCTGCTCGGACCGCTGGCGGCGACGGCGTACCAGACGGTGGTTCCGGCCCGCGAGAAAAACCGGCCGGCGGCGTCCGCGGACGGCAAGCCGGCCCTGCTGAATACCTGTCACGCGCTGGCCAGCGACGGTCCCGTGGCGAAAAGACGCTGGCCCGAATTTTACACCGGATCGTGACCGGGGACGACGCCGGCGGGCGGCATCGCGGCGCATGAGCGTTTTTCGCCATCCCGTTGAAAAGCCGGCGCCGGTCCGATCCCGCCATCCGCCCGCGACGGCGTCAGGAAACGGACCGCCATGGCGCCGATGACTCACCGTCGGGCCTATCTTCTGCTGGCCAGCGTCATCCTGTTGTGGGGCGTGAACTGGCCGGTGATGAAGGTGGGTCTTCTGTATATGCCGCCGCTGTGGTTCGCGGCGATGCGGGTGCTGTTGGGAGGCGCCTGCCTGTTCGCCCTGGTGGCGGCGCGGGGACGGTTGCGCGTTCCCGAACGGCGGGACTTCCCGATCCTGATCTCCGTCAGCGTCCTGCAGATCGCCCTGTTTCTCGGCCTTATCCACTTCAGCCTCCAGTACGTCGACGCCGGGCGCTCGGCCATCCTGTCCTATACGACGCCGTTGTGGATCACGCCAATGGCGGTGGTCCTGTTGAACGAGACGATGACCAGGGGAAGGCTGGCCGGCCTGGGCCTGGGGCTCGGCGGTATCGGCGTCCTGTTCAATCCGGCCACCTTCGACTATTCCCAGACCCCGGCGCTCATCGGCAACGGGCTTCTGCTTTTGGCGGCGCTGGGATGGGCGGTGGGCATTATCCATGTTCGCGTCCACCGCTGGGTCATGACGTCGCTCGAGCTGATGCCCTGGCAGATGTTGATCGGCGGCATCCTGCTGGCGGCCCTCGCCGCCTGGACCGAGGGCGATCTTCCCGTGCGCTGGTCGGGCACCCTGGCCGCCATCCTCGCCTACAACGGGCTGGTGGCCTCGGCGTTCTGCTACTGGGCCTTTGTCACCGTGACCCGGAGCCTGCCGGCCACGAGCACCGCCATGGGGGCGCTGGGCGTGCCCGTCGCCGGCGTCCTGTTTTCCGCCCTGTTCCTGGCCGAGCCCCTGTCGGCGACCATAATCGCGGGCCTGGGCCTGATCACCGCCGGCGTGGCGCTGGTCGTCATCGGCGACCTGCGCGAAGGCTGAAAGACACCTTATCTTAATCACCCGGAATTGAGGTGCCGGGCGGCCGACCCCGCTTGCCAGACAGCGCCCGAGCGGCCATAGTCAGGGCATGTCGGGCAACCTACGCGAAGAGGTTTCACCATCCACCGGCGCGCCGCAGCCGGAGGCCCGTGCCTGTGACTGGCCCAAGTGCCGCGAGGAGGGCCGGCACCGGGCGCCGCGGTCGCGGACGGAGCTGCGCAGCTACCGCTGGTTCTGCCTCGCCCACGTGCGCCAGTACAATGCGGCGTGGAACTATTACGCCGGCATGAGCGAGGACGAGGTCGAGGAAGACGTGCGCATGGACACCGTATGGCGCCGGCCCACCTGGCGCCTCGGCGTGGCGGCCTGTATTTTCCATTTCAACCTCCATCCCATGGGCGACGATTGCGCCATGAAGAACGGCGCCGGGCGGCGGCCGTGGGGGCGCCGCCCCCGCACGGTGGAGGAAAAGGCCATGGTGGTCCTCGACCTGCACCCACCGGTGACGATGAGCGCGGTGAAGGCCCGCTACAAGGAGCTGGTCAAGCGTCACCACCCCGACGCCAACGGCGGCGACAAGGCCTCGGAGGAGAAATTCAAGCAGATCAATCAGGCCTATGAGACCCTAATGGATAGCCTGGTACTAGCCCCTTGACCCCGCCAACCTCCTTGGCGTAGAGCCACGCGATCGTTCCAGCCCCTGGCCAACCACCGGAATTCCATGTGATGACTCCCCAAGGCTCCACCGACACCAATGCCACCGGATTCCCGCTCGGCGCCCCGGACATCGTGATCTCCGTCCGTCAGACCTTCGGCATCGACAGCGACATGGAGGTGCCGGGCTTCAGCGAGGGCGAGGAACACGTCCCCGACCTCGACGACGCCTACCGTTTCGACCGCGACACCACGCTGGCCATCCTTGCCGGCTTCGCCCATAACCGGCGGGTCATCATCCAGGGCTATCACGGCTCCGGAAAGTCCACCCACATCGAGCAGGTGGCGGCCCGCCTCAACTGGCCCTGCATCCGGGTCAACCTGGACAGCCACATCAGCCGCATCGACCTGGTCGGCAAGGACGCCATTGTCCTGCGCGACGGCAAGCAGGTCACCGAATTCCGCGAGGGCATGCTGCCCTGGGCCCTGCAGCACCCCGCCGCCCTGGTCTTCGACGAGTACGACGCCGGGCGCCCCGACGTGATGTTCGTCATCCAGCGCGTCCTCGAGGCCGACGGCAGGCTGACGCTGCTCGACCAGAACCGGGTGATGACCCCGCATCCCTACTTCCGCCTGTTCGCCACCACCAACACGGTCGGCCTGGGGGACACGACGGGGCTCTATCACGGCACCCAGCAGATCAACCAGGGGCAGATGGACCGCTGGAACATCGTGGCGACGCTGAACTACCTGCCCCACGACGAAGAGTTCGAAATCGTCCTCGCCAAGGTGCCGTCCTATACCACCAAGAAGGGCCGCGAGACGGTGAACGCCATGGTGGAGTTGGCGAACCTGACGCGCAGCGGCTTCATCAACGGCGACATTTCCACCGTGATGTCGCCGCGCACCATCATCACCTGGGCCGAGAACGCCGACATCTTCGGCGATCTGGCCTTTGCCTTCCGCGTCACCTTCGTCAACAAGTGCGACGAGGTGGAGCGCCCCGTGGTCGCCGAGTACTACCAGCGGTGCTTCGGCGAGGAACTGCCCGAATCGGTGGTCCAGACGGCGGAGTTGTGAGCGGAGCGGGGTGGGGCGCCGTGAGCCAGGCCGAAGACATCGTTGAACTGGTCAAGCGGGTCACCGCGGCGGCGCTGAAGGCGGTGGCCGCGCAGGGCGAGGTAAGCGTCACCTTCACGTCCCACGGCGCCCAGGGTGCCGTGCAGGTGGCCGAAAAAACCGCCCGCCTGCCGGCGCCGCCGCGGCGCCTGCCCGCCGGCGGGATGACGCGGCTGCGGGGCAGCGCCGACGCCCTGGCCCTGCGCCTGCGCTACCATGACGAAGGGCTGCACCGGCGAACCATGCCCCCGGGCCGCGAGGCCGGCGAAGTCTTCGACGCCGTCGAACAGGTGCGTGTCGAGGCCCTGGGCGGCCGTCGCCTGGCCGGTGTCGCCGACAACCTGGCGGCGGTCCTGGAAGAGCGTTGCCAGGGCTATGCCGAGGTCGACGAGCGCGATGCCTCCCACCTGGGCGAAGCCATCGGCCTCCTGGTGCGCGAGAAACTTACCGGGCGGGCGCCCCCCGCCGCCGCCGCCCACATGGTGGCCCGGTGGCGCCCGTGGCTGGACCAGCGGGTCGGCGCCCAGCTTCGCCAACTGGGCACGTGCGTGCACGACCAGAACGCCTTCGCGACGGCGGTGGCGGAAATGATCCGGGTTCTCGGCCTGATCGACGAGGACGCGCGCCGGGACCGCGACGAGGAACAAGGCGACGACGACGAATCGCGCGACACCGACCCCCAGTCCCGGGGCGCCGAGATGATGGCCCCGGAATCCGTGCCCGGCGAACGGGCCGACGCGACCGACGACGACGCCCCGGCCGTCGTCGCCGAAGACCAGCTCACCGAAGGCGACGAGGACCCGGCGGGCCCGACGCGCTGGCGTCCCCGCTGGCCGCACAACGCGGAGCCCGGGGAACCGGCCTACCACGCGTATTGCACCGCGTTCGACGAAATCGTCGAGGCCGACTCGCTCTGCGGCGCCGACGAACTGGCCCGCCTGCGCGCCCAACTGGATCAGCAGCTTTCCCAACTGCAGGGCGTCGTGGCGCGGCTCGCCAACCGCCTGCAGCGCCACCTTCTGGCCAAGCAGACCCGCTCGTGGGAATTCGACCTGGAGGAAGGCGTGCTCGACGCCGGGCGCTTGGCCCGGGTCGTCGTCGACCCGGTCCATCCCCTGTCCTTCAAGATGGAGAAGGAGACCGACTTCCGCGACACCGTGGTCGTCCTGCTGATCGACAACTCCGGCTCCATGCGCGGCCGGCCCATCACGGTGGCCGCCATCAGCGCCGATATCCTGGCCCGCACGTTGGAGCGGTGCGGCGTGAAGGTGGAGATCCTGGGCTTCACCACCCGCGCCTGGAAGGGCGGCCAGTCGCGCGAGAAATGGGTCGCCGACGGCAAGCCGGGGACCCCCGGCCGCCTGAACGACCTGCGCCACATCATCTACAAGAGCGCCGACATGCCCTGGCGGCGGGGGCGCAGGAACCTGGGATTGATGCTGCGCGAGGGGCTGCTCAAGGAGAACATCGACGGCGAGGCCCTGTTGTGGGCCCACAGCCGGCTGCTGGCCAGGCCCGAGCAGCGCCGCATCCTGATGGTGATCTCCGACGGCGCGCCGGTCGATGACGCCACCCTTTCGGCCAATCCCGGCAACTACCTGGAGCAGCACCTGCACGCGGTCATCGGCTGGATCGAGGCGCGCTCGCCGGTGGAGCTGACCGCCATCGGCATCGGCCACGACGTCACCCGCTATTACAGCCGCGCGGTGACCATCGTCGACGCCGACGATCTCGGCGGCACCATGATGCAGAACATGAGCGACCTGTTCGACGAGGAGCCCAGACAGCCGGCACGCCGGCGCCGCCAGGCGACGATGCATTAGGATTTGCGCCGGAGCGCGAAACCGTTAACCTTTGATGCCAGCACAACGCAACAGTGTTACGATGGAAAGGTTACCGGTTTTACTTTTACAGTCATGAACCGAATGAACCACCCCATGTTCACGTGGACCATGGGTCATCGTCCGCGAAATTCTGGCTTCAACCCGTGGGTCTGGCCCGGAATTTCGGATTCAGTCCGCAGGAGCTTCGGACTCTGCACGGCGTAGTGGCCGAACATCAAGGTTCCTTTTTGGAGGCCTGGAATGGGCATTTTGGCGATCGGCGCCGATGAACGCGTAAAGAAGGTCACAATCGGCACGGACACACTGAGTGTCCAGTTGATGGATGGGCGCACGATCGCCGTACCCCTTGCGTGGTACCCTCGTCTCGCCAATGCCGACCCCGACCAACTTGCTCGCTGGGAAATTGCCGGCGCCGGATACGGCATCCATTGGCCGGACCTGGACGAAGACCTTAGTACCGAGGGATTGCTGCGCGGTGCCCCGGCGCCCCCCACTTCGGGTCGGTAGGGCTCCGGCGTTACCGGCGGTGCGCGCCCCGGCCCTGCGTTGACGGCCGCGCCGTCGCCGGGATCACTGGAACCGCGGCCCCTTAGTCTGTAATACCGTACCGATGAAAAATTCGTCCGCGATCGGCCTGCTGATCGGCCTCGCCGCCCTCGTTCTGTTGGTCGCCTGGCAGGGCCTGGCGACGGTGATCGGGCTGTTGGGCGACGCCGGCTGGAGCCTCCTTCTGGTCTGTCTGTTCGCGCCGCCCCAACAACTGCTGGGGTCCGAGGCGTGGCGCCGGCTGTTCCCGGCCGGCCGCCGGCCCGGCGCGGCGCGGACCCTGTTCGCCTCGTGGATGGGGGCGGCGGTCAATACGCTGCTGCCCGTGGCGACCATCGGCGGCGAGGTGGTGAAGGCGCGGGTCTTGACCCTGTGGTCCGTTCCCGGCATCGACACGGCGTCCACGGCGGTGGTCGACAAGACCGTGCAGGCCATCGTCGTTCTCGTCTGGTCCGTCACCGGCATCGCCATCCTGGCCGCGGTCGCCCCCGACGGAAGGGTGGTGACCGGCGCCATCATCGGCGCCGTGTTGCTGGCCCTCGGCATCGGCGGGTTCGTCGCGGTTCAGGTGGGCGCCAGCCTCCCCTTTTTCGCCCGCGCCGCGGCGCGGGTGGCGGGGACCGACAAGTGGGACAAGCTGGTCCGCGGCGCGGCCGACCTGAACGCGGCGATCCGGGCCATCTACCGCCGGCCCGGCGCCGTCGTCCTCGGCTGCGCGCTGCGCCTGACCTCGCGCCTGGTGCTGGTCGGCGAGGTGCTGCTGGCCGCCCATCTGATGGGCCATCCCATCGGCCTTGCCGAGGCGGTGCTGATCAAAGGCCTGGTCGACGGCCTGCGCGGCGTCTCCTTCGCCGTGCCGGCCGGACTCGGCGTTCAGGAGGGCGGCTACATCGGCGTCGGCATCCTGCTCGGCCTGCCGGCCGAATTGATGCTGGCGATTTCACTGGCCACCCGGGTGCGGGAGATCGTCCCCGACATCCCGTTCCTCATCGCCTGGCAACACACCGAGGGCCGGGCATGGTGGCGCCGCCGCGCCCGTCCGGCCCCCTGACCGGCTACCCCGCGGGCAAGGGAGGGCCCGCGCCGTCGCGCCTCCCGGCTCCCACCGAACGTCAATACCCCCAGGGCGTTTTGACATGCCCTATCGGCCCGCACTACAAGGGACCATGAATCCCCTGCGCCTTCCCGCCTCCGCCCTGGCGCTCGCGTTGCTGTTCGCCGCCGCCCACGGGCCGGCATACGCCCAGTCCGTTCAGGTCGATGCCCGTGCCGTCGCCCTGAACGAGGAGGTTCCGGAACAGGCGACCGTCGGCGCGCTGCGCTATCGGGGCGGGCTGGCGCTGACATCACCCGATTCCCGCTTCGGCGGCCTGTCGGCCCTCGCCGTCAGCATCGACCGCGGGCACATGCTGGCCATGTCCGACCGGGGCTTCCGCTTCAGCGCCCGGCTGGTCTACGACGAAAGGGGCGACCTGGCCGGGGTGCGCGGCGCAGAGATCGCCACCATCAGCGGCCTCGACGGCCGGGCCCTGAGCGGCGTGACGGACGCGGACGCCGAATCCCTGGCCCCCGGCGCCGAGGGGGAGATCATCGTCGCCTTCGAGCGTCGGCACCGGTTGTGGCGCTATTTTCCCGGCGTCGCGGAGCCGGAGCCCCTGCCGCCGCCCGTCGAGCTGGAGAAGGCGCCCAGAAACGGCGGCATCGAGGCCCTGACCATGCTCGACGACGGCAGCCTGCTGGCGCTGACCGAGAAGTACGCCGCCGGGGACGCCACGGTCGGCTGGATCAGCGACGAAGGGGGATGGTCGGTGCTCACCTACGCCACCCGGGGCGGCTTCTGGCCGACCGGCGCGGCGACCCTTCCCGGCGGCGACGTGGTCGTCGTGGAACGCCGGTTCACCCTGCGCGCCGGCGTCGCCGTCCGCCTGATGCGCATCGACAGCGCCACCATCCGCCCCGGCGCCCGGCTCGAGGGCCGGGTGCTGGCGGAGATCAGGCCGCCGCTTACCGTCGACAACTTCGAAGGGGTGGCCGCGCGCCGGGGCCCCGGCGGCAAGACCCTGATCTACGTCGTTTCCGACGACAACTACAACCCGCTCCAGCAGACGCTGCTGATGATGTTCGAGCTGACGGAGTAAGGCCGCGCACCCGGGACCTTGGCCGGCGGCCGCCGATCAGCCGCCGTCCGGCGGGCGCCAGGCGCGCATGCGGGGAAACCAGCGGGGCACGTTGGCCTTGTACTGGCGGTAGGCGTCGCCGAAGCGTTTCTCCAGGCCGGGCTCCTCGCTGAGCGGCATGTAGATCATGTTGGCAACGGCGAAGACCGCCAGCCACAGCCCCACCGGCAGGGACCGGAGGATCAGGGATTCCGCCAGGAGCGCCAGCATAACGCCTGAGATCATGGGGTTCCGGACATGGCGGTAGGGGCCGCGCACGACCAGCCTTTGCGGCGGCGCCCAGGGGGCCGGCGTGCCGTTCCCGCGGGTCAGGAATTCCCGCATTGTCCAGGCCATGAGGATAAACCCCTTGGCGGCGGCGGCAACGCCCACCCAGAACACCACCTGCGACGGCCCCGCAATTTGGGCGGCGAACGGCGTCTCCCGCGTCAACCAGACGATCAGCGCCGGGATGAAGACCAGCGCGTTGCCGGGCAGCACGATGAGCGCCGTAATCATGCTTTTTTTCATGGAGTAAACCATTTCGGGGTTGTGGCACGGCCACCATACACCCGGGACCGCCGCCGTGGAACACCGGCGCAAAACGAAAAAGGCCCGCGCATCGCGGGCCCGTGCGGCGTGTCCGGGTGCGCCGGCGTCAGGCCGGCGTTTGGGCCAGGGCCTTGCGCACGCGCCGCTTGAGCCGGCGCGCTTCTTCCGACAGCTTGGAATCCCGTGTGTTCAACAGGAAGGCGTCCAGGCCGCCCTTGTGCTCGATGGTGCGGAGCGCGTGGACTGAGAGGCGCATGCGGAACGTCTGGCCCAGGGCGTCGCTCAACACCGAGGCCGGCTGCAGGTTGGGCAGGAACCGGCGCCGCGTCTTGTTGTGGGCGTGGCTCACGTTGTTGCCGCTCTGAACACCCTTGCCGGTGAGGGCGCACCGTCTGGCCATGGTTATCGATCCTCTGCGCACCAATCCGGGGCCGCCGTCCGTGGCCCCGGGAACGGCGGTTTTTAGGCGCGCCGGCGCTCCCCGTCAAGGGCAAAGGGCGCTAATGCGCGGCGCGGGACCGGCGGCCGGCCCCTTCCGTCCCATGACCGTTGCCTGGCGGCGGCCAAGGGACTAGCCTTCCCCGGCCGACGCGGCAACTGGAAGGCGGCGGCAAGCCCTTGAACACGGGAGGTACACCATGGCGAAAGTTTCCCTGAACACCCGGCTCGGCGTTTCCGCCGACAAGGCCTGGGAGCTGATCGGCGGCTTCAACGCGCTGCCCGACTGGCACCCGGCGGTGGAGAAAAGCGAACTGGAGAAGGAAGGCCAGGAGCGCGTCCTCACCCTCGCCGGCGGCGCCACGATCGTCGAACGGCTGGAGCAGAGCGACGACGCCGGGCGCGTCTATTCCTATTCCATCCTCAACAGCCCCCTGCCCGTCGCCAACTACAAGGCCACCATCCGCGTCAAGGACGCCGAAGGCGGCGCCTGCGATGTCGAATGGTCGAGCGAGTTCGACCCCGCCGGCGCCCCCGAAGCGGACGCGGTGAAGGTCATCGAAGGCATCTTCCAGGCCGGCCTGGACAACCTGAACAAGATGTTCAGCCGCTGAGGGTCGCGGCGCCGTTTCCGTCCATTCGCCTCACGCGGCTTCGGCGTTGGCCGCGATCCACCGGGCGAGGCCGGCCTCCTCGACCTCGCCCGCGGCCAGGCCCAGGATGATCTCGGCTTCGTCCTCCTGCGCGGGCCGGAAACGATATCCATTGAGGGCCAGAAACGCCTGTAGACACAGCAATCCGGTCCGCTTGTTGCCGTCGACGAAGGGATGGTTGCGGACGATTCCCGCACAATAGGTGGCGGCCAGCCGGAAAATGCCGGCGTCGCCTTCACCGGCGTCTCCTTCATAGGCATACCGGTCACGGGCTTTGGCGAGGGCGCTGTCCAGCAGACCGGGGTCGCGGAGGCCTTGCGCGCCGCCGAACACGGCCAACTGTTCGTCGTGAATGGCCAGCACCATTTGCATGGTGAGCCACTTCGGCTCGGCGGTCACTTCGCCAAGTCTTTGAGCGCGTCGCGATGGTCGCGCATGTATTCCCGGGTCGCCTCCATGACCTTCGCGAAGTCCGGATCATAGGGCGTCAGCCGGAGGCCGTCGGGCGTGCGCACGATGAAAAGCTTGTCGCCCTCGACGACGCCCAGCTTCTCCAGTTCGGCCTTGGGCAGAATCACCCCATAGGAATTCCCGATCCTGCGGAGCGTAACGTTGTCAGCCACCACGACCTCCAAAACCAAAAGACATTATAACATATATTATAACATTGGCGGGATTTCGTCAACGCCCGCGCGGCCCGGGGCAACGGTCCCCTTGTGCCGTCCGCCGCCGGGCGGCGGCGCCTACCCCACCGTCTTTTTCAGGTTCTCGTCCAGCTTGTCGAGGAACTGCTGGGTGGTCAGCCACGGCTGGTCGGGGCCGATCAGGATCGCCAGGTCCTTGGTCATGAAGCCCGATTCGACGGTTTCCACGCACACCTTCTCCAGGGTTTCGGCGAAGGCCTGCACGTCCGCCGTGCCGTCGAACTTGCCCCGGTAGAACAGCCCCCGCGTCCACGCGAAGATGGAGGCGATGGGGTTGGTCGACGTCTCCTTGCCCTGCTGATGGAGCCGGTAATGGCGCGTCACCGTGCCGTGGGCGGCTTCCGCCTCCACCGTGTTGCCGTCCGGCGTCACCAGCACCGACGTCATCAGACCCAGGGAGCCGAACCCCTGGGCGACGATGTCCGACTGCACGTCGCCGTCGTAGTTCTTGCACGCCCACACATAGCCGCCGTGCCACTTGAGCGCCGCCGCCACCATGTCGTCGATCAGGCGGTGCTCGTAGGTGATCTGCTTCTCGGCGAACCTGTCCTTGAAATCGGCCTCGAAGACCTCTTCGAACAGGTCCTTGAAGCGCCCGTCATAGGCCTTCATGATGGTGTTCTTGGTCGACAGGTACAGCGGCCAGCCCAGATCCAGCGCATAATTGAAACACGACCGCGCGAAGCCCCGGATGCTGTCGTCCAGATTGTACATGGCGACGGCGACGCCGCCGCCGGGAAAGTCGTAGACCTGGCGCTCGACGGGTTCGCCGCCGTCGGCGGGCTCGTAGGTGACCGTCAGCTTGCCCGGACCCGGAACGACGAAGTCGGTGGCCCGGTACTGGTCGCCGAAGGCGTGGCGGCCGATGACGATGGGCTTGGTCCATCCCGGCACCAGGCGGGGCACGTTCCCGCACACGATGGGCTCGCGGAAGATGGTGCCGCCGACGATGTTGCGGATGGTGCCGTTGGGCGAGCGCCACATCTGCTTGAGGCCGAACTCCTCGACCCGCGCCTCGTCCGGCGTGATGGTGGCGCACTTGACGCCGACGCCGTAGGTCTTGATCGCCTCCGCCGCGTCGACGGTGATCCGGTCCTCCGTCTCGTCCCGCTTTTCGATGCCGAGGTCGTAGTACTTCAGGTCCACCTCCAGATACGGCAGGATCAGCTTGTCCTTGATGAAGGCCCAGATGATTCGCGTCATTTCGTCGCCGTCCAGCTCGACGATGGGGTTCACGACCTTGATTTTCGTCATCCGCGGTTCTCCCGGAAAAAATCCAATAAAAACAACACCTACGCAGGCCCGCCCGTCACAGGTGGCTGGTCAGCACCACTTCCCTGGGCTCGGGCGAGTCCTCCAGGGCGGCGAATACATCGTCCACGCCGTCGACCACCGTGAACAGCTCGGCGATGGCCGGATGGGCGAAGCCGCCGGCGACGATGCCGTGCATCAGCACCTTGAACGGCTCCCAGTAGCCGCCCACGTCGACCATCACAATGGGCTTGGCGTGCAGTTGAAGCTGCTTCCAGGTGGTGATCTCGAGGGTCTCGTCCAGGGTGCCCAGGCCGCCGGGCAGAACCACGAAGCCGTCGGACATCTCGAACATGCGGCGTTTGCGGTCATGCATGCCGCCGACGACGATCAGCTCGGTCACGTCCGGGTTCTCCACCTCGTAGTGCATGAGAAATTTGGGGATGACGCCGATCACTTCCCCGCCACCCTCGAGCACGGCCGCGGCCAGAATTCCCATCAGGCCGATGCGCCCGCCGCCGTAGACCAGGCGCACGCCGCGCCCGGCCATGAGGACGCCCAGCCTTCGCGCGGCCTCCATGTATACCGGGTCGTCGCCCACCTTGGAGCCGCAAAAGACGCAGATGGAGGTGATGGTGGTCATGGTGCTCTTTCCGCTGGCAGCGGCCTCGACGCGGGCCGGGCGCCGGGGCCCGGAGACCATAGAAAATCGGCCGTCCCGGCGAAAGCCCTTACGGTCACTCAATTGTTACCACGGGCCGGGCCGTTTTCCCGTACCCGTGTTCACCGCCTGTGGAATAATAGCCGGGCGGGCGCGTTGCGGACGTACGGGGATGCCGGTGCGCTTCAAGGGAATAATATGCGATCGTGGGCGTATATGTGTGTAGCAAGGGTGCCCGGCCGCCGCCGGGATGGACCGGCGGCACAGGGGTTGCGCGGTGCGGGCTGAGCGCCGGCGCCGCCGGGGCCGGGCGTGGGGCACCGGGGTACGGCATGGATAAGGCACGTGGCTGACCTGGGAAGGCTCATGGTCGGGCAAATTCCGTCCTTGCGCAGGTACGCCTGCGCCCTTGTCGCCGACCGTACCCGCGCCGATGATCTGGTCCAGGACTGCCTCGAACGCGCATGGAGCCGGTCGCACCTGTTTCACGGGCAGGGGGATATCCGGGTCTGGCTGTTCACGATACTCCACAATCTCTTCGTCTCCTCCGTCCGGCGGCAGAGCCGTCAACCGGTCGTCATACCCCTGATCGACCATGTGGAGGGCCCGTCCGTGCACCCGGTCCAGGAAATCAATGTCGAGATCGCGGACCTTGACCGCGCCCTTGGCGGCCTCTCCGTTGACCAACGGGCGGCGGTGTTGCTGGTCGGCGTGGAGGACATGACCTACCAGGAAGCCGCCGCCGTCCTCGCCGTCCCGGTGGGCACCTTGATGTCGCGTCTGCACCGTGGGCGCAAACAGTTGCGCGCCTTGATGGCCGGCACCCCTCCCGCCCATCTGAGAAGGGTCAAATGAGCGAACGGATACCCAACATCACGGACGAGGATCTCCTGGGATTTGTCGACGGGCGGCTGGACCCGGCGCGGCACGCGGACGTGGCCAGGCATTTGGCGGACCATCCGGAAATTGCCGAGGAGGTGGACGGGTACAAGGACCTGAACGCCGCCCTGCGCGCCAAATACGAGCCCGTGCTGGAGGAGCCGATACCGGCGCGCCTTTTGCGGGCGGCGGCCCGGGGGCGCGTTCCAGGGCCGACGGGCGTGCGCTCCGTTTTGCGCGTCGCCGCACTCGTCGCGCTCTCCGTGGCCGTCGGCGGGATCGGCGGCTGGCTGTGGCGCGATGCCTCGATCGAGCCGCCGGCGTGGTCGGACTTCGCCCGCCAGGCGGCGGCGGCGCATCTCGTCTACGTGCCCGAGATCCAGCACCCCGTGGAGGTCACGGCGGACAGGCAGACGCAGCTGGTGCAGTGGCTGTCGCGGCGGATCGGGGCGCGCATCGAGGCTCCGACGCTTTCCGATGTGGGTTTCCGGCTCATCGGCGGCCGCCTGCTGCCGGCCGGCGACGGGCCGGCGGCCCAGCTCATGTACGAGGACGGGGCGGGCAAGCGGATCGCCATCTATCTGCGCGCCGACATTCAAAACGACCGCGAAATCGCGTTCCAGTTCACCCGCGCACGGGATGTGAATGTCCTGTACTGGCTCGACGGCCCGCGCGGCTTTGCGCTGTCGGGGGATCTCAACCGCAGCGAGATGCTGAGAATTGCGGAAGTGTTTTATGATGAACTCGGTTCTTAGAAGTCCACGGCTTGTCGGGATCGTCGGGGGCGCGGTCCTGGCGCTCCTTGCGGGATGCGCCGGAGGAGACGTGGTCCAGGAGAAGCCCCCGCCCGGTTACGTGACGGACGTGGCGCAACGGACGGCGGGCGTCGACTGGTCAGGCGCCGAGGCGGTCGCGGTGACAGTGTCGGAATTCCGGTTCGCCCCGGCGCAACTGGTCTTCCGCCAGGGCGCGCCGTACCGGCTCAGTATTCGCAATACGGGCCAGAGAAGCCACACGTTCGTATCGGAAGGCTTCTTCAAGGCCATCGCGGCGGGCAGGCTGGTCTCCGGCGGCACCGTCACCACGCAGCCTTACGTGGTGTCCATCGAGGTTCCGGCCGGCGCCGTCAAGGACCTGTATTTCGTTGCCGTCCGGAAAGGCTCTTTCCACCTCAAATGCACGGTCTTCCTTCACGAGTCGTTCGGCATGGAGGGGACAATCGCCATTCGGTAGGCCCGGACCGGCGATGCGCCGGAACCGGGCCCAAATGCGCCGTGGGCGGGAAATTGCCCTCGACGCGATCAAAAAGGGAGAAAAACCATGACACGCAAGTATCGGTATCTTCTGGCCGTCGTGTTGACCCTGGGATTGGCGTCGACGGCCATGGCCGCGGGCTCGAGCAGTTCCTCGAAGCGGCCGAGCGCCCAACCGCCCAGCACGTATGAGCAGGGGGTGAAGGCGGTCAAGGCGGGAAATTACAACCGCGCCATCCCGCTCTTGCAGCAGGTGGTCGCGAGGAATCCGAACCACGCCGACGCCTTGAACTATCTGGCCTTCAGCCACCGCCAACTGGGCCAGAACGAGATCTCGCTCGATCTCTACAAGAAGGTGCTGGCCATGAATCCGGACCACAAAGGGGCCAACGAATACCTGGGCGAGCTGTACCTGAAGCAGGGCAAACTGGATCTGGCGAAGAAGCAACTGGCCCGGCTCGACGATATCTGCACCTTCGGCTGCACCGAGTTCGACGACCTGAAGGCCGCGGTCAAGACCTTCGAGGCCGGTGGTGGCTTCAAAGGCTTCTCCAAGCAGTCACAGAGCGCCAAATGACACGGGCCCGGGGCTGATCGGCGGCGGCGGCTGCACCGGCTTTTCCAGGGGCAACCGACCGCCCGCTGGAGGGCAAACCGTCCGCAGGTTCCATGGGGCGGAAATCTCCGCCCCACGGCCGCGGGTCGGATGACGGCCCCCGGGGGGGTGGGCGCGCGCACCGTCTCGCCGCCGCCCGTGAGGGACGAAACGCCGCCATGAGTCTCGTTTCCCTGCTTGGCGATTACTCGGCGTCCATGGCGGCGTTCGCCGTGTTCGGCCTGCTCCACTCCGTCGGCGCCCAGGAGCCCTGCAAGAACGCGCTGGCCCGCTGGATCAGTCCGTTCTTTGTCGAACATTTCTGGCGCGTGCTCTATTGCGCCCTCAGTTACGCCGCCCTGTACTGGGGGGTCGCCACCGTGCACTGGGCGCGAAACCTGGACAACGACGTCTGGCTCGTCGTCTATCCGGAATGGCTGTGGCAGATCGTCACCGCCGTCCACCTGGGCTCCATCGCCTTGCTGTATGTGGCCTTCCTGCAAAGCGATTACCTGGAGTTCCTCGGCCTCACCCAGGCCAGGCGGGGAGTCCTGGCGTTGCTCGGCAGGCCGGTCCGGCAGGCGGACCTCCGCTTGTTCGGAACCCATCGCCTGGTGACGGGCGGCCTGTACGGATGGGTGCGCCACCCGATGCTGGCCGCCGGGCTCCTGTTCCTGCTGACCAGCGGGCCATCGCTCAACAACCTCGTCTATACCGCCATGTATGCGGCCTACATGGTCATCGGCGGCTATTACGAGGAACGGCGCCTGATCAGGATATTCGGAGAGGAATACCTGCGCTACCGGCGCCGGGTGGGGGCGTTTTTCCCGCGGTTGCGCATCGCGACGGCGAGGTGAGCGATGTTGGAATGGCTGTCGGAATTCTTTTACGATCCCCTGGTGTTCTGGAGTGCCCCTTTGGTGCTGGTTGCGCTCAGGGCCGGCATCCGCCGGTTGCGGGCCCGGGTTCGCCGGGGCCGCTGAGGGCCGTCGGGCGCGTCGGCGTTGCGCCGTCCCGCCGGCCGTATTAATGTCGTCCGAGGCGCGTTCTGGCAAATTCGTTCACGGTGCATTTCAAGGTGAACAGGTCGCTGCTGTTAATCACCGTTGGCGTCGGTGTCGTCATTGTCGCCATCGGACTGAACTACGTTCTTTGGCAGGAGGAAGCGACCGAGGTCGCCCCCCCGGCCGAACAGGCGGCGGCCCGGGACGCCGGGCGCTCGGCGCCCCCGGTTGCGCGCAAGGCGAAAAAAAACGCGTCGGAGCCCCTCAGGTTCGACGTCGTGCGCGTCACCCCGGAGGGGGAAGCCGTGATGGCGGGACGGGCCAAACCGGGCAGCACCGTCACCATTCTCGATAAAGAAAAATCCCTCGGCGAGGTCACCGCCGATGAGCGCGGCGAATGGGTGTTCGTGCCGGAGAAACCGCTGGCGTCCGGCAGCCGCCAGTTGGGCCTGGAGATACGCAAGAAGAGCGGCGAAGCCGTGCAGTCGGAATCGGTGGTTGTCCTGGTGGTGCCGGAAAAGGGCAAGGACATCGCCGGACGTCCCACGGAGACGCCGTCCCAGCCACTGGCCCTGATGGTTCCCCGCAAGGGGACGGGTCCCAGCACTGTCCTGCAGAAACCGGCGATCGGGAAGCAGGAACCGGCGGCCGGACCGCCCAGGTTCGCCGCCCTGGCGCCGACCCCCGGGGCCGCGCCGCCCGCGACCGGGGCCGCGCCGCCCGCGACCAGGGCCTTGCCGGGGGGCTCCCTGGCCGCCGTGCCGGAACCGGCGGCCGCGCCGGCGAAACC
Organism: Rhodospirillales bacterium; assembly: GCA_046756945.1. GTDB lineage: Bacteria > Pseudomonadota > Alphaproteobacteria > Rhodospirillales > 2-02-FULL-58-16 > JACZQZ01. Next base: position 22,589 of record JBHHXI010000034.1, read on the forward strand.
CTCGGGCGGGGGCATGGGTGCCGGGCTCAGCGTCGATACGGTGGATTACGACGACGCCGGGCGTTTGAGCCTCAGCGGCCATGCCCGGCCCGGCGCCCTGGTGCAGCTTTATCTGAACAACCGTTTCATCGGGCGCGCCAGGGCCGGCAGCGACGGTATCTGGCGCTTAAGCCCGGACAGAACCGTCGTCCCCGGGCTGTATACCCTGCGCGTCGATCACGTGGACGCCAACGGCAAGGTCCTCGCCCGCCTGGCCTTTCCGTTCGCCCGCGCCGAGCCGTTGACGGGGATTCGCCCCGGTACCGTGGTCGTCGTGCAGCCGGGCAACAGTCTGTGGCGCCTGGCGCGCCGCGCCTATGGCGACGGCATCCAGTACACCATGATCTTCGAGGCCAACAGGGACCAGATCCGCGATCCGGACCTGATCTATCCCGGACAGGTCTTCACCCTGCCCCTCACCAACTGATATCAAACCTCTCGTACGTCGGCATGACCGGCGGCCACGGGCGGTCCGGCGACC
>JBHHXI010000035.1:0-22987 GCA_046756945.1 Rhodospirillales bacterium
GCGGAGGAGAAATTGGCGCGAGGAGTCCTCCCGTCCGAAGATCCCGTCGCGGGTGAAGGCGGCGCGGACGGCGAAAAGGATACGCCGGCCGACGGCGGAGCCGTGGATGCCGGGGACGGCGGGGAAAAGCGTAGTGGTGGCGATGAACCCGAACCCCGCGCCGGCCCGGACGACGATACGCCGGAAGACGGCGCCCCACGCGGAAGCGGACCCGACGCCGATGTCGTCCCCAGCGCCCGGAAGCTCGGGACGGACGGACTGAGCGGCGTGCAGAAGCGGCGGATTGCCGACGCCAAGGCGGAATTCGACAAACTGGAAGGACTGCAACCCGGAAGCCCCGAGTTCAAACGCGCACGAGAACGATTGTCCAGGCTGCAACAACGATTGACCAGGACCGGGCGCCTGGAGTTGGTTCGCCAGGTCGTTGCCGACATTCCGCTCCGCGGGCTCGGCGGGCGCGGCACGGACCGCCTCTTTGCGGACGGACAACCGAACCGCCCAACGGGCGAGCTACGCCGGCCGTCCTTCCGCCACGAGTTCGTCGAGAACACTCTTCTCGGTCAACTGACGGTGAAGCCGCTCGGAGACGCCATCGCCGGGCTGCGGGGGATGGCGGGGCTCGATCCCGTCAATCCGTTCAGCGGCCGGATCCTGTCCAAGAAAGAGGTTCAGGAGGCGAACGTCCTCACCCTCGTCGGCGCCGGAACTGCCGGTGCCGGTAGGCTCGCCACGCTGGCGCGGAATATCCCCGCTCCGCGATCCCTTGGCAACGTGAAGGCGCGTAAGTGGTACCATCAGCAGCTCGATGCGATTCCCGACGCGCTCGATGGCAGCCGGCCCTTGGATGTGCAGGCAAAGCTGGCGCATCGTTTGAGAAACGAAGCCCGCGATACTGGGCGAGAGGCTATGAAGGACCTTGAAGGGGCAAAGACGCTGTCTCCCAATCGGACGTTCGAGGAGATGATTCAAAAAGCTCGCAACGAAGGTTTCGAGGGAGACGGCATCTGGAGGTATATAATCGACCGCGCCAGCAAATCGAATCCGATCGTAGACAAGGCACTGGGCCTGAAGCGGAGAAAATGAGGGCTCAGGCGGAGAAAGTGGTATGGGAAAAAAAACCGTAACTACTGCGCGAAACCTCCAGGGCGCATTGGTCGTCCAAATTACCCCCGAGAACCGGCTGGCCTACGAGGTGATGGAGGAGCTGGTCGGATTTCTCGAATCGGATTACGGCGCAAAAGTAACGAAAAAAGCCGACAGCCCTTTTGACCGGAGATGGTTTTTGACGATCGATGGTCATAAGATTCTGGTGGACCTTGACGAGGATTTCGGGTTCGACATCACCGCCGAAAGCCCGGAAGGCGAGGCCCTGCTCACCAAGATTGGCGAAGATCTGAAATCGCAACTGGAGTAGGGGAGTAGGGACGTCCCGTCGTCGGCTGGGCCGCTGCCGGGTATCGTATGCGGCCAAATTTCCACCCACGGCATTTAGGTGCGCTGGATCGGGGAATGGACGTAGGGCCCATCGCCATGCCGGCCGACATCGGCGTGCCCGCAACCCGCCGGCCATTAACCCAATTCTAACCGTAGCCGTCCGACAATCGGTCCCATGGCGAGAGCAGGGCGGGGGAGCGGACCGGCGGCCCGCGGGGCCAGAGCCAAACGGCGCCGGCCCGCCACGGGCCGCCCCTGGGAACGCAAGGCGGCGCGCCGGGCGCGCCGGCGGGCGTGGCTGGGTGCGGCTGTCAGGTGGGCGGCGACCCTGGCCGTGTGGGGGATCGTCGGCCTCGGCGCCATGGTCGCCTGGTACGCCTACGACCTGCCCGACGTCGACCGGGCGCTGGCCGCCTCGCGCCGTCCGACGGTGACCATCGCCGCCGCCGACGGCTCGGTCCTGGCCAGGCTCGGCGATCTCTACGGCATGCCGGTCGGCCTCGAAGACCTGCCGCCGGCCCTGCCCCAGGCCGTGCTGGCCACCGAGGACCGGCGCTTCTACGGCCATTTCGGGCTCGACGTGATCGGCCTGGCGCGCGCCGCTTTCGCCAACCTGCGCGCCGGCGCCATCGTCCAGGGCGGCAGCACCATTACCCAGCAGGTGGCGAAGAACCTGTTCCTGACGCCCAGGCGCACCCTCAAACGCAAGATCCAGGAGCTGTTGCTGGCCCTGTGGCTGGAGCACAGGTTCGCCAAGACGCAGATCCTCACGGTCTATCTCAACCGGGTCTATCTGGGCGCCGGCGCCTTCGGCGTCGAGGCGGCGGCGCGCCGGTACTTCGCCAAGTCCGCCCGCCATGTCTCCACCTACGAGGCCGCCATGCTGGCCGGGCTTCTCAAGGCGCCGTCCCGGGACAACCCGCTCGCCAATCCGCGCCGCGCGGCGAAACGCACCGCCCAGGTGCTGGCCAACATGGTCGCCGCCGGCTACCTGTCGCCGGCCCGGGCGCGCGCCGCCAAGGCCCGCAAGGTCCGCCTCGCCGGCTCCGGGAAGGGGCGCATGGGCCGCTACTTCGCCGACTGGGTGGTGGAGCAGGTGGCCAGCTACGTCTCCCCCGGCGACCGCGACATCACCGTGACGACGACCCTGGATGCGCGCCTGCAGCGCCTGGCCGAGGCCCGCGTCGGGACCCTGCTCAGGGGCGCCGGACGGGCGGCCGGCATTTCCCAGGCGGCCCTGGTGGCGATGGCGCCCGACGGCGCCGTGCGCGCCATGGTCGGGGGGCGCGACTACGGCCTGAGCCAGTTCAACCGCGCCACCCAGGCCCTGCGCCAGCCGGGTTCGGCCTTCAAGCCCTTTGTCTTCCTGGCCGGGCTGGAGGCGGGCCTGGCGCCTGACTCGCGCTTCACCGACGCCCCGGTGGCGGTGGGAAACTGGCGTCCCAGGAACTTCGGCCGCGGGTATCGCGGCCAGGTCACCGTGGCCCAGGCCCTGGCCCAGTCCATCAACACCGTCGCCGTCCAGGTGGCGGAACGGGTGGGCCGGGACCGGGTCATCGATGTGGCGCGGCGCTTAGGGCTGACCGCCCGGCTCAGGCCGACGCCCAGCCTGGCGCTCGGCGCCGCCGAGGTCAGCCTGATCGAGCTGACCGGGGCCTACGCGCCGTTCGCCAACGGCGGCATCGGCATCTGGGCCTACGGGATCGAGGCGATTAGCGACGCCGCCGGCCGCGTGCTCTACAAGCGCGCCGGTTCCGGTCCCGGCCGGGTGGTGAAGCCGGCGCACGTGGCGGCCATGAACGCCATGCTCTCGGACGCCATTACGTCGGGCACCGGGCGCGCCGCGCGGCTGTCCCGGCCCGTCGCCGGCAAGACGGGCACCAGCCAGAACTTCCGCGACGCCTGGTTCGTCGGATACAGCGCCCAACTGGTCACCGGCGTGTGGATGGGCAACGACGACGGCCGGCCCATGCGCAAGGTCACCGGCGGCGGCCTGCCGGCAAGGCTGTGGAAGGATTTCATGTCCGCCGCCCACCAACGGGTGCCGGCGCGCCCCCTGCCGGGTCTGGGACCGCGCCCGGACCCAGGCCAGGGCTTGCTGCCCAGCCCGGTCTCCGACCTCGGCGGCGGCGAGGGCTGATCCGGACCCGTCCTTCGGCGCCGTGCGCCCTATCTTGCCATGCGGGCGATGGTGGCCGTCGTGCTGTGGCCCGGTTCCAGGTCGACCAGCAGGACGCGGCCGCCGTAGCCCTGCACAACATCGGCGCCGACCACCGCGTCCAACGCGTAGTCCGCGCCCTTGACCAGGACGTCGGGGCGGATCGCCTCGATCAAATCCAGCGGCGTGTCCCCGGAGAAGATGACGACCAGGTCCACCGTCGCCAGCGAGGCGAGCACCGCGGCGCGGGCCGCTTCGGTCTGGATCGGGCGGTCCGGCCCCTTGAGGCGCCGGGTCGATGCATCGTTGTTCAATCCCACCACCAGCCGGTCGCAGGCCTGCCTGGCCTGGGACAGCAGGGACACGTGGCCGGGGTGCAGCAGGTCGAAGCAGCCGTTGGTGAAGCCCACCTTCAGGTCGCCGCGCCGCCACACATCGATACGGTCCAGGGCCGGACCCAGCGCCGCCACCTTGGCCTCGGCGCTGGTGAGTTCCTGGTGATGCAGCGCGCTGATCACGTCGCCGGCGTAGGCCACGGCCGTGCCCACCTTGCCGACCACGATGCCGGCGGCGACGTTGGCCAGCGCCGCGGCGCTGGTCAGGTCCGCCCCGATGCTCAGCGCGGCGGCCAGGGTCGCCACCACGGTGTCGCCGGCGCCCGAGACATCGAACACCTCGCGGGCCTCGGCCTCCAGGCGGGTCACCTCGCCCTCGCCCGTGACCAGGGTCATGCCGTCGCGGCTGCGGGTGACGAGCACCGCGTCGACGCCGCATTCGGCTATCAATGCGCGGGCCGCGGCGGCGATTTCGTCGTCGCTGCCGACGGGCATGCGGGCGGCCTCGCCGAGCTCGCGGCGGTTCGGCGTGAGAAGGCTGGCGCCGCGGTAGCGCGAATAATCGGTTCCCTTGGGATCGACGACGACGGGCTTGCCGGCGCTGCGGGCGGCGGCGATGACCGCCCCCGCCACGTCGGCGCCAAGCACCCCCTTGCCGTAGTCCGACAGCACGACGACGGCGCATTCGGCCACGGCCTGGGTGGCGGCGTCGAGGATTTGACCGGCGATGGGTGTCTCCACCGCCGTCGTGGTTTCGCGGTCGGCCCGCATCATCTGCTGGGTGCCGGCGAGGAAGCGGGTCTTGACGGAGGTCCGGCGGGAGCCGTCGACGACCAGGGTCGCCTCCACGCCCTCGTGCTCATCCAGCAACGTCCTGATCTGGCCGGCGGGCGGATCGTCGCCGACGACGGCGATGAAGCGGACCCGGCCCCCCAGCGCCGCCAGGTTGCGCACCATGTTGCCGGCGCCGCCGAGCATGGCGGACTCGCCGATCACCCGAAGGACGGGGATCGGCGCCTCGGGCGAGATGCGTTCGACCTCGCCATGGACGAAGCGGTCCAGCATGAGATCGCCGAGGCAAAGGACCCGGGCCCCGCCCAGCGCCTCGACCAGGGGCACCAAGGCCGAGCGGCTCGCCTCGCTCTCCTCGCTGGCGCTCCGGCGCGGCGGGTCGGTCATGGCGGCGACAGCTCCGTCTCCAGCGCCCCGCACAGCATGTGGCCGAGGGTGATGTGCATCTCCTGGATGCGGGCGGTGTCGTCCGACGGCACCACCAACAAGGGATCGGCGAGGCCGCGCATCCGGCCGCCGTCGCGGCCGCCGAAGCCCGCCGCCACGGCATCCAGGGTGCGCGCCGCCTCCAGCGCCCGGATGACATTCTCGCTGTCGCCGGAGGTGGAAATCCCGATGACCACGTCGCCGGGGCGGCACAGGGCCTCGACCTGGCGCGCGAACAGGTCGTCGAACCCGTAGTCGTTGCCGATCGCGGTCAACATCGAGGTGTCGGTGGTCAGCGCCAGCGCCGCGATGGGGGCGCGGTCCCGCTCGTAGCGCACGGCAAGCTCGGTGGCCAGGTGCTGGGCGTCGGCGGCACTGCCGCCATTGCCGAAGAAGACGATCTTGTTGCCGTTTCTGGCCGCCTTCAGGCACACGTCGACCAGCCGCGCGAAGGGTACGCGCAAGGCCTCGCGGGTGGCGCCGAGCACCTGTTCGTGCTCTTCCATCTCCGACGAGAAATACGCGTCGAGATCCATGGCGATTCCTTCGGCTGCGAGGACGGATTTTGCCCCCGGTGCGGGGCGCCGCTCCCCGGCTCCCCTTCTTATCATGGGGTGCGGGGCGAAGCCCCGAAAAAATCCGCGCCGGTCCCCCGCCCCCTACAAATCGATCCGCGTTCCCGCCCTGAGGGATTCCAGCACCGCGATGGTGGCGAAGCTGGTTTCCACCACTTCCGCCTCGTCCACCGGCGCCGGTCCGCCGGCGGCGACGGCGCCGGCGAAGGCCTTGAGCGCCCCCGCGAAGCCCTTGTCCTGGCGCCGGCGGCTGCCGTGCGAGGCGACGCGGCCGTCCTCGGCGACCACCAGCGTGCGGAAGTCGTCGATGGTGAACACGGCGCCGCCCGCGTAGGCCTCGATCCGTTCCTTGCCGAAAGCCATGTCGCCGAGGGCCGTATAGGCGACCGTGGCCAGGCTGCCGTCGGCGAAGCGCAGGGTCAGGGTCACGTCGTCGCTGATACCTGCCGTCGCCTCGCCGGTGTCCGCCAGCACCGACGCGATGGGGGCGCCGACGAGAAAGCGCGCCAGGTCAACGAAGTGGCAGACCTCGCCGAGGATCCGTCCGCCGCCCTCGTCGGCGGCGTGGGCCCAGTGATCCGCCGGCAGGGGGCCGGCGTTGACCCGGATAAGCACGAACTTGGGCCCCGCCGTCCCCCGAAGCCGGTCGCGCACGGTGACCGCCGTGGGCGCGAAGCGGCGGTTGAAGCCGACCTGGAAAAAGCCGGCCGAGCCGTTGCGGGCCTCGATCACCCGGTTGATCTGTTGGCGGTCGAGGCCCAGCGGCTTTTCCACCAGCACCGCCTTGCCCGCTTCCAGGGCACGGGCCGTCAGTTCGGCGTGGCTGTCGTGGCGGGTGGCGATGAGAACGGCATTGATGTCGGGGTTTTCCAGGACCGCCGCCTCGTCGGCGCCGGCATGGGCGAAGCCGAAGGTGTGCCGGCTTTTCTCGGCGGACGCGCCGCGCCGGGCGACCACGGTGTGAAGACGGACGCCGGTCAGCTTCTTCAGTTCCGGCAGCAGCACGGTGCGGGCAAAGTTGCCGGCCCCGATGACCCCGAGAACGCACCCCGCGGTGCCTGCCGACGGCGCCGCAAAGGACGGGCCCGGCACCCGTGCGCCGGCGGCCGCGGCGTCCGCCGGCTGGCCGCCGTAGGTCAGCACCACGCCCAGGTGGGGCTCGCTCGCCTCGCTCGCCTTGCTGGCGCTCCGGCGCAGCGGGCTGGCGCCGGTGACCATGGCATAGGCCGCCTCCGCCTCGTCCAGGGGGAAGCGGTGGCTGATCAGCGGCGCCACGTCGAGCCGCCGGGCGAGGGTGGGCGCCATCAGGCGCACGCACTCGGCCAGGTTCTCCGTTTCCGTCCAGCGCACGAAGCCGGCCGGATACTTCACGCCGCGGCCCTCGAAGTCTTCGTCGTAGCGGCCCGGGCCGTAGGAGCGCGAGACCACCAGGTTCAACTCTTTCTGCATGAATTCCCGGCGCGGAAACGCGGTTCCCGTGGCCCCCACCATGCACACCCGCGCCCGGTCGCGGGCGATGGCCGCGGCGGTGGCAAGGGGTTCGCTGGAGTCTGTGGCGGCGGCGATGAGGATGCCGTCGCACCCCACTCCGCCGGTCAGCGCCGAGACCGCCTCCTCGACGCCGCCGTCGGCGAGGTCGAGGGCGGCCAGGGCGCCCAGGCGCCGGGCCAGGTCCAGGCGCCCGGGATTGTAGTCCAGGGCCACGGCCCTGGCCCCTGAAAGGGTCAATAGCTGCACCGCCAGCTGGCCGACCAGACCGACGCCGAGCACCGCCACCACGTCGCCGAGACCGGGGCCCAGTGTGCGCACGGCGTGAAGCGAGATGGCGGCCAGGGTGGCGAAACAGGCTTCCTCGTCGGGCACGTCGTCGGGAACCGGCGCCACCAGGGCGCGCGGCACCACGTTGAGCTCGGCGTGGTTGGCCAGGCCGGCGCCGGCCACGGCGACCCGCTCACCGACCCGGAAGACCCCCTCCAGCCCGGCGCCCGCGGCGACCACCTCGCCGGCCGCCGAGTAGCCCAGCGGCATGGGCTCATCGAGCCGCGCCAGCACCGCGTCCCAGGTCGCCCTGAGGCCGTCGCGGCGCGCTTTGGTAATGACCTGCCTGGCCAGATCGGGGCGCGCCTTGGCCTTGCCGGCCAGGTTTTTGCGGGCGAACTCCACCGACATGCGTTCGGTGCCCGCCGAGATCAGCGACGCCCGCGTGCGCACCAGGACGTGGCCCGCCGTCACCTTGGGCGCGGGCACCTCGCGCACCTCCAGCCTGCCCGTGCGGGGGCTCTGGATGACCTGCTTCATGGCGCCCTTTGTACCCCGATTTGCGCCGGGGGTGCAAAGAAGGTACTAACCCTCGCCATGTGCGGGATCGCCGCCATATTCGCCTACCGCCCGGACGCCGCCGACGTGGAGAGGGCCGAGCTGGTGACGCTTCGCGAAGCCATGCGCGCCCGCGGCCCCGACGGCGAGGGCGCATGGATCGCCGCCGACGGCCGCGTCGGGCTGGCCCATCGGCGCCTCGCCATCATCGACCTCAGCGAGGCCGCGGCCCAGCCCATGGACTTCGCCGACGGGCGCTACCGCATCACCTACAACGGCGAGATCTATAACTTCCGCGCCTTGCGCGAGGGCCTGGAATCCCAGGGCCGCGTCTTCACCACCGGGTCGGACACGGAAGTGCTTTTGCACCTGTACGACGCCCTGGGCGCCGACATGGTGCACGAATTGCGCGGCATGTATGCGTTTGCCCTGTGGGACGAGGCGAAGCAGGGCCTGCTCCTGGCGCGCGATCCCTTCGGCATCAAGCCGCTCTATTACGCCGACGACGGCAAGACGCTGCGCGTCGCCTCCCAGGTCAAGGCGCTGCTCGGCGGCGGCCGGGTGGACGGCGCGGCGGATGCGGCCGGGCACGCGGGATTCTTCCTGTTCGGCTATGTGCCCGAGCCCCACACGCTGTATCGCGCCGTCCACGCCCTGCCGGCGGGCCATACCCTGTGGGTGGATGCCGCGGGGACCCGGCGCATGGACCGCCATTTCGACGTCGCGGCGGCGTTTGGAGAAAGCACGGACGGGCCTCCGGCGGACCTGCGGGCGGCGCTGTCGGACAGCGTGCGCCATCATCTGGTGGCCGACGTGCCGGTGGGCGTGTTTCTATCCGCCGGCCTGGATTCGGCGACCATCGTCGGCCTGGCGTCGGAGTGCCACGGCGCGAACCTGGACACCATGACCCTGGGTTTCGAGGAATTCCGGGGCAGTCCGCGGGACGAGGTGCCCCTGGCCGAAGAGGTGGCGCGGACGTACGGCACGCGGCACCGCACGGAATGGGTCGCCGGGGCGGCGTTCCGCGACCACCTCGCGGACGTGTTCGCGGCCATGGACCAGCCCACCATCGACGGCGTCAACGTCTATTTCGTCGCCAGGGCCGCGGCTTCGCTCGGCCTCAAGGTAGCCATGTCGGGCCTCGGCGGCGACGAGCTGTTCGGCGGCTACGACAGCTTCCGCCAGCTCCCGGCCCTGGTCGGCGGCCTCGGCCGGTTCAGGGGCCTCGGCGCCGTGGGCCGTGCCGTGCGCGTCGTTTCGGCGCCGCTGGCGAAGCGACTGACCTCGCCCAAGTTGGCCGGGCTGCTCGAATACGGGACGACCTATGGCGAGGCCTACCTGCTGCGCCGGGGCCTGTTCATGCCCTGGGAACTGGCCGACGTGCTGGAGCCCGACATGGCGCGCGAGGGATGGCAGGCGCTCAAGCCCCTGGTCCGGCTCGAGGACTGCGCATCGCGGATTCCTGAGCCCCGGCGCAAGGTGGCGGCCCTGGAGATGGCCTGGTACATGCGGAACCAGTTGCTGCGCGACGCCGACTGGGCCGGCATGGCCCATTCCCTGGAGATACGGGTGCCCTTCGTCGACGCCCGACTGTTCCGCATCCTCGCTCCCCATCTGGGCCGGCCCGGCGGACCCGACAAGGGGGCCATGGCGCGGACCCCGGCGACGCCCCTGCCCGGGGCCGTGCTGGCGCGGCCCAAAAGCGGGTTTTCCATCCCCGTCCGCGACTGGCTGCCGGGCGGCGCCGGGAAGGGCCGTGGCGAAAGGGGCCTGCGCGGCTGGGCCCGGCGGGTGTACCGGGAAGCCACCGCCGCGGGTCCTTAGGTACTCGCTTGCGTGAACCCGCGACCGCACCGGCGGCGCCGGAGGTCAACCGCGCTGCAGGCGCTTGTATTTGATGCGCCGGGGCTGGTCGGCGTCGGCGCCGAGGCGGCGCCGGTGGTCGGCCTCGTAGTCGGCATAGTTGCCCTCGAACCAGACCACCTGGCTGTCGCCCTCGAAGGCGATGATGTGGGTGGCCAGGCGGTCGAGGAACCACCGGTCATGGCTGACCACCACCACACAGCCGGCGAAGGCAGCCAGTGCGTCCTCCAGCGCCCTCAGGGTTTCCACGTCCAGATCATTGGTCGGCTCGTCGAGAAGCAGCACGTTGGCGCCCGCCTTCAGCATCTTGGCCAGGTGCACCCGGTTGCGCTCGCCTCCGGACAGCTGTCCCACTTTCTTCTGCTGGTCCGCCCCCTTGAAGTTGAACTGGGCGACGTACGCCCGGCTCTGCATCCTGCGCCGGCCCAGTTCCACCTCGTCCTGGCCGCCGCTGATTTCCTCCCACACGGACTTGGCGGGATCGAGGGCGTCCCGGGACTGGTCGACATAGCCCAGCACCACCGTCTCGCCCATGCGCAGGGTGCCGCCGTCGGGCCGTTCGCCGTCGGTGATCATGCGCAACAGTGTCGTCTTGCCGGCGCCGTTGGGGCCGATGACGCCGACGATGCCGCCGGGCGGCAGGCGGAAGCTCAGGTCCTCGATCAGCAGGGTGTCGCCGTACCCCTTGCGTAGATGCTCGGCCTCGATCGCCAGGTCGCCGAGCCGGGGACCGGGCGGAATGACGATCTGGGCGGTTCCCGGCTGCCGCTCCGCGGCCTCGGCCAGCAGGGACTCGTACGCCGTGATTCGCGCCTTGCCCTTGGCCTGGCGGGCGCGGGGCGAAGACCGGATCCATTCCAGTTCGTGCTTGAGGATCCGTTGGCGGGCGCTCTCCCGGCTTTCCTCCTGGGCCAGGCGTTTTTGCTTCTGCTCCAGCCACGACGAGTAGTTGCCCTCGTAGGGAATGCCGCGGCCGCGGTCCAGTTCCAGGATCCATCCCGTCACGTTGTCGAGGAAATAGCGGTCGTGGGTGACGATCATCACCGTGCCCTCGTACTCCTGGAGGAAGCGTTCCAGCCAGGCCACGGATTCGGCGTCCAGATGGTTGGTGGGCTCGTCCAGGAGCAGGATGTCGGGGCGCTCGAGCAGCAGCCGGCACAGCGCCACCCGGCGCCTCTCGCCGCCGGAGATCCTGGTCACGTCGGCGTCGCCGGGCGGACAGCGCAAGGCGTCCATGGCGACCTCCAGGGTGCGCTCCAGCTCCCAGCCGCGGGCGGCGTCGATGCGCTCCTGCAACTCCCCCTGTTCGGCCAGCAACGCGGTCATCGCGTCGTCGTCCATGGGCTCGGCGAAACGGGCGCTGACCTCGGCGAAGCGGTCGAGCAGCGCCTTGGTTTCGCCCAGCCCCTCCATGATGTTGCCTTCCACGTCCTTGGACGGGTCCAGCCCGGGCTCCTGTTCCAGGTATCCCACGCGCACGCCGTCGGCGGCCCACGCCTCGCCGCCGAATTCGGTGTCCAGGCCGGCCATCACCCTGAGCAACGTCGACTTGCCGGCGCCGTTCACCCCAAGCACGCCGATCTTGGCGCCGGGCAGAAAGGACAGCGTGATCCCCTTCAGGACCTCGCGCCCCCCGGGAAAGCTCCGGGTCAGGTGCTTCATCACATAGACGTATTGGTGGGCGGCCACGGCTGTCTCCGGGTAAGGCGGCCCGTTTGTACTCCGTTCGCCGCCGCCATAGCAACGGGCCGGCCGGCGGCGGTTGGATGAACACGTGAAACCGCCGGCGGATACGTGGTAGGATGCGGTTTGCGTCGTTGAAGCCAGCACTTCCTTGGGAACACAGGGAGGATGGGAATGACAAAATCCGTGCTGGTCGTCGAAGACGAACCCAATATCGTGCTTTCGCTGGAATACGTGATCAAGAAGGCGGGGTACGAGGTGCGCGTGGCGCGCGACGGCGAGGAAGCGCTGAAAGCGGTCGAGGAAGCGGCGCCGGACCTCATCCTGCTCGACGTCATGATCCCGAAACGCGACGGCTACGATGTCTGCCAGACCATCCGCGCCAATCCGGCGTGGAACGACGTCAACATCATCATGCTCACCGCCAGGGGCCGCGAGGTGGAACGGGAAAAGGGACTGGCGCTGGGCGCCGACGCCTACATCACCAAGCCGTTTTCCACCCGCGAACTGACCGACCGGTTGAAACGGGTCCTTGGAGCCGGGGCCAACGGGTAAATCGGCGCCGGAACCATGGGCCTGCGTGTTCTCTTGATTTGCACCTTCGCCGGCCTCGCCCTGGCCATGGCGATCGCCGTCGCCGCCCTGTGGCTGCTGGGCGACGCCGGTTCCGCCGGGCCAAAGGCGCGCGATCTCCTGATGGTCTATGGCGGCGGCGTGGCGGTGGCGATTGTCGTGATCCTCGCCGTCGGCTGGGCCTTTCTCGACCGCGCCCTGGTGGCGCCGCTGCTGAGCCTGGCCCGCGGCGTGCAGACGGCCACCCACGCCAACCCCGAACACGAGATCGACTTCACCGAGGCCCGCGCCCTGGGCGAACTGTCCGGGGCGGTGGGCGCGATGGCGGCGGAACTGGCCACCGCCCGGCGAAACGTGGACGAGGCCGTCGCCCGCGCCACCACCGGCATCGAGGAACAGAAAGCGCAGCTGGAGGCGATCCTGCGCGATCTTCAGGAAGGCGTAATCGTCTGCAACCTCAACCACCAGATCCTGCTCTATAACCACCGCGCCCTCGAGCTCCTGCACGTCGCCGGCGAGCTCGGGCTGGGCCGGTCGCTGTTCAGAGTCACCAACCGCCAGCCATTCCTGCACGCGCTCGAAGGGCTCACCAACGTCGTCGCCGAGGGGCCTCCGGAACTCCATTCCCCGGCCCCGACCACGGCTTTCGTAGGGACGACGGCGGACGGCCGCTACATGCTCGAGGGCCAAATGAGGCTGATCGCGGACGCACACGGGAAACCGACCGGCTATGTCATCACCTTCGAGGACAACACCGAGATCTTGGCGGCCCTGGGCAAACGCGACCGCCTCCTGCGCGAGTCGACCGAGGGCCTGGCCCAGCCGGTGGCCAACCTGCGCGCCGCGGCGGAGGTGCTCGCCTCGAATCCCTTGATGGCGGCCGACGAGCAGACGGCGTTCAAGGACGTGGTCGTCAACGAAAGCGAACACCTGAGCCAGCGCCTGGCAACCCTGGCCGCCGGGTACCGCGAGGTGATCACCGGGCACTGGCCCATGGCCGACATCTACTCCGCCAACCTGTTGAACGGCCTGGTCCGGCGCCTGCGCGAGGAAAAGACCGTCGAGGTGGTGATGACCGGCATCCCCCAATGGCTGCACGGCGACAGCTACACGCTGGTGGAACTGCTCGACCATCTGGTCCACAGGGTGCGCGACCATGGCGATGTCGACGCCTTCGACCTGGAGGCGGCGTCCGGTGAATGCCACATTTACCTGGACGTCATATGGAGGGGCACGCCGATTCCGGCTTCGGTGCTGGATTCCTGGCTCGACGCCGAACTGGAGGACGCATTGGGCGGACTGACCGCGCGCGACGTGCTGGAGCACCACAAGTCCGAGATCTGGAGCGAGCCCCACCGGGACGGGTTCGCCCGCCTGCGCCTGCCTTTGCCGCTGGCGGCGCAGGGTCCGCAGGCCGGGGCGGATAGGATCCTGCCGTCCCGCCCCGAGTTCTATGACTTTCGCCTGCTTGGCGCGCCCACACACCTGGGAGAGCTGGGGGAGCGGCTGCTCGATTCCCTGACGTTCGTGGTCTTCGATACCGAAACCACGGGCCTCAAGCCCTCCGCCGGCGACGAAATCGTTTCCATCGCCGGCGTGCGCGTGGTCAACGGGCGCATCCTGACGGGCGAATCGTTCTCGCGGCTGGTCAATCCCCGGCGGGACATTCCCCGAAGCTCCGTGCGGTTCCACGGGATCACCGACGAGATGGTCAAGGACAAGCCGCCCATTCAGTTGGTGCTGCCCCAATTCAAGAGGTTCGTCGGCAACGCCGTGCTGGTCGCCCACAACGCCGCGTTCGACATGAAATTTCTCAAGCTGAAGGAAGCGGAGTGCGGCGCCACGCTCGATAACCCGGTGTTGGACACCCTGCTTCTATCGGTCTTTCTTCACGACCACACACCGCAGCACACCCTGGACGCCGTCGCCGAGCGCTTCGGCATCCCGGTGCGGGGGCGGCACACGGCGTTGGGCGATTCCTTGGTGACGGCCGGTGTTTTCCTGCGCATGATCGACGCCTTGGAGGCCCGGGGCGTGCGCACCCTGGACCAGGCCGTCGACGCCTCGAACAAGATCGTCGCGGTGCGCGCCCAACAGGCGAAGTTTTAGTATCCCGCCAGGCGGGCGCCCCGGCCGGCGCGCCGCAGTGGAACGGGGAGGAACGAGGAGGAACGGACATGTCGGGACCACGTCTGCGAAATGAACGGATGGGGGCCCTGTTTCTTCTCGGCGTGCTCGCCTTCAATCCGCCCCTGCTGGACGTTTTCGACGCCGGCGAGCGTGTGATGGTCTTCGGCGTGCCCCTTCTTTTCGTCTACCTTTTTCTCGCCTGGGCGGTGCTCATCGCGTTGATGGCGCTGGCACTCAACAGGCCGGTGCGCGGCGGCGCCAAATCGTCTGCCCGGAGCGTCGCCGACAGCGAGCCTGAGGACGATTGACGGGACACCGGGCGATGTTGCCAGGCTGGCTCATCCTCGTCAGTGCATTCGGCTATCTCAGCCTGCTGTTCGCTATCGCCTACTATGGCGACAAACGGGCGGACGCGGGGCGCAGTCTGATCGCCAACCCGTACATCTACACCCTGTCCATGGCCGTCTACTGCACCGCGTGGACCTATTACGGCAGCGTCGGGCGTGCCGCCTCCAGCGGCGTCGGCTTTCTTCCCATCTACCTTGGCCCGACGTTGATGTTCGCCTTGGGCTGGTTCGTCCTGCGCAAGATCATCCGTATCAGCAAGGTCCACCGCATCACCTCCATCGCGGACTTCGTCTCGTCGCGGTATGGCAAGAGTCACCTGCTGGGCGGCCTTGTGACGGTGATCGCGGTGGTCGGGATAATGCCGTACATTTCGCTGCAGCTTAAGGCCGTCTCCAACAGCTACAACGTGCTTTTCCATTACCCCGAGGTCGCCGCTCCGGCGCGGATGGGCGCGACCCTGCTGTTTGGCGACACGGCGCTGTACGTGGCCCTGCTGATGGCGGCGTTCTCCATCCTTTTCGGCACCCGCCACATCGACGCCACCGAGCATCACGAAGGCATGGTCGCCGCCATCGCCTTCGAATCCATAGTCAAGCTCGTGGCCTTCCTGGCCGTCGGGCTGTTCGTCACCTTCGGGCTGTTCGACGGACCCGGCGACCTGTTCGGCCGCGCCGCCGCGGTGCCCGAAGTGGAGCGCCTCATGACCCTGGAGGGGACCGGGGGCGGTTGGGTAACGCTGACGTTCCTGGCGATGATGGCCATCGTCTGTCTTCCCCGGCAGTTCCAGATGGCGGTGATCGAGAACGTCGACGAAAACCATCTGGACAAGGCTATTTGGCTGTTTCCGCTGTACCTTCTGGCGATCAACCTGTTCGTGCTGCCGATCGCCTTCGGAGGCCTTCTGCGCTTCCCCGACGGCGGGGTCGATGCCGACACCTTCGTGCTCGCCTTGCCCATGGCGGAGGAGCGCCCGTGGCTGGCCCTCTTCGTCTTCATCGGCGGGCTTTCCGCCGCCACCGGCATGGTGATCGTCGCCACCATCGCGTTGAGCACCATGATCTGCAACGATCTGGTGATGCCCGTGCTGCTGCACGTGAACCGCCTGCATCTGACCGAGCACAAGGATCTTTCCGGCCTGCTCCTGGCCATCCGACGGGTCAGCATCATCTTAATTCTGCTGTTGGGGTACCTGTATTTCCACCTCATCGGCGGGTCCTACGCCCTGGTCACCATTGGCCTGGTCTCCTTCACCGCCGCCGCCCAGTTCGCCCCCTCCATCTTCGGCGGAATCTTTTGGAAGGGCGGATCGAGGCGCGGCGCCATCGCCGGCTTGTGTGCCGGTTTCCTGACCTGGGTCTACACCCTGCTTTTGCCCTCGTTCGCGCGCTCGGGCTGGCTGCCCACGGCGTTCGCCGACCAGGGGGTGTTCGGCATCGCCCTCCTGAAACCCTATGCCCTGTTTGGCCTGGAGGGCCTGGACGAGATACCCCATGCGCTGTTTTGGAGCCTTCTGGTGAACGTCGGAGCGTACGTCGCGGTATCGTTGGTGGACCGGCAAAGCGCCATCGAACGCATTCAGGCCACCCTGTTCGTCGATGTCTTCAGGCAGGCCAGGGAGGGCGCCGGCGCCCCCATGTGGCGAGGCTCGGCCGCGGTGGAGGACCTGCACGCGCTGGCCAAACGTTTCATGGGGCACGAGCGCTCGGACGAGGCTTTCGCCGATTACGCCCGCAGCCGGGGACTAGACCTGAAAAAGACGCGCCAGGCCGATGCCGATCTGGTGCAGTTTGTCGAGCGCCTGCTCGCCGGCGCCATCGGTTCCGCCTCGGCGCGGGTCATGGTGGCATCGACGGTCAAGGGCGAGGACGTGAGCCTGGAAGAGATCATGGAGGTGCTGGACGAAACCTCGCAGGTCCTGGAATACAGCCGCCAGCTGGAGCAGAAGTCGCAGGCCCTGGAGGACGCCACGGCCGAACTCACCGCCGCCAACAAGCGGCTCAAGGAGCTGGACCGGCTGAAGGACGAGTTCCTCTCCACCGTCACCCATGAACTGCGCACGCCGCTCACCTCCGTGCGTTCGTTTTCAGAGATCCTGCACGACAACCCGGGCCTGGACAGCGAGGAGCGGAAAAGGTTCCTGGGAATCATCATCCGGGAAAGCGAACGCCTTACCCGGCTCATCAACCAGGTTCTCGACCTGACCAAGATCGAAGCGGGGCGCATGGAATGGCGGATGGGTGCGGTCGACCTGAACGCGGTGATCGAGGACGCCGTCGCCACCCTCGGCCATCTGTTCAAGGAGAGACAGGTCGAACTGGAGGTGAGCCTGCCGGAGAAGGTTCCGGCGGTGCAGGGCGACCGCGATCACCTGATTCAGGTGGTGATCAACCTGTTGTCCAACGCCGAGAAGTTCTGTCCCCCCGCCGACGGCCGGGTGGCGGTGATGGTGAGCGCCGATGTCGACGCCATCACCGTCAGCGTTACCGATAACGGTCCCGGCATCCCCCTCGAGGACCAGCAGTTGATCTTCGAGAAATTCCACCAGGTGCGGGACAGCACAACCGGCAATCCCGTCGGTGCGGGCCTGGGTCTCACCATATGCCGGCGCATCGTCGAGCATCTGGGCGGGCGCATATGGGTGGAGCCCGACCCCGGGGAAGGGGCGACCTTGTCGTTTTCCATTCCCTACACACACCCGTGACGCCGCCCGGGTGTGCGCGGACGCACCCGCCCCCGGCGCCGCACAGCCCGCCCAGCCGCGCGGTCGTTCTTCTGCACGTACGCCGCGCGCCGCGGCTCAGCCCGGCTGAGAGATCGCCGGGATTACGACCGGATCGAAGGTTGGCGCCTCGAACCGGTAGTACCCTTGCCGCCGGATGAACTCCTCGGCAATCGTTTCGTTAAAGGCGACACGCTCCTTGCCCATCTTCGAATAGACGCCGATTTTTTCCAGTTCGTCGTCCGGCGTCGGGCACGCATCGCTACCCAGCGTGTCGGCGTGCTCCTGATCGGTCACGACGAAGAAGTCCCGATCTTTCTTGCACCGGAATACATGGAATTCCATAGCGGCCTCCAGTCACTGACTCCACGTCAATGGTTCGCGCGCGGGACCTGGCGTGCCCCGGGCGCTATCTCCGAATCCATTGCGTTGAACGTCATGCCCGGCTTTCCGTTTCGTGCTTTTCGGAACAGGTGTCGGGCCGGGACACGCACCTGAGCACTTGTTACGTATATTAGTACTCACGGGCCGGCCGGGCAAGGCTCGCCGGCGATGTTCCGCGGCGCACGGTCGCCTCGGCGATCAGAATATTTCGGCGGTGAAGTCGGCGCGCACCCGCTGGCGAAAGGTGTCGATGGCCTTGAGCGCGTCGAGCAGCAGGGACCGGGTGCGCTTCGAAAGGGACTGCGGATCCACGTAATAGCTTACGCCGGTGCCGGCCTTGAAATCCCTGATCTGCCGGCCGAGCAGGATTCCGGTGATCAGCCTGAAGGCACTGGTCAGTTCCTCGTTCTCGTTGACGTCGAGTACGCCCTTGGCGCTCAGCGCCTCGATCCGCCCAATGGTGGAGGTCTCTTCCACGCCCTCGCGCAGGGCGAGCAGCCGGACGGCCTCCACCAGCGGCAACGTGCCCGCGTGCTTGAGGTTGACCTGGCCCTTGTACTGCTTCTTCCTCTTCTCGGTGACCAAACCCCCGAAGAAACCCAGCGCCACATTGTGGTCGGCCTCCTCCTGGAACATCTGCTGCAGGAAGAAGTGGTTGCTGCGCGCCATTTTGGTCACGCTCCGGCGCAACCGGGCGGCCATATCGGGATGGCCCCGCACCGGCTGAAAATCGAAAAATATGTCGGCCAGCCTGAGGGCGACGAAATTCCGTTTCCGGCCCCACAGATTGATCTGTTCGACCCATTGCGGCAGCGTCTTGCGCCACAGCGGATTGGTGGCCATGACATAGCCGTTGCATAAGGGGAAGCCCACGGAATCGAGATCGCGAACCATGCGCTCGGCCAATTCGATGAACCAGGCCTCGATCTCCGTATGGCGCTCGTCCGCGTAGTCCTCGAGGATGAAACCGTTGTCCTGGTCGGGATAGAGATAGTTCTCGCCGCGCCCCCCGGAACCCATGACGATGACACAGAACTCCACCGGTGGCCGGCCGTACCCCTCGGCCTCCATGGCACTGCGGTTGAGGTCGACGATTCGGCGGTAGATGTCGTTGTTTATATGGGTCAGCAGGGCCTGAATCTCGGGCGCCGGCAAATTGTCCTCGAACAGCTGATCGGCGAGTTCCACCTGCGCCGCCTTGATCTGTTTCATGCCCTCGACGCTGTCTTCGCGGGCCAGGGTGTCGATCTGCCCCATCAGGCGGTCCGAGGCGACGGCCAGGGCGTCATGCAGGTTCAACATGCCCGTCAAGGCGCCGCCGCCATCCACCACCGGCAGGTGGCGCAGCCCCCGCCGGCGCATGCGGGCAATGGCGTAGTAAAGATACTCGTCGGCGGCAATGGTCATGACTGGCGCGGTCATGACCTTCTCCACCGGTGTCTCGGGGGGCACCCGGAAGGCGACCCGGTGGGTCAGGTCGTGCTCGGTGATGATGCCGAGCGGCCGTCCCTCGGGATCCGTGACGGTGGCGCTGGAGGCCATCCGTTCGGCCATTCCCGCGATCACCTCGGCGCACGCGGTGCCCGCCGTCACCGCCAGGGGTACCCGGCGCATGAAATCCTTCACCAGCCTGCTGAATATGGCCGTTTGGGACCGCACCGCAACCTCGCTCGCCCGACCGGTTGTCTTCACATGTGCGTGAAGGCTCAGGGGTGCATCGGGCGAATCCATTCTCCGATCCGCCTTGGATGGCAAATCCGCCCGCACGACGAGCCCGCGGGCCGCTGCCATGACCGGCACCAGATAAAAGCACTGAAAACCAATAGGTTCAAGCGCACCACGGCCAAACCCCTTCAAGACCCGGCGCCCAGACAATTTTTATGGTTAATCTATTGTATGGGTGAATACAATCGGCTTACCATCCGAAGGTACAATTTCAATTGTTGTACGCGGATGCCGAAAATGGTATGCGTTGTCGGATTCCGGTCCCACAGGGGCGGCCCCTTGGGGGCGGAGACCTGTTGAAATAAAAAATAATAATAAGCCGAACGGCAAGATGTGGGGAAGCCTTTGCGCTGATGGGAAAGGAGACACCCTTCCCAAGATGTCGCGTGCAAGCGTCGACTGCCCAACCGGGCACGCGGTGTTGCGTCTTGGCCGCCAAGCCGCGGGACAGGGCTTTCCCAAGGTCATCTGAACGTTCGACATCCGCGGTGACGCCGGGGGTGACCCGCCGGAACCGGGGTCGTGTGTTTGGTGCGGTTTTGTGGCGCCCTGACGCCGAAAGCCCCACAACCCCGAGAGGGGCGTACAGATAGGGGAGAACGGTCTTGGAAGCGAAAATTATCTGGTTGTTCATGTTCGTGGTGCTGTACTGGGTGTACTGCATCTACTGGGGATGGAGAAGCGCCCAAATGGCCAAAACGGCCAGCGACTACTTCATCGCTGGCCGTAAGTTGTCTCTATGGGTATTCGTTCTGGCGGCCACGGCGACATCGTTCTCGGGCTGGACCTTCATGGGTCACCCGGGGCTGGTGTATCGCGATGGGTTCCAGTACGCCTATGCATCGTTTTACACCATCACCATCCCGTTCACCGGGGTCATCTTCCTGAAGCGCCAGTGGATTCTGGGCAAGCGCTTCGGTTTTGTGACGCCGGGCGAAATGCTGGGCACCTATTTCCAGGGTGACTTGATCCGCATCCTGACGGTGGTCGTGGCCCTGCTGTACTCCATTCCGTATCTTGGCGTGCAGTTGGGGGCGTCCGGGTATCTCTTTAACGTCATCACCGTGACCGACGCTTTCCCGGATGGCATGTTCACCCAGAACGTCGGCATGTGGATCCTGTCGATCGTGGTGTTCATCTATGTGGCGTCTGGCGGCCTGCGCGCCGTGGCCTACGTGGACACCCTGCAATGCATCCTGCTGGCGATGGGCATCATTATTTACGGCTCCATCGCGCTTAACGCCGTCGGCGGCTGGGATGCGATGCAGGAGGGTCTGGCCAAGCTGGCCGCGTCCGACGTCGGCAAGTGGGGCACCACCAAGGGTTATGGCGGCGGCGACTACAACGCCTACTTCGCCATCCCGGGTGTCATCCAGTGGACGGCCGGCCTCGGCAAGGAAACCCCGGTCGGCGGTCTGTGGACCGGCATCATGTGCCTGACCTACATGTTCGCGCTTATGGGCATTCAGTCGGCCCCGGCGTTCACCATGTGGTCGTTCTCGAACGCCAACCCGCGGCCGTTCGCGCCGCAGCAGGTTTGGGGCTCGTCCTTCGGGATCGGGTTCATCCTGTTCTTCTTTACGGCGTTCACGGGCATGGGCGGGCACCTTCTGGGCGCCAACCCGGGGGTGACGGACGCGGGCCTGGCCGTGGCCAATGTGCTTCCCGGCTCGATCGCCGCGAAGCCGGACTCGATCGTCCCGCACTACATGAACCTGATCTCGACGGGTTCGCCGTGGCTGGTCGGCCTGTTGGCGGTGTGCGCCCTGGCGGCCATGCAGTCCACCGGCGCGGCCTACATGTCCACCGCCGGCGGCATCCTGACGCGGGATCTTTACAAGCGCTACCTGAACCCGGCCTCCACCCACGCCATGCAGAAGCTGGCCGGGCGCATGGGCGTCGGCTTCATCGTCGTCAGCGCCCTGCTGGTGGCGACGTATTCGCGTGACGCCCTGGTGTTGCTGGGCGGTCTGGCGGTGGCCTTCGGCTTCCAGATGTGGACGCCACTGGCGGCCGTCTGCTGGATTCCGTGGATTACGCGACAGGGCGCCTCGTATGGTCTGCTGGCGGGCATTATCGGTGTGATCTTCACCGAGAAGTTCGGCATCGGGATCCTGACGGACATGGGCCTCGGCTTCTGGGGCCGTTGGCCGTTCACGATCCACTCGGCCGGCTGGGGCATGATTTTCAATGCCTCCACCTGCCTCGTCGTGTCGGCGATGACCCAGACCGAGGAAGCAACCGCCCACCGCATGAAGTTCCACAACTTCCTGCGCGAGCATGCGACCCTGCCCGCGTCGAAGAACGGTCTGAAGCCCATCGCCTGGACCATCACCCTGGCGTGGATGTTCTTCGGTATCGGCCCTGGCGCCGTTATCGGCAACGACATCTTCGGCGCGCCGAATGCCGGCGTCGATGGCTGGACCTTCGGCATGCCCTCCATCTGGGCCTGGCAGATCCTGTTCTGGCTCCTCGGTGTGGGCATGATGTGGTTCCTGGCTTACAAGATGGAAATGTCCACCATGCCCGAAAGGGAGATCGAGGCGCTGGTGGAAGACATCGGCGACACGGCCGAAGAACAGGCCCAACGCATCTAGCCGAACACAAACTCGACATGAATCGGGGGGAAGGGTTTTACCCTTCCCCCCTTTTTTTGTTACCATTGGGACCGTCTTTCGAACGGACCGGTCACGCACGTTGGGGTCTGTCACCGTGGGAGCGATGGTTTCGCCTGAATACAGGTGGGTATGGTCGGCGGCACTCGGGCTGGCGCTGTATTTCCCGGTCAGGCAGTTGATCTGGGTGATGGCGGTGCGCCGGCAGCAGCGCCGGTCGGGTCAGCTTCCCGACGAGGAAGCCCGGGACTCCATGAAACGCCGCGCCGGGGTCACGTCGGCGCTTTTGTGCCTGGTCTTCGCCGCCGCTTATGGCGGGGTCGTGTTCGGGGGAAGCCCGTGAACCTGAAAGCGTTTTCCGACCCCAGGGTGCTGCGCCGGTTCGTCATCCTGATGGGCATCGCCACCTTCGTCATGTTCAGTTTCTGGGCGGTGGTCAGGGTTTATGTCCATACCCCGCCCGGCGACTACGAAGTCCGCCAGGGCGACGTCCTTTTGGGCGACGGCAAGTATGATGAAGCGCTTGATCGCTTCGACGCGGCGCTGGCCGTCTCGCCCGACCACCGCGGGGCGCTGATGGGCCGGGCGCTGGTGTATTTGAAGTCCGAACGCTACGCGGAAGGGGAAGCCGAGTTCACCTACCTGATCAAGTATTTGGAGAAAACCCTGGAGCCCGACGACATCACGGGGATCGCCGTTCTCGCCGGAGCTTACGCCAACCGGGGTATTTTGTACGACCACACGGGCCGCTACAAAAAGGCGCTCGCCGATTACATTCAGGCGTTGAAGGTCGACGAGGGGGCCGTCGACGGGCCCGGCATTGTCGACAAAGTCATTTACGGGACGCCCCGGCCCGCCACCGTTCGCCAGCGCGCCATCTATTTGACCAAGCAACTGGCCCTGCCCGCGGA
>JBHHXI010000036.1:0-21751 GCA_046756945.1 Rhodospirillales bacterium
GTCGTCTTCCAGCCGGGCCTTGAGGTGGGACAGAAGGGGATAGAGCCCGGCGAAGAGCGCGATGAGCAGACCGTAGCCGCCTTCCCGGTGGCCCTTGCGCAGCACGTAGCACTTGAAAAAGCGCGAAAACAGGCGCCGCACGTTGCCGGCCAGCGTGCCGATGTCGCCGGCGTCCCTGAGGTCCCTGGCGCGCGCCGTGGAATAGCTGTCCAGGCGGCGAATCATGTCCGAGATGTCGCGGTCCACGTAATGCTCCAGCCGGTTCGTCAGGGCCGGCCCCTTCCGCCCCGACCACGTCAGCGCCGGATGGACCCGCTGGGCGCCCCACACCTTGACGCCCTTGCGGAACAGGCCCGGATAGGCGGCCTTGCCGTAGGACGCGCCCCAGCCCCAGCGCACCAGTTTTTCGCCGATGTAGTTGTCCACGGGAATCTCGTGCCAGTCGAAGGACGTGGTGTCGATGACCTCGCGGATTTCCCGTGCCAGGGGCCCGGGCACGCGCTCGTCGGCGTCGACCTCGAGGATCCACGGGCCCCGGCAGGCCGCGATGCCGGCGTTGCGCCGTTCGCCCTCCACGCTCCACGCGCCCTCGACCAGGCGGTCGGTGTAGCGCGACGCGATGTCTTTGGATCTGTCCGTGCAGGCGTCCAGGAGAACGACGATCTCATCGGCGAAGGTCAGCCGCTCGAGGCAGTCGGCCAGTTGCCCTTCCTCGTCGTGCACCACCACCAGCGCCGAAAGCCCGGGCGCGCTCATGGCGTCGCCTCCGCCGCCGGCGGGTCCGGCTTTTGCGCCACCGATGGACGATGCCCCGGGACCGGGCAGCGGGACGCCGTCGGCGTGACAGTCGGGGGGGCTGGCAAGGCGAGCATGGAATTTTCCCGGTAAACGCCAGGGCGAAATTTCGGTTGCGCGACCTTAACCGCCCGGGGCCGGGGAGCCAAGGGAGAGCCGCCCGCGGAGCCGCCCCGGACGGCGCCGGCGAAAAAACCCCTGGCCGGGCCGGCAGGATGCTGAAAAACTGTCCCATGGGTCGATTTGGGTGAGCCACGGTGAGGGGAAAATGACCGCCGACAAACCAACCGGACAGGCGCCCGGCAAACCGTCCCGGTCCACCCGCGGCGTCGATGCACCGTCCGCGCCGGCGAAGAAAAAGAAGCCGAAAGCCCGGGCCCTGCCCGAGACCGGCGGACCGAAGGGCCCCGAGCCCACCCGTTACGGGGACTGGGAGCGCAAGGGCCGCTGCGTCGACTTCTGATCCGCCCCCCATCGACCTCTGATACAGGCCGCCAGGCCCGGTTTCCGCCCACTCCCGACCATTTTGTTCTTTTTTTGTTCTCATTCAGCCCCTCTCCGGTTATCCTTTGAGCGGGCGGCCCGGGCCGGCCGGGAGCGCCATGGCCGTGGGCGGGTTTTTGACCTTGAAAAATCTTCCAATAATTGTATTATTCTATACATAATACATGTTAAAGTAGTATACCCATGGTTTTCGAGGATAAGGCCCTCCGTGTGATCGCGGCCGCCGCCGCCGTGGTCGTGGCGGGTCGCCTGATCGTTCCCGTGACCGCCGCCGGGTGGCGCGACCCCATCCCCGGTCCCGTTTCGGCGCTGGTGGTCGACGTGATCGACGGCGACACGGTCCTGGTGCGGGCGCGCATCTGGCTGGGCCAGGAGGTGGAGACCCGCGTGCGGCTGGAAGGGGTGGACACGCCGGAGCTGCGCGGCAAGTGCCGGGCGGCCCGCCGCCTGGCCCGCGAGGCGCGTCAATTCGTTCAGGCCAGGGTGGGCGGCCGCCAGGTCATTCTGCGCGACATCCAGTACGGCAAGTACGCCGGGCGCGTCGTCGCCCGCGTCCAGACGCCGGACGGCGAAGACCTGACCGACGCCCTGATCGCGGCCGGTCTGGGACACGCCTACGACGGCGCCGCGCGGGCGCCCTGGTGCGTCGGGGCCAAGGCGGGGTAGGCCGGGATTTCAGAATGGCGAAGTCACGCCTCGCCCTGCCACGGCGACCGGCAATTAAAGCAATTAAAGGGACACCTTACTTAATTCTGAAAGTGTTCCCGAAACTCCGCGCCGTTGTGATCCGGCGACCCGCGGCCGTTGTTTATCCGTGTCCGTTCGTGTCCAACGAACACCGGATACGGGATTTCAAACGGCGGGGCTTTTCGGCCCCGCCGCCCGTACTCATTCCTCGCCGAAGTGCTCGATGTCCTCCGGGCCTTTCTTGATGGCCACCTTTTCCTTGCCCTGGACCAGGACGCGGATGTCCTCGACCACGTCGGGGTTGGCAAGGGTCATGACATCGCCGATGTCGAGGGTATTCGAGATGGCGGCCAGCACGCGGCGCATGATCTTTCCCGAACGGGTCTTCGGCATGTCGGGCACGATGAAGACGTTCTTCGGCCGGGCGATCTTGCCGATGGTCCCCTCGATGGCCGAGACCACCTGCCCTTTCGCCTCGTCGCCGGAATCGAAGCCCGGCTTCAGGGACACGTAGATATCGGGGATGCGGCCCTTGATCTCGTCGACCACGGGCACGACGGCGGCTTCGGCGATCGCCTCGACGGTGAGGGCGGCGGACTCCAGCTCCTTGGTGCCCAACCGGTGGCCGGCGACGTTGATGACGTCGTCGATGCGCCCCAGGATCCGGTAGTACCCGTCCTCGGCCAGCATGGCCCCGTCGCCGGTGAGATACGGCCAGTCGCGCCAGTCCTTGCTGTTGGTGTCCCTGCAGTACTTGGCGTAATAGGTGGCGACGTACCGCTCACGGTCCCCCCATATGGTCTGGAAGGCCCCCGGCCACGGGTTGCGGATGCAGATGTTTCCCGCTTTCCCCGCTCCCGCCTCGATCTCGTTGCCGTCCTCGTCGTAGATGACCGGATGGATGCCCGGCAAGGCGGGACCGGTGCTGCCGGGCTTCATGGGGTGCAGGGCCGGCACCGTGCTGCACAGGAAGCCGCCGGTTTCCGTCTGCCACCAGGTGTCGACGATGATGGCCTCGCCCTTGCCGACCACTTCGTAATACCACTTCCACACTTCCGGTTCGATGGGCTCTCCCACCGTCGTCATGTGCTTGAAGTGGAAGTCGTATTTCTGCGGCTCGTCGGGACCGGCCTTTCTCAGCATGCGTACGGTCGTCGGCGCGGTGTGGAAGATATTGACGTCCAGGCGCTCGGCGATCCGCCACGCCCGCCCGGCGTCCGGGTAGGTGGGGACGCCTTCGAAGATGACGCTGGACGCGGCCAGCGCCAGCGGGCCGTAGACGATGTAGGAATGGCCCGTGATCCAGCCGATGTCCGCCATGCACCAGTACACGTCCTCGGGATGGATGTCCTGGATGAATTTCGACGTGCCGGCCACGTAGGCCATGTACCCGCCGATGCTGTGCTGGCATCCCTTGGGCTTGCCGGTCGTTCCGCTGGTGTACATCAGGAACAGCGGGTCTTCGGCGGGCAGGGACACGGCATCGACCCGCTTGCCGGCATACTCCTTGAGCACATCGTTGACGATGATATCACGGCCTTCCACCATCGGCGTCTCGGTGGAGGATCTGCCGGGATAGCGTTGCCAGATGAGGACCTTGTCGACGGCCTGGCCAAGCTTCTCCGCCGTCTCGCAGGCCACGTCGGCGTTGACCTTGTGATCGATCAGCTTGCCCGCCCGATGATAGCCGTCGACGGTGATCAGCACCCTGCTTCCCGAATCCGCGATCCTGTCGGCGGCCGCCTGGCCGCTGAATCCTCCGAACACCTCGGAATGAATGACGCCGAGCCGGGCGCACGCGAGCATGGTTACCGGAAGCTCCGGGGTCATCGGCATGTGCAGCGTCACCCGGTCGCCCTGCTTGAGGCCGGCGAAGTCCCGGAGCAGGGCGGCGAACTCGTTCACCCGCACGTAAAGCTCCTGGTAGGTCACCGCCGCGAGAGGCTCGTCCTCGGGTTCGGGGACGAAATGGATGGCCGCCTTGTTCTTGTATTTCGCCAGGTGCCGGTCGACGCAGTTGTAGCAGGCGTTGATCCTGCCGCCGACGAACCACTTCCAGCACGGGGCGTCGCTGGTATCAAGGGTGGTGTGCCAATACTCGTCCCAGGTCAGCAGTTCGGCGTATTCCTTGTAGCATCCGGGAAAATTCTCCAGGCTGAACCGCTCAAAAATCCCGGGGTCGGTCAGATTCGCCTGCCCGATGAATTCGGGGGACGGATAGATGGCCGTTTCCTCTTTCCAATGGACCGCAATTTCCGATTCGCTGACTGCTTGCGCCTCGGGCGCCTTGGCATTCCCCGCAACTTTGTTCATTGCCTTGACCTCCCCATTCGAGACCGCGTGCGCTCCCCCACCGGGCGGTTGCGCGATCTCGCAAAAAGACACCTCTCCTTCGACCGCCTGACGGCGGGTGCGGAACTCCATACTTGACGCGGATTATGTCAAACAAAAGCGTCATAAAACAAGGGGGCGGAAGAAATATCCGGCCACGAAGGCACGACCGCCCGCGGCCTTTACGAGGGTCGCCGTCAATCCACCAGGTAGACGGTGCCGTTGCGGACTTCGGTCGCCGGGCGCTGAAGGCTCTCCCCGGCGCACGGGCCGGCGACGCAGAACCCGTCCTCGATGCGGAATACCGCCCCGTGGTTGGTGCACAGGATCTGGGTCTTGGCAAGGTCGAGGAACTGGCCGGGCCTGAAATCCAGCGGCAAACCGGCATGGGGGCACCGGTTGACGTAGACGAAGACGTCATCGCTCCGGCGCAGAATCATGAAACGCCGGAGTTCGCCGCGCCAGTGGACGGCAAACCCGTTGCTGCCGCCGTCCGGGACTTCGGCAAGCCGGCACAGCACGGTCCTTCCCGGCGGCGCCGCGGCGGCGGGTTCCTTCCCGCCCTTCATTCCGGTTCCAGGCCGAGCGGGATCAGCTTCCATTCCTGCCACACGCGCTCGGGGAACGGCTCGCCCTTGCGCCCTTCCCCTTCCTCCAGGGCGTCCGTCACATGGGGAAAACCGCGCTTCAGCTCGGCCCACATCTCACGCCCGAGCGGCCTGAGCTCGGGCACGTTCAGGCAGCGCAGCGAATACGACCACACCATGGCCGCCGCGGAATCGGACGGCAGGCCCAGTTTCGTGAACTGGCGCGAGACCTTGTTGATCTTCATCTGCAGGACACCCAGGGTCTCGACCGAGGGCAGATCAGTGTCCTGGAACACGCCCTCGGGGATCACGCCATGGGTTTCAAAATTCACGCGGACGGCGGTGGCGATGGCGACCATGGCGCCCATGTCCTGGGCGTCCATGGCGCGCAGGCCGCGGACGAATTTTTCCACTTCGCGGGCGCCCGCGCTGAGCGCCCGCCCGTGCATCTTGTCCTTAAGCCATCCCCTGACCATCGCCGCCGGGTCTCAAAATCATTGAACATTGGGTTTACGCGGGGACGCCCGCCATGGCGCAGATGATCCTCCATGCCGCCGCGTCCACCGGCATCACCGAAAGCCGGGACTGGCGGACCAGGGCCAGGTGGTCGAGGCGGCCGTCATCCTTGATCTGTTTGAGCGTCACCGGCTCCTTCACCGGCGTCACTGCCTTGAAGTCGACCATGCCGAAGCGCATCGTCGGGTCCGTCGGGTCGGGATAGTATTCGGTGACCACCTCGAGAATGCCGACGATGCGCTTCTCGTTGACCGAATGATAAAAAAAGGCCCTGTCGCCCACCTTCATGGCCTTCATGTTGGCCGCCGCCTGATGGTTGCGAATGCCGTCCCATTCGGCGACGCCGGCCTTGACATGGTCGTCCCACGACCAGGCGCCCGGTTCCGATTTCACCAGCCAGTACGCCATCGGCATCAGTCCTCGGGGAACACTTTCTTCCACGCCTTTATGGTGACGCTCTCGAACACCCCCGCCCTGGCGTAGGGATCGTTGGCGGCGAAGGCCTCGGCGGCCTGTTTGTCGGCCACGTCGACCATGATCACGCTGCCGGTGACGGTGGAGGCGTCATCGGAAAGTGTCGGGCCGGCGGCGAACAGCGTATCACCGGCATCCCGAAGGTAGGCGAGGTGGGCCGTGCGGTTCTCCTTGCGGACCGGGCCGTGGCCGGGTTTGTCGACGCAGGTGATCACGAAAATCATGACGCCTCTCTTGGACAAGCGGTTGGTGGAGAAGCGGAGTCACGCGTCCGTTTCGATGCGGCGCGCATCCGGTTACGACGCCTCGGCGGCCCGGCCCACCGGCGCTTCCGCCTTGAACGGCCGCGCCAGCAACTCGGAGATCGTCGAATCGATGTCGGCGAAGTGGTGCAGCACCTTGTCTATGGCCACGCAGATGGGCAGGTCAACGTCGAGGCGGCCGGCGAGATCGGTGACCGAGGAGGCGGTGTACACGCCTTCCGCCACCGACGTGCGCGCCGCCAGGATCTCGACCAGGGTCCTGCCCCGGCCCAACTCCACGCCCAGCGAGAAGTTGCGCGATCGCATGTTGTTGCAGGTCAGCGTAATGTCCCCCAGCCCGCACAGGCCGGCGAGGGTTTCGGCCTGTCCGCCCTTCGCCGCGCCCAGGCGCACGATCTCCGCCAGCCCCCGGGTGATCAGGGCCGCCCGCGCGTTTTCTCCAAGCCCGCGCCCGGTGACGATGCCGCAGGCGATGGCGAGCACGTTCTTCACCGCGCCGCCCACCTGGGCGCCGATCAGGTCGGCCGAGCGGTAGATGCGAAAACGCGGCGTCCCCAGGGCGGCCATCAGCCTCTCGGCCAGTTCCACGTCGCTGCAGGCGAGGGTCGCCGCGGTGGGCAGGTCGCGCGCCACCTCGGTGGCGAAGGTGGGACCCGACAGCACGACCGCGCGCGCTTCGGGCAGGGTTTCGGCGACCACTTCGCTCATCAGCGCGCAGGTATCCTGCTCGATGCCCTTGGCGCAGATCACCGCCGGCACCCCGGCCTTCCAGGCCGGCGCGATCTTTTCGCATACGGTGCGCAGGTGTTGCGCCGGCGCCACCAGCAGAACGGCGTCGGCCTCCGCCACATCGGCCAGGTCCGTGGTCGCCTGGATCCCGGAGTCCAGGGATATGCCGGGCAGGTAGAGGGAATTCTCGTGGGTCTGGTTGACGGCCTCGGCCACCTCGGGTTCGTGGCACTGGACCACCACCTGGCGTCCCGCCCGGTGCATGACCGTGGCCAACGCCGTCCCCCACGCGCCCGCGCCGATGATGCCGATCCTGTTCATGGCACGTTTGGTTTCTCCGGCCGCGGATCCTTTATGCCCGTATCCGCGGGTCCGAGGCAAGGGCCGCTTGGCCGGGCCGCCACGGCCGCAAGCGGGCGCGCAAACAAGGGATGTCATCGGCGGCGAACGGCGCGCCCCGCCGCACGGGTCGTCCCGGCGGTGTCGAATTTCCGGATCGGGGGCGTCGAAGGGCGGCTCAGGCCGGCCGGCTTACGCGGGTCTCGCGCACATCTCCTCGCCGACCATCCAGTCCGGGCTGTCTTGTTCGCCGCCGGAAGATTGTCCGCCCGCGTCGTCGATGGTAACGGGGCCGGCCTTCACCGGCGAAACACCGGCGAAAACCGCCATCGCAAGGATGGCCAGTGCGATGGAAAGCTTGTGCATTTTCTGCATTGGTCTTCTCCTTCCGGCGCCAAACCACGGTACAGGGAATTTTACCGGTTTCCCGCCGGCCTGTGGAATCACGATTCCGCGACCTCGCGCGCCTTACGCCTTACGCCTTATGCCTTTACCCCGGCGCCGGCGGCCGGCGGCGCGTCGGGATCCAGGGGCCAGCGCGGGCGCGGGGCGAAATCCAGGCCGTCGGCGAGCCCGAGCCCGAGCCGTTCGACGCCGGCCCAGGCGATCATCACCGCGTTGTCGGTGCACAGACGCGCAGGCGGCGCCACCAGCCTCATCCCGTATTCCCCGGCCACGTCCGCGAGGCGCCGGCGCAGGCTCCGGTTGGCGGCGACGCCGCCGGCGACGACCAGGGTGTCGGCGGACGGGTGCCCGGCGCGGAAGGCCTCGAGCGCGTTGGCCGAGCGGTCCACCAGCACGTCGCCGGCGGCGGCCTGGAACGAGGCGCACATGTCGGCCACGTCCTTTTTGCGCAAAGGCCCCGGGGGCAGGGCGTCGACGGCATGGCGCACGGCGGTCTTGAGGCCGGAAAACGAGAAGTGGCACCCGGCCCGGCCCTTGAGCGGGCGCGGAAGGGGAAACCGCGAAGGGTCGCCGTCCTCGGCGGCGCGCTCCACCTCCGGGCCGCCGGGGAAGCCCAGTCCCAGCATCTTGGCGGTCTTGTCGTAGGCTTCGCCGAGGGCGTCGTCGACGGTGGTGCCGAGGCGCCGGTATGCCCCCACCCCTTCGACGACAAGCAACTGGCAGTGGCCGCCGGATACCAGCAAAAGAAGATAGGGAAAGGCCACGCCGTCGGTCAGGCGCACGGTCAGCGCATGGCCCTCCAGGTGGTTGACGGCGAGGAACGGCAGATCGTTGACGGCGGCGATGGCCTTCGCCGTCATCACCCCGACTAAGATGCCGCCGATCAGCCCCGGGCCGCCCGTCGCGGCGACGCCGTCGAGATCATCGAAGCCAAGGTCCGCCGTCTCCATGGCCCGGGCGATCATGCGGTCGAGGTGCTCGAGGTGGGAGCGCGCCGCGATCTCGGGCACGATGCCGCCGAAGGGCCGGTGCTCGTCAAGCTGCGACAGCACCTCGTCCGCCAGCACCCGGCGGTCGCCGGTGACCACGGCCGCCGCGGTCTCGTCGCAACTGGTCTCGATGCCGAGCACGATCATCGAAAAAGCCCCTTGTTCAATCGGTGGCGCACTTTATACCAATATCATCGACGGTTGGTCCTACTCCGTACGCCGCCCGGCAACCACACGTCTGGATTCCGATGACCACGGCACCCCTATTGCGCATCGGCACCCGCGGCAGTCCCCTGGCCCAGGCCCAGACCGACGAGGCCCGCGTCCGCCTGGTCGCGGCGCACCCCGCGCTGGGCGCGCCGGACGCCGTCCAGGTGATGGTCATCAAGACCACCGGCGACAAGGTCGTGGACCGTTCCCTGGCCGATGTCGGCGGCAAGGGGCTTTTCACCAAGGAGATCGACGAGGCCATGCTGGCCGGCCGCATCGATCTGGCGGTGCATTCCATGAAGGACCTGCCCACGTGGTTGCCGGACGGCATCATGGTGGCGTGCACATTGGAGCGCGAGGACCCGCGCGACGTCTTCATCTCGTCCAAGGCCGAAAGCATCGCCGGGCTGCCGGCGGGCGCCGTCGTGGGCAGCGCCTCGCTCAGGCGCCAGGCGCAGATTCTCCACCGCCGCCCGGACCTCCGGGTCGTCCTCTTCCGCGGCAACATCCACACCCGGCTGCGCAAGGTGGAAGACGGCCAGGTGGACGCCACCCTGCTGGCGCTGGCCGGGCTCAAGCGCCTCGGCCTGGTGCACGCGGCGACCGCCGTCATCGAACCGGAAGAGCTTCTGCCGGCGGTCGGGCAGGGAGCCATCGGCGTCACCTGCCGGGCCGGGGACCGGCGCACCCGCGCGCTGCTGGCGCCGCTCGACCACGCGGCGACCACGGCGCGCGTGACGGCGGAGCGGGCCATGCTCGAGGTCCTGGACGGATCGTGCCGCACCCCCATCGCCGGGCTGGCCGAGGTGGCGGCCGGCGGGACCTTGAAGTTGCGGGGGTTGATCGCCCGTCCCGACGGCACCGAGCTGATCGAAACCGCGCGCCAGGGCGCGGCCGCCGATGCGGACGCCATCGGCCGCGACGCCGGCGACGAATTGCGCCGCCGCGCCGGACCCGGTTTTATCGACTCCCCCGGGTGAGGACGGTAAAGCCATGTCTTCCCCGCGTATCCCGGGCGCCCGCGAAACGGCGACACCGGACACCGGGAGGTAATACCAAGGATCGCTGATCATGACCCATAGAGACGGCTTACCAAGGTTTTCGGCCCTAAGCGTGCGCTGTGGCGATGCGGAGCATCGCGAAGCGTGCGCGACGCCGTCCGAAAGCCTTGGCAAGCCGCCGTTCCGGTCGCGTATGCGGCCCGTCGGAGGGCGTCGAAAAAGTTTTGACGACCCGTCCTCCGCAGCAGCGGCGCTGCCGCTGCGGAGGGTGGATGCGGGGCATCGCCTGCAACATTTCTCCTACCCGACGAGCCGCCTACGCGATCTCTATGAGCCATGATCAGCGATCCTTGGTATAAGCCGTGCGCGTGCTGATCACCCGGCCCCGCGACGACGCGGAGCGGCTGGCGGAGGCGCTGCGCCCCATGGGGATAGAGCCGCTTGTCGAACCCCTGTTCCGCATCGACCACACGGGCGGGCCGAAGCTCGACCTGGACGGCGTCCAGGCGCTCCTGGTGACCAGCGCCAATGGCGTGCGGGCCTTCGCCGCCCGTGAAGACCGCCGCGATCTCACGGTCTACGCGGTGGGCGACGCCTCGGCGCGGGCCGCCGCCGAAGTGGGCTTCGCCGACGTGGAAAGCGCGTCGGGCGACGTCGAAGCCCTGGCCCGCCTGGTGCGCCGCCGCCTCGACCCGGCCCGGGGCGCCGTCCTCCACGCGGCCGGGACTGCGGTGGCGGGAGACCTGGCAGGGATGGTCGACGACGCCGGGTTCACCTACCGCCGGGCGGTGCTGTACGAGGCCCGCGCCGCGGACGGATTTTCCGCCGCCACCGTACAGGCGCTGAAGGCCGGGACCGTGGACGGGGCCCTGTTTTTCTCTCCCCGGACCGCCGCGTGCTTTGTCGATCTGGCGCGCAAAGGCGGCCTGGCCGGGGCCTGCGGGCGGATCATCGCGTTTTGCCTGAGCCCGGCCGTGGCCGGGAAGGCGAACGCCCTGACCTGGCGCGAAATCTGTGTGGCGGCGCAACCCGACCAGGCGGCCCTGCTGGCGGCCGTCTTCTCCCGGCGCGGCGGCGCTGAGGATCAGCGGTGACACGGCGTGCACACGGCATCCGTGGGTCTTGGTACTGTGGCGCCATCCCTGCTAATCTGGCGCGCCGGCATCGGGCGCGGGATCGCGTCCCGGCCCAGGCCGTGAGAGGCGCGCCGGGGAACAAAAGGACAGCGGCATGACCAGCGGTTCGAAACGCCGAACGGGCAAAAAAAAGACGTCTTCCGGCGGCGGCGCCAAAAGCGCGGCGCGCGGCCCCGGGCGGCGCGCGGCTGACGTTTCCGCGGCCGGGCGCGACAAGAAAACACCGCCGGCGGCGGCCAGGAAGACCGCCAGGGCGGCGCCGGCCGGGGAGACCGCTGGCGCGGCGGTGCCCGGGGAGACGGACGCCAGCGAGTGGACGGTGGCGGCCGAGCCGGAGACGAAGGAAGGCGGCTTCGCCCCGTTCCTGTGGACGGTGCTGGCGCTGGCGGTCCTTGGCGGCGGCGCCGCCGCCACATGGCCTTTGTGGTCGCCCTACATCACCGCCGGTTTGTCGTCGACCCAGGAGGACCCCTACCGGGATCCGCGCGTGACCGGCCTCGCCGGGCGGGTGGCGGCGCTCGAGGAGACGACCAAGGAGGCCGGCGCCGCCGGCGGCGCGGTCGAGGACCTGGAAGCGGAACGGGCCCGCTCCCGCCAGGAGCTAAAGGCCCTGATGGAGCGGCTGGCGAGCCTGGAGCAGGCGCTGGGGTCGGTGAAAAAAATGGTCGAGGCAACGGCGCCGCCCGCCGAGACGGCCGTCACGGACGAGTACCTGCGGCAACTCTCCGAGCGCCTCGGACACCTGGAGAACAACGACGAGACCCTGAGCGGGCTGCTCGAGCGAATCGCCCGCCTCGAGGAAAGCGGCGGCGCCGCGGGCGAGGGCGCCCAACCGGCGGCGAGGGCCGAAAAGCTGTCCGCCGCCGTGGCCGAGATCTCGAAGCGGGTCGGCGCCCTGGAAAGGACCGACACCATGGCGGCGGGGGCGGCCATCGGCACCCAGGCGACGGTGCTGGCCGTCGGCCAGTTGCGCGAAGCGCTGCGCAACACGGCGCCGTTTGCCAAGGAACTGCAGGCCGTGGGCGCCGTCGCCGCGGACAACCCGGAAATGACCAAGGCCATTGCCGCGTTGGAACCCTACGCCGCCTCGGGCATCCCCACCCTGGCCATCCTGCGCTCGGATTTCGACAGGCTGGCCGGAGAGATCGCGCGCGCCGCCAAGGCCCTGGAAGGGGACGGCTGGTTCGAATGGGCCGTCAACCGTCTGATGTCCCTGGTCACCGTTCGCCGGACCACGGACAGCGGAGACCTTAACTCGGTCGACGCCGTGGTGGCGCGCGCCGAGACCAGCCTCAAGGCGGGCGATCTCAAGGCCGCCGTGGATGAGCTGGAGGGCCTTGCCGGGCCGCCGGCCGCCGCCGCCCTGCCGTGGCTCAAGGGCGCCCGGGCACGTCTGACGGCGGAACGGGCCATGGCGACGCTGCACGTGCAGGCCGTTTCCCTGCTGGTGCCGGCCAAAGAGTGACCTTCATGGCACGCGCCCTGTGGTTCCTGTTTGTCCTTGGGCTGCTGGTAATCGCCGCGGTGTGGCTGGCCGATAATCCCGGGTCGGTGACATTGCACTGGCGGGACTACCGGGTGGATACCTCGGTCGCCCTTTTGCTGGTCGCGGTGGCCCTGATCGCGGCGGCGGCGGCCGCGGCCTACCGGCTGTGGAGGTTCATCCGCCGCGCCCCGGCCAGCCTTTCCCGGGCCGGACGCGAAAGGCGCCGCCGGCGCGGCTACGTGGCGCTGACCCAGGGCCTGGTGGCGGTCGCCGCCGGCGATGCCGAGGAAGCCCGCCACCAGGTGAAGCGCGCCGACGGGTTGCTCGACGATCCGCCGCTCACCCTGCTGCTGTCGGCACAGGCGGCGCAGCTCGCCGGTGACGAGGGCGCCGGCGGGAAATACTTCGCCGCCATGCTGGAGCGTCCCGAGACCGAGTTCCTCGGCCTGCGCGGCCTGTTGATCCAGGCGATCAAGCGGGGCGACCGCAACGAGGCCCTGCGCCTGGCCAAGCGGGCCTATGGGCTGAAACCGAAGAGCGCATGGGTGGCGTCGAACCTGTTCGCCCTGCAAACCGGGGCCGGGCTGTGGGCGGACGCCGAGACGACCCTGGCCAGGTCGGTGAAGAACAACCTGGTGGAGGCCGCCGAGGGGCGCCGCCGCCGGGCCGTGCTGGCCTACCAGCGCAGCCTCGAGGCCGGGGAACGGGAACGCGGCGCCGAGGCCCTGAAGCGCGTGCGCGCCGCCCACGACCTGGACCCGGGGTTCATCCCCGCCGCCGTGCGCCTGGCGCGGCTGCTGATCGGCGCCGGCCGGGCGCGCAAGGCCGCCGCCGTGATCGAGGACACCTGGAGCCGCGCCCCCCATCCCGACCTGCTGGACGCCTACTGGGCGGCGCGCGGGGCGGCGGACGGCCTGGAAAAGGTGCGTGCCGCCGAGCGCCTGGCCAAGTTCAATCCGGACCACGTGGAAAGCCACCTGGCCATGGCCGCGGCGGCCCTGGAAGCGCCGCTGTGGGGCGAGGCCAGGAAGCACCTGGAGGCGGCGGGCGGCACCGACCCGTCGGCCCGGGTGTGCCGCATGATGGCGGCGCTGGAGGAGTCCGAGCACGAAGACATGGCGCGCGCCCACGAGTGGTTGATGCGCGCCTCGGTCGCCGAGCGGGACCCGGCCTGGGTGTGCGAGCACTGCGGCAACGCGGTGGCGGAATGGAGCGCGCTGTGCGGCAAGTGCACGGGCTTCGACAGCTTCGCCTGGCGCATGCCGCCCCGCATCGTCGGCCTCGCCGCCGGCGATGCCGGGACGCCCGCCCCGGCGGCGCTGCCGGCGGCGCCGGCGCAGGCCGAGTGAGGGTCGCCGACCGCGCCCGCCGGTGTCGCGCTGGCGGCGCCCCGGCGCCGCCGTTGACGCGAAAAGCCCGGCGCAGTAAGTAGGCGCAGCAAGTTAAGAGGCACCCCCGGCCGAAGTAGCTCAGCGGCAGAGCAACTGATTCGTAATCAGTAGGTCCGGAGTTCGAATCTCCGCTTCGGCACCATTCGCTCCTTCCCCCGCCCCGTCCGCGTGGTGTGGGGCGTGGACCGGCGCCGGACGCTCCGGCCACCACGATGACCGGGCGCATGGCGCGGCGGCGTTGCGTTGCGGCAGGGTCTTGAGCCGGCGCGAAGGGCAGGCATGGATTCGACAACGGACACCCGGCAACCGAGATTGCTGAAGGCGCGCGTCCGCCACACCCGGTGGATGGCGATCGGGCTGACCGGTGTCATCGTGCTCTCGCACCCGATGTGGAACACTGAGGGCTGGACCCACGAGATCGTCGAGTGGATCGGCTATGCCGCCCTGATCCTGTGCGTCCTCGGGCGCGCCTGGTGCAGCATCTATATCGGTGGACGAAAGACCGACGAGCTGGTCTCCGAGGGCCCGTATTCGTTGGTGCGCAACCCCCTCTACGTATTCAGTTTCATCGGCGTGACCGGGATCGGGATTTTGACCGGCATGATAACGATCATGATCGTCCTTATCGCCCTCTTCGCCGTTTATTACCGCGCCGTCGTACACCGCGAAGAAGCCGTGCTGGAGGAGAATTTCGGCGGACGCTACCGCGCCTATCGGGCGCGCGTGCCAGGCTGGATTCCGCGGTTCGCCCTGTGGCGCGCCGGGCCGGACATCACGGTGAATCCCCGGTTCCTGCTGTACACCATGCGCGATTCGGCGTGGTTTTTCATCGCTTTTCCGGCCCTGGAGCTGGTCGAGTTCTTCCAGCAGAGCGGCGTCATTCCCATCGTTCTCAGACTGCCCTGAGCGATCCGGCGGCTTCTCACCGCCGCCACCCCGCCCCTCCGTCTGGGCGTCATACGCGCGATACGCGCGCCCGCGGACCGACGGCGCGGGGCGCCGGCCGGGCGGCACCGGCCACGGGGGGCCCCGCCGCAATTTTCCGGCCCTCCTCCGACAGGATGAAGTCGGAGAAAGTCTTCGTCGGCACCGACAGCCGCTTGTCGGTGAAAAGAACCACGTGCCAACGCCGTTCGAGTGGAAACCCCTTGACGTCGAGGATCGTCAACAGACCCGAGGCCAACTCCAGGGCGACTTCGGAGGACGACAGGATCGACAGGCCGAATCCCGCCATCACACCCTGTTTGACCGCCTCGTTGCTGCCCAGGGTCATGCTCTCGCGGATCGGCACCCCCAGGTCCCGGAACATGCCCTCCAGGGTCATGCGCGCCGTCGATCCGGGTTCGCGCAGCAGCAACGGTTCGTGGGCCAGACGGGAAAGGGGAACGCTGCGCTTGCCGGCCAACGGGTGGTCGGGCGGCGCCACGGCGACGAGACGGTCTTGAAGGAACGGGCGGGCGTCCAGGTGCGGAAGATCCGGCACGTAATCCATGATCGCCATGTCGTCCGTCCCCGACCCAAGGCGGTGGATGATCCATTGCAGGTTGCCGGTCATCAGGCGCGGCGACACGCCGGGATGGCGCTGCCGGAAGGCGCCGATCAGGCGTGGCGCGAAATACGTGGCGGTGGTGACCGCGACCACGTCCAACGTGCCTTTGACCTCCCCTTTCAGTTCGGCCAGGTTGAGCTCCAGGTCCCTGAGACGGCCGAGGACATCCTGGCTCGTCTCCAACAATTCGTCGCCCGCCGCCGACAGCAAAAGCTGCTTGCCCACCCGGTCGAACAGGGGCAGGCCCAGCTCGTCTGCCAGGTGCTTGATCTGGATGGACACGGCCGGTTGGGTTACGCCGAGTTCGTTGGCGGCGCGGGTGTAACTGCCG
The DNA here is from genome assembly GCA_046756945.1 of Rhodospirillales bacterium. Taxonomy (GTDB): domain Bacteria; phylum Pseudomonadota; class Alphaproteobacteria; order Rhodospirillales; family 2-02-FULL-58-16; genus JACZQZ01. The sequence goes on from JBHHXI010000036.1 coordinate 15,724, forward strand.
AGCCGGGCGACGGCCTCGAACAGCTTCAGTTTGCGCAGGGTCAGCATGGGTCGGCGCCTCACACAGTCATAAACTTATTTTTATAGGACATATAAATTTTATCAACTTCTTTTAATGATGCGCCGCGTGTAGAATTCGCCCGCGGTGAAAGCGCCCAGGTATTTCCGAATTGGCGTTTCGGACGCGGGATGGATCATTGCCGAACACCTCTGAGGGCCGTCACGTACCGGTCTTCGCAGGACTCCAAGGCCCTGCGTTCGAGGTGGATGATATCCGCGCTGAGGCGGGAAAGGCGCGTTCTCCCGTATTTTGCCGACTTTGACCCCGCCCGAGCGATCGGGCGGGGTCTTTTTGATCCCCGGCAAACGGCAGTGAGATAAAGACCAACGCCGTTGCGCGCCGCGGCCGCGGGGCCGGGACCTCATCCGGCCCGGGGCCGCGTGGCGTCCGGGCAGCGGCGTGTTGTGGAGAGGATGATGGTACAGATAAGGGAACAGGCAATTTTCTGGCCCCTGTGGCCGACCGTTTGGCCGCGCGTCCCGGCGACGGATGCGCCCGGCCGGGACGACGACGCGGCCGCCACCAGTTTCAACGTATCCGTAGGGATCGTCGGGGCCATCGTGGTGTTGGTGACCATCGCCCACTATCTCGGATGGCTGTCGCTGTTTTCGTCGGAGCCGTTCGAATTGTTCGCAACGATCACCGGCGCATAAAGGCCGCATAAAGGACGTCCGACCGCCCGGTGGCACCGCCGGGAGGCGCGCCCCTCAAGGACGGGCGCGGCCGCCGGGCCGCGCGGCGGTGACGGCGTCGTACGGGCGCCCGGCGTCGACCGGCTTGATCAGGATGAAGTCGCCGGAAAAGCGCACCCGGCCGTCGCCGTCCCGGGGCGCCAGGCGCCCATTGACGCGCTGGCGTGATGGGCCGGGTCCACGGCGTAGTGGAGCCGGCCGGTGATCCTTTCGTACGCCCCGGCCGCCCCGAAGGCCTTGCCGCCGGCCAGCGGCGCGCGGCCCAGCACCTCGATGGGCGTGACCTCGGCCGCGCCGCCATGGGCCCAAAGGGCAATGACAAGCGCGGCGAAAACCGTGCGCGTGGCGGGTATCGCCCACGGCAACCGGCTTCCACCCCGCGCCCGCCCGAAAACCAGGCCCTTCCACGCCCGGACCTTCGCCAGCGGACACCCCAATGGTTATGCCTTTCGTCGCCGCCATAGGGGCGTTCTCTGCCCGAACGCCCCGGTCAAATCACCATTTCGGCCGCCCGTTGTCCACCTCAGCCGCGCCCGCCGGCACGGTCCCCGGTACCGGCCGGCCCAACGCCCGCGCATTCGCCGTATTCAACGTGGCCGTTCACGCCGTTGGATGTGGAAACATCGCGCCGCCAAAAGCGTTTGTGAAAAATTCTAGAGGTTTGCAAATTTACCATTTCTTAAAAACCCGGCCGCAACATGCCCCGCTGTACGAAGGTATTAGTCCGAAAGTGTTAGTGCGGGGGTATTCGTGCGGGTGAGGTGCCGACGCCAAGTCCATCCTTGGCCCGGATCCTGGTCCGCCTTCAAGATTCGAACCATGGAAGACCGAACCGAAGGCACTGATCGGAGGAGGGCGCACCGGCGGATGGTGCATCGCCTGCTGGCGCACTGGCGGGACGCCCAGGAGGAAGGTGGGTTTCCATCCCTTGATGCCGTTCTCAAGCGGGATTTGAGCGACATCCTGCCGTCAATATTTGTGCTCAAGGTTCCTGCGGACGCCGCGGAACCGGCGTTCGCCCGCGTCGGCAAATTATTCGCCGGCGAAGTGGCCGGCGACCTCACGGGCAGGCCGGTGTCGGCGGTGCCGGAGGGAACCCTTCTTGAACAGGCGGTGGGGATTTACGACGAGGTCCTGGCCAGGAAGATCCCCATAACCCGGGGCGGCGAATTCGCGCATGTCCAGGGCGGGACGGTTCTCTACCGCAGCATCATTCTCCCCCTGAGCGAGGACCAGGACACGATAGATTCCCTCCTTGGCGCGGCCAACTCCAAGATCAAAGACGAAGAGGCCTGAGATGCCCGGCTTTAAGCCCGTTCACGTTTCCCCGACGTTCCCGGTCTGAAAACGGGGAACGACGATATGCCCACGACCGTGTCATACGAGCTCTATTCCCTGAGGGAAGGACATTGGAACCTCGATTCCGTCTATGACGACAGGGGCCTGGCCTTGCAGGAGGCCCGTCAACTGTTCAAACGCCGGCACGAAAAGGGCGTCAAGGTCGTAAAAGAGAATTACGACGACGAAACCAACAAGTCGATACCGACGACCATTTACCACGAGGGGGGGGGCGTCGAAAAGAACCGACCGGAGGTGCGGGAGAAATGGAAGCAACGCCGGCGCATCGAGCCCTCCCGGGTGAAGAAGGAGGATGCCTCCGGCTTCATCCGGCACGTCGTGACACTTGTTGTGAGCATTGGCGGAATCCTGTTGGCGCTGATCACACTGGCGGTTTTCCTGTTGGGAGCTTTCGGCGGGGGCTGACTGGCTTGCGGCGGGTGCCGCGCCCGCCGCCTCCACGGCGAACCGGGGCGCCGCCGGGCTGTCCGGCGCGACCGCCGGGGATCACGCCGTTACCGTTGAAGCGCGGCGTGGACGGCCCCCGGGAGGGCCGCCGCGGGTCGACACCCGGCCGGGCGGCATGGGCCCCACCACCAACGGTGAGTCATGCGTTATTAAACCGTCATCGGCGCTTGGTCATACAGGCCCGAATTGCCGGAGCGGAGCCATGAGAACGGACGTCCACCCCGACAATCATGAAATCACCGTCGTCATGACCGGCGGTACCGGACTTCAAGACACGCTCCGTCCGGGCCAACGCGGGCAACCTGGCCGACAGCGGCGGTCCGTTGGCAATGTCCAGCAAGCGGTTCGAGAAGTTCGGCCTGAACGGCCGGGGAATCCCCGTCGTTCAGGAAACAGAAGAGTGTCGGTGGACTGAGGATGCCCTTTCCGTTCCTAAGGCCGCGCACACGTTGCACGATCGCGCCCGCCGCCAGCATCAAGGCCGATCGCGCGGAAAGGCAGCCCATCCCCCCACACCAGTGTCGGGACGGTGCGTGCAGGGCGCCAACGCGAAGTCTGGTTGTCCGGCTCTGCGCGGCGGTCGTGCTTGCGGCCTGTCTGGTTTCGGGGCTCGCCACCGGCATCGGGGACGCCGCGGCTACCGTCACCCAGGTTTCGGAGAAAAAGGGACTATGGTACGGAGATGCCGCCGGCGACGCTGACTTGACGGGAACGGTCGTGATCGGCCTGGACAAATCCAAGACGGTGACCGGCGGCGTGTTCGATTTCGGCGGCAACCACCAACGCGGCGAATTCCAGCTTAAAGGCGACAAATTTGGTACGTACGCGTGCACCCTCCCAAGCTCGTTCCAAGTGACCTCGGGGGCGAACAGCGCCACCGTCGATACGATCCTAACCAATCCCGGTTTAACCGGCACCCTGGACAAGAAAGGCAAACGCAAGATCAAGATTGGCGCCACGCTCAATTTTACCGCGGGTCAGCCGGCGGGAAATTACAGCGGTACGCTCGATATGACCTGTGATGGGGTTATGGGTTCGATCGAGGTCACCGCGACCATCCTGGAGCCGATTTCCATCTCCTCCAGCGCCGATTTGGACTTCGGCACCATGTTGACGACCGGAACCGCGGGGACGGTCACCGTGACGCCGGCCGGCGCCCGGTCCTCCGTCAACGTCGACCTGTTCGGCGGTATCCCGTCCGCCGCGTCCTTCGACGTGACCGGCGAGCCGGGCGCGGCCTATGCCATCACCCTGCCGTCGAGCGCCACGCTTACCAGCGGTGGCAACACCATGACCGTCGATACCTATACACACGACGCCGGCGCGGCTCCCACCCTGCCCGGCGGCAGCGACACCTTCAACGTCGGCGCGACGCTGAACGTGGGCGGCGCCCAGGCGCCGGGCACCTATTCCGGCACCTTCGACGTGACGGTGAACTACAACTAAACACCCATCTCGGCCGCCCCGCCACTGGCTCCCGTTCGCAAACCCGGCGGCGCCGGGTTTGCCGCGGCGGCGGCCCGGGCCTCCCGGTTCCCCTCGCGCCGGAAATCCTGATCCTATCGGCACCGGATACCCCCGTCGGTGAGTTCCGCGCCTCGGGCCCCTCGGCGCCCGCCAAGCCGCCGCCTGCCGGCGGGGTGCCGCCCGGACAATGCCCGCGCCTTCGCCGGACCAGACCCGTGTCCATTACGAAAGCGTAATGACTGTGGCCGTTTACGCTGCCGAACGGCGAAAATTGGCGCCGCCAGAGGCGTTTGTAGAAATTCTTTCGGGTGGTGACGCAAATTTACCGTTTTTTAAGGAACCTCGTCTCAAATGGCCCGCTGTACGAAGGTATTAGTACGGATGGATATCGGTAACGGGTCTGTTTGTAAGGCCGATTCCCGACCCTGGCGCCCTTCCCGGGCCCGGTTGACGGTCCCGGAACCGGGGAGCGCCGGACGCGAATCACCGGTTTGGCGGATACGCGCGTAATTGTATAGGGATAATACTCCCTGAAGGTTCAAAAATTGATAAAATTAAATGAAAATTTTCGACAAATTAATATCAAGTATATCTAAAATAAAAGTTATTGCAACTTTCGATAATCCCTTTAGATTAATACAAACGTATTACAATCACTCAGTTTTTAGCACTAAGAGGATCGAGCCATGATGACGTTCAGGTTTGCCAAATACGCCGTGGCCGTTGGCGCCATCGGACTTGCCGCCGTGCTGCCGTCGAACGCCCAGGCGGCAAGTGCCACCGCCACCGCCACCGCGACCGTGGCCACCGCGATCGGCATAGCGAAAACGATCGATATGAGCTTCGGCACCATAGGCGCGACCGCAGTCGCGGGTACGGTTGTCCTGGGTACGGACGGAAGCCGAACCTGCACAAACGTGGATTGCCTGTCCGGCAGTCCGGGAGCCGCGGCCTCGTTCGACGTCACCGGACAGGCCAGCCAGACCTATTCCATCACGCTGCCGGCCGGCGCCGTTGCCCTGACCGGCCCCGGCCCCAACATGGATGCCACGGCCTTCGTCAGCTTGCCTACCCCGACGGGTACGTTGAGCGCCGGCGGCACCGAAACCCTCTTGGTCGGCGCCACACTCGCTGTCGGCACGGCCGCCGTGCAGACGCCGGGAGTCTACACCAGCGCCGCCTTCACGGTGACGGTGAACTATAACTAAGCGCCCAGCCGTGGCGGCATATAGGGCATACCGTGTTGCAATCCCGGGAAGGGCGCCGAGCGCCTCCGGTTTGCCCTCCAGGCGCGGCCTCGCCCGCGGGCTGGCGGGAACGCCCGGGAACCGCCACGTATCTCTTTATGGCTGGGACCCGGACTATGGGCCTTGCCAGGTGCCGGCGGTTTGTAAACGAGGGGGAGACGGGCTAGGCTGGTTCCGTCCATGACGAGGGTCGAGCGAAAGATGAAACGGAGGCTCCAAACCGCGGGAAAACCGGGTCCGACGCTTTTGCAAGTTGCGGTTTTTGCCGCTGCCGTGCTGGCGCCGGCCGCCGCTTCGGCGGCGACGGCGCGGGCTTTCATCAGCGTCGTCGTGCCCCAGCTATTGTCGGTGGGAATGACCTCGGGTATGAATTTTGGCGCGGTCGCGCCGAACGGCGGCGGCGCGGGAGAGGTCACGCTTTCTCCTACCGGGGAAAGACAGGGGACAAACGTGGACCTTATCGGCGGCGGCACGGGCACGCCGGCGTCCTTTGCCCTGTCCGGCGGGCCCAACCAGGCTTATGCGATCTCATTGCCCGATGGCACAACGATCGCCAATGGTGCCACCAGCATCCGTATTACCGCCTTTACCCATAATGCCGGCGCGTCGCCAAGCCTGAAAGGCGATGGCAGCCAACGGGTCAACGTCGGCGCCACGCTGCGTATTGAACGGGGCGGGAACGGCGACGCCACTAGCGGCGCTTCCGGCGCGCCGAACCCCAAAATCAACGTGGTGATCTCCTACAACTGAAGAGCC
>JBHHXI010000037.1:0-21478 GCA_046756945.1 Rhodospirillales bacterium
GCTACGGTATGCGGGGGATGCCCCCGCGGCCCCCGGGCCATGATCCCCCGTCCATGCGGGGCGCCGGGGGCGGCTGGGCGCAAATTCCGAAAGAAGGTAATATCCGTGGTCATGAAATCCCTTGCCACGGTCGCCTCGGCGCTGGCGCTCCTCGCCCTCACGCCACCGGCGGCGGCCCATTCGCTCAAGGACCTGGAAGACAGGCTCGTGGACCGGGAGCGGTACGTCCAGGTGGTCGACAGGCCGGCGCCGGAATTCACCCTCAGGGACGCGGACGGGCGCGCCGTCCGCCTGGCCGACTTCCGGGGCAAGGTGGTGGTGCTGAATTTCATCTATGCGAGCTGTCCCGACGTGTGCCCGGTGCACAGCGAAGCCATCGCGTCGGTCCAGGAGGCCGTGAACGGGACGCCGATGAAAGATTTGGTGCGCTTCATCAGCATCACGACCGATCCCGGGCGCGATACGCCGGCGGTCATGAAATCCTATGGCCCGGCCCACGGGCTCGATTCCGCCAACTGGCTGTTTCTGACAGGCGGTCCCGGCAATCCGTCGGCGACACGGAAGCTCGCCGGGCGATACGGCCTCAAGTTCGCGCTCGGAAAGGACGGCTATCAGATGCACGGCGTGGTCACCCACCTGATCGACAAAAGCGGCAATCTGCGGGCCCGCTACCACGGGCTGAAATTCAGCCACACCAACTTGATCGTCCACATCAACGCATTGACCAATGACACCCATTGAGGCGCGGACGTCCCGTTGCCGGCCGGCCTGTTGTTTCATGTCGCATAGGTGACGTTCCGGGCGGTGTTTACGTGGCGTTCTTCCGGGATCGCCTGATGAATCGCCGTGAACCTGGGGCCTGGACCTTGACGGCCATCCCTATACAGTTATAATTGAACAGGTATTCAATTATTCGGTTAATCGACGGCCGGCCATGCCCACCCTCAACGAAGACACCGCCGTTCAGCTTGCCGAGGTGTTCCACCTGATCGGCGACGCGAACCGGCTGAGGATCGTGTTCGCCTGCCTGGACGAGCCCGTGTGCGTCAGCGACATGGCGGCGCGGCTGGGGCTGTCGCCGTCCCTGGTCAGCCACCATCTGCGCCTGCTCAAGGCGGCCCGCCTGCTGGGCAGCGAACGGCGCGGCAAGCAGGTGTTCTACCGGGCCGCCGACGAGCACATCCGCTCGGTTCTCAGGGACATGGCCGAGCACGTGGAAGAGCCCGACGACCATCCGGAGGCCGGCTGATGGATGCGTCCTCCGGGCGCGGCCATTACACGGCGGAGGCGCTGGCCACCTACCGGCGCGTCCTGTGGGTGGTCCTCGGCGTCAACGCCGGCATGTTCCTGGTCGAGATTACCGCCGGCCTCGCCGCGCGCTCGGTGTCCCTCCAGGCGGACGCCCTGGATTTCCTCGGCGACGCCTTCAACTACGGCATCAGCCTCCTGGTCCTCGGGCTGTCGCTCCGCTGGCGGGCCCGGGCGGCGCTTTTGAAGGGCGCGTTCATGGGGCTTTTCGGCCTGTGGGTCATCGGCGCCACGGTCTACAACATCGTTTTCGCCACCCTGCCCGGGGCCCTGGTGATGGGATCGGTGGGATTGGCCGCCCTCGCCGCCAACGTCGGCAGCGCCGTGCTTCTGTTCCGCTACCGAGACGGTGACGCCAACATGCGCTCGGTGTGGCTGTGCAGCCGCAACGACGCCATCGGCAACGTCGCCGTGATGGCCGCCGCCGGCGGCGTGTTGGCGACCGGAACCGGCTGGCCGGACGTGGCCGTGGCGGCGGTCATGGCGACCCTGGCGCTGACCGCCTGCCGCCACGTGCTCAAACAGGCCATCGGCGAACTGCGGCAGACCGCCGCCGGCCACCCGGCGCCCGCCCCGGCCGCGGCGCGGCGGCCGGAGTGAGGGTCGGCCCTTGGGCGGCGCCTTGAAACGGTGTATGAGACCCCGGAGGCCCTGCCGTCCCTATCCGGCGAACCGGGCCACCATTATCGGACCAGGCCCATGCGGTCCATCGCTTTCTACCTAGCCGCCGCCGTCGCCGAGATCGGCGGCTGTTTCGCGTTCTGGGCGTGGCTGCGCCTGGGGCGGAGCGTGCTGTGGCTGGCGCCGGGGATCGCGTCCCTCATCGTCTTCGCCCTTCTGCTCACCCGCATCGACGCCCTGTTCGCCGGCCGCGCCTACGCCGCCTATGGCGGCGTCTATATCGCCGCCTCGCTGCTGTGGCTGTGGATGATCGAGGGTGCGCGCCCGGACCGATGGGACGTGGTCGGCGCCCTGATCTGTCTGGCCGGTACCGCCGTCATCCTGTTCGGGCCGCGCCCGGCGCCGTAGGCGGTTCGCGGAACACCGACGATGGGCGAAAAAGTCCTCGACATCCTGGTCCTGTGTACCGGCAACTCGGCCCGCAGCCTGATCGGCGAGGCGCTGCTCAATCATCTCGGCGGCGGGCGCATCAAGGCCCACAGTGCCGGCTCCCGTCCCGCCGGCGCGCCCCACCCCGACACCCTCGCCGTGCTCAAGGCCCACGGCGTGCCGACGGCGGCCCTGCGAACCAAGCACTGGGAGGAATTCGCCGTCCCCGGCGCGCCGGAGATGGATGTGGTCCTCACCGTGTGCGACAGGGCGGCGTCCGAGGTGTGTCCGGCGTGGCCCGGCGCGCCGGTGGCGTGCCACTGGGGGCTGCCCGACCCGGCGGCGGCGGCCGGCGGCCGAGCGGCCCGGCGGGCGGCGTTCGAGGAGACCTTCAGGGTCTTCGAACGCCGGGTGCGGCGTCTCGTCGGACCGGGATTCGACGGCCTGACGGCCGCCGGCATCGCCGCCCGGCTGACGGCCGCGGACGACACCCCGTGAACCCATGAGGCATGTCGGCGGACCTTCGCGACCCCGTGGCGGGCGCGCCTACCGGAAAAGGAGGGTCGGCAGCCACAGGGCCAGGGCGGGGAATAACAGGATGCAAATCAGGCCGATGACCTGAATGACCATGAACTGCATCATGCCGACATAAATGTCCTTCAAGTCCCAGTTCGGGACCACGCCTTTGATGTAGTACGCCGACAACGCCACCGGAGGCGACAGCCAGGCGGTCTGCAGGCACACCGCCACCAGAATGGAGAACCACACCAGGTCGATCCCCAGTTCGATCACCAACGGCAGCAGGATAGGGACGACGATAAGGACAATGGGCACCCACTCCAGGGGCCAGCCGAGAAGGAATATGAGGCCGAGGATGAGCGCCAGCAGGGCCAGGGGCGGAAGTTGCAGCTGCAGCAGGGATTCCGCGATCATCGAGGCCGACCCCAGGCGGGCAAACACCGCGCCATAGAAATTCGAGGCGGCGACCAGCAGCAGAATCATGCTCGACGTCTGTATGGTCCGGAAAACCGCCTCCTTGAGCCGGGGCCAGGTGAGACGGCGGTAGGCGAGGGCCAGCAGCAATGCGCCGAGGGCGCCCATTGCCGCCGCGTCGGTCGGCGTCGCCAGGCCCGCCAGAATGCTCCCCAGGACAGACATCATCAGGACGGCCAGCGGAAAAATGCCGACCACCAGCTCGTGCATGATCTGGTAGACCGATTCGGCCCGTTCGTCGGCCGGCAAAGCCGGCCCCAGCTCGGGCTGGATGTAACTGCGTATGAGGGCGTAGGCCATATAGAGGCCGGCGAGGACCAGCCCCGGTACCATTGCGGCGGCGAACAGCTCGGTGATGGGGACGCCGACCACCGGTCCCATGACCACCAGCATGACGCTGGGCGGGATGAGCATGCCCAGAGTCCCCCCGGCGGCGATGGACCCGGCGCTGAGTCTCACGCTGTAACCGCTGCGATTCATGATCGGCGCCGCCATCACGCCGAGAATGGTCACCGAGGCACCGACGATCCCCGTCGCCGTGGCAAACAGGGTGGCGGTAACCAGGACGGCGATATAGAGGGACCCCTTCACCGGGGCCAAAAGCAGCCGGAATCCCGTGAACAGACGGTCCATGAGCCCGGCCTGTTCGAGGATGTAGCCCATGAAAAGAAACAGCGGCACCGCGGCCAGAAGCGTCTCCCTCATGGTCGTGAAGACCTGGAGCACCATCAGGTAAAAGACCGTCTGGCCAAAACCGATGTAGCCGAAGACGATGCCCAGGAAGATGAGGGTGAACGAAATGGGAAAGCCAATGAAGATCCCGGCGAAGAGGGCGCCGAGGGAAACCAGGCCGAGGATTTCGGGGCTCAAGGCCACTCGCCCAGAATCGCGGCATGGAGGCTTTTGACGAACTCCGATATGCCCTGGAGGATCAACAGGACGGCGGTCACCGGCATGACCGTCTTGAAGGGATAGATCGGGGGGCTCCAGGGGCTGGAGATGCCGACCTCGCCCCGTATCCAGGAGACCATGGCATAGTCCGACGAATCCCACAGGAAGAAACCCATCGCCGGGAAGAAGAGGAAGGCGTACAGGATGGCGTCGACCGTCCCCTGCCAGCGCGGCGACCACAGCCGATAGAAAAAGTCGGTCCGGATGTGTCCCTGGCGGGCCAGGGTATAGGCGGCGCCCAGCATGAAATGGCTGCCGTACAGCATGTAGGTCATGTCGTAGGCCCACAGCGTGGGGCTGTTGAAACCGTAGCGGGCGACGACCTCGTACACCAAGGCCCCGACCATGGGGATGATGAGCCAGGCGAACAGCTGCCCCGACCACGTGCTGATGGCGTCGAGCGTATTCACGATCCGGCGCAGGGGCCGGGGGAATGAATCGATTGGAGTCACGTCGCTGCCACGGGCGGGTCCCGGCGAAGGGCGCCCTTCTCCCTTGTTAAGCCATGGGCCGGGGCGCGCGTCCCGCGCCGCCCCGCCAGGATCGTCGCGGAGGCGAAGAGAAGGAAGCGCGGTGCACGAGCGCGGCGCCCCCCCCTTCCTGCCCGACGACGCCCCGTTCGGGGGCCTCCGCCTTACTTCGTGGCAGCCTCGCCCAGAGACTGATACAGCCCCAGAATCTTCGTCCAATAGGGGACGGTCAACTTCGCGAACTTCTCCTGCGACTGCACCACCTTCTTGAAGAAGGGGTCCTTCGCCGAGTATTTGGCGAGCACCGCCCTGGACGATTTCAGGAAAGCCGGATAGAGGTCTTTCGGGGTATCACGGACCGTGACCCCGTGCTTTGCCTGCATCTCCTTCAGGGCGGCGGCGTTGCGGTGGATGTTCACCGCGATCGACTCGGTGACCGACGCCATGGCCGCGCCCTCGATGATGGCCTGGAGGTCGGCCGGCAGCTTGTTCCAGAAGTCCTTGTTGACGATGATGCTTCCAAGGTCCGATGCCTGGTGAAAGCCCTGCAGGTAATAGTTCTTCCACACCTGGTGCAGCCCCAGCCTGATGTCCTCGCCGGGATTGATCCACTCGCCGGCATCGATGACGCCCCGCTGCGCTGCCGGGACGATCTCGCCCCCGGGCAGGGCCACCACCGAGATGCCCATGCCGGTGAACAGCTCGCCGGTCAGGCCTGGCGGCGAGCGGTACTTGAGTTTCTGGAAATCCTCGAGGCTGGCGATCGGCTGCTTGAACCACCCGAGAGGCTGATGGCCCGACATCAGATTGATGAAGGCGACCATGTTGGCCTTCAGGTCGTTATCGATGAAATCCTTGTACAGCTCGTTTCCGCCGCCCTCGTAGAACCAGGCGAGGTAGGTGAACTGGTCCATGCCGCCGATGGTCGGCTGGTCGGCGAACAGGTAGGCGGCCGGGCGCTTGCCCGAGAAGAAATGGGCCCAGGTGAACCCGCCCTCGACGATGCCCTTGTCGACGGCGTCCATGACTTCGAAGAACCCGACCACGGCGCCGACCGGCAGCACCTCGGTCTTCAGCCGCCCGCCGGACATGGCGTCGACCCGCGCGCCGAAATTTTTCAGAATGTCCATGTACATGCTGGCGGCGGGCAGCGCGGTCTGAACCCGCCATTTGATCGGCTTTGCCTCCACCGTGGACACGGACGTGCCGCCGCCGAACAGGAAGACGGCGATGCCCACCATCACCATGGCAATAACGCGGTTTTTCATGACAAGTTCCCTCCCAAGGATTGAATTAGTTTTTTTTACATTAGAAGGATCAAACGTAACCCTCGTGGGAAGGCCTGTCAACGCACGCCCGATCCGTTTCATAGCGTGTATCAACCACTCGATAGTAACAACGTTATCGCCGATATTTGTTTGGCAGAAATAGTCGGCCGAAAATCCTCTATTTGTTGTATATGCCGGGGAAGCGAATACGGACCAATAATTCACGGAGTCACAAACTGTTCACTGCGGGCGTTGCCGAATTCTCAACACCGGGTTCCAGAAAAACCAGGATGATGACCCTTGACGGCCCGGCACAAACAACGGTACTCGGGCATGCACCACGTCAGCGCAAAGGGCCGCGATGAGCGATCTGTTTCGGCTTAGTGCCCGCGCCGCCGTCGATCTCTTGCGCACGGGGGAGGTTTCCCCCCTCGAGATGGTCGATGCGGCGGCGGCGCGCATCGAGGCGACCGACGGCGCCCTCAACGCCCTGCCGACGCCGTGCATCGAGCGGGCCAGGGATCACGCCCGGCGGATCATGGCCGGCGGCCCGGCCGAGGCCGGCACCGCCGCGTGGCTCGCCGGCCTGCCGCTGGCGGTCAAGGACCTGAACGACGTTGCCGGGGTGCGCACGACGTACGGCTCGTCGCTCTTTTCCGACCACGTCCCCGAGCGTTCCGATGTCATGGTCGAGACCCTGGAGAGCAACGGGGCGATCGTCATCGGCAAATCCAACACACCGGAGTTCGGCGCCGGCGCCAACACCTTCAACGACGTTTTCGGCCAGACCCGCAATCCGTGGAACACGGCCATGACCTGCGGCGGATCGTCGGGCGGGTCCGCCGTCGCGCTCGCCGTCGGCCAGTGCTGGATGGCCACCGGCAACGACCTCGGCTGCAGCCTGAGGACGCCGGCCGCCTTCTGTTCCGTCGTCGCCCTGCGTCCCTCGCCCGGACGTGTCGCCCGGGCGCCGACCCGCCTGCCCTATGACACGCTGTGGGTCCAGGGCCCGATGGCGCGGAACGTCGGCGACGTCGCCCTCATGCTCGACGCCATGGTCGGGGAGCACCCGCTCGACCCGATCTCCGTCGCCCGGCCGGCCCGGCCATTCGTCGACTCCGTGGACGACCCGGCGCCGCCACGGCGCGTGGCGTATAGCCCCGACCTTGGCGGGCTCGTGCCCGTCGCCCGGGAGGTGGCGGAAATCTGCGCCGCGGCGGGCGAACGCTTTGCCGAACTGGGCGCCACCGTGGAAGAAGCCTGCCCCGACCTGGGCGACACCCCCGCCATCTTCCACGCGCTGCGCGCCAACCTGCTCGTCGGCGATCTGGCGCCCATTGTCGCGGCCCACCGCGACCGGGTGAAGCCGGAGATCATCTGGAACCTGGAACAGGGGCTGAAGCTGACGGCGGAGACACTGGGCGAGGCCGAACGGGCCCGCGGCAGGCTCTATGCGCGGGTCGCGGAATTCTTCCAGACTTACGACCTGCTGGTTTCTCCGGCCACCAGCGTCGCCCCCTTCGATGTCGACATCCGCGCCATCGACGAGGTGGAGGGGCACAAATTCGACAATTACTTCGACTGGTTCACCATTGCCTACGCCATCACGGTCACGTCCCTCCCGGCGATCTCGGTACCCTGTGGATTCACCGGCGACGGACTGCCCGTGGGCCTTCAACTGGTCGGCCCGCCGCGCGGCGAGGCCCGGCTGCTCGCCGCCGCCGCCCTCATCGAGCGGGTATTCGGCATCGCCGGCCAACTGCCCATCGAGCCCCGCCCGGCAGGAGAGTCCCCGTGACCGTGCTCGAATCGCTCCTCACCCCCGACCTCACCGCCCTTGGATTGATCATCGTCATCGACATCGTGATGTCGGGCGACAATGCGATCATCATCGGCATGGCGGCGGCGGGGCTTCCACCCGAACTCAGGCGCCGCGCCATCGTTTGCGGCATCGCCGGCGCCGCCGTCATCCGCATCCTGTTCGCCGCCGTGGTGCTCCACCTGCTCGCCATCATCGGCCTGACCCTGGCCGGCGGACTGCTGCTGGCGTGGGTGTGCTGGCGCATGTGGCGGGACCTGCGCGACCGTTCGGCGCCCGCGGTGGACGGCGGTCGCGCGGCGGAGGACGCCAAGCCGACCAAGACCCTGCGCGGGGCGATGATCAATATCATCGTCGCCGACGTCTCCATGTCCCTGGACAACGTGCTCGCCGTCGCCGGAGCCGCGCGCGACCACATGGGCATGCTTGTCTTCGGCCTCGTCCTGTCCATCGCCCTGATGGCGGTGGCGGCCAATTACATTGCCGGAATGCTGGAGCGTCACAAATGGATCGCCTACGTGGGCCTCGTCATCATCGTCTACGTGGCCGGCGACATGATCTGGCGGGGCACCAATGAGATCCGGGCCGAGGTGTTCTGAGGGCGGGAACCCGAAGGGCGTCCCCGTCCCCCGTTCTCAGCCGTTGTAGGTCACCCGCCCGAGGCCGCCGACGTCGTAGCCGCCCATCTCGGCGGCGCGGGTTTGAAAGGCCGGCGTGCGGGCGAACGCCAGCAGCTTCTGCACCGGGTCTTCGAAATAGTCCCGCCGGCGCAGCAGCAGATCGTAGCGTTCCCGATGCAGGGCCAGGAAGTCCAGGCTCAGCTGGTGGGCCACCGCCGCCACCGCCAGGCCGGCGTCCGCCTTCCCCTCCCGCACGGCGAGACCGAGGTCGGTTTCGCTCAGCGCCCGATGGTCCAGCATGGTCAGGTCGCCGGGCTTCAGTCCGGCCTCGCCCAGCAGGTGCTCGAGCAGGAGCTGGCTGCCCGCCTCGTCCTGGCGGGCCACGACCCGCGCCTTGCTCACGCGCAGGTCCCTGAGCGAGGCGATGCCCAGCGGGTTGCCCGGCGCCAGCACCAGCCCCTGCTGGCGCCAGGCCCATTCGATGAGGACCATGCCGAGCCCGGAACAGCTGTCGCGCACCACCGTCACGTTGTAGGCGCCGCCGGTCCCGGCGCC
Source organism: Rhodospirillales bacterium (assembly GCA_046756945.1). Classification (GTDB taxonomy): domain Bacteria; phylum Pseudomonadota; class Alphaproteobacteria; order Rhodospirillales; family 2-02-FULL-58-16; genus JACZQZ01. Next base: position 9,035 of record JBHHXI010000037.1, read on the forward strand.
GGCGTCGAACACGTGCAGCCCGCACATGACGGCGTCGCCGGCGGTCAGGCGCTTGAGGCCGTCCAGGCTGCCGCCCGACATCATGGCCAGCTCGCACCCGGATTCCCTGAGGCACCACTCGAGCAGCGGGTCGTGGCTGCCGACCACCACCGGCGGCGCGGCCACGGCCTCGCGCAGGTTCGGAAACCGGGTACCCTGGGCCACCCACAGGTCGATGAGGTGCCTGGGAAAAAGCCACTTTCCGGTGACCCGGGTACAGGGAATGCCCTTTTCGCGCACCAGGGCATAGACCTTGCGCTCCTTGATGCGCAGGTATTCGGCCACCTCCCGTGTGTTCATGAGGTCGCCCAAAACCGTCCCTCCCAATCCTGTATTTTTCTGCATTATACTGTATATTTTCCCACCCGTCTCCATGGGGCATTGAACCGGCGTACGAAATACGGGACAAAGCCCCTGCGCCTGCCCATGTGTAGGGACGGCAACGAAAAGGCGCGCTCAGGCGCCGGCAAGAACTCGCGGGAGGTCCCACCACCGATGGAACTGAACGGCAAGGAAGTACTCGTCTGCGACTGCGAAGGCACCATGGACGTGGACGGCAAGGCCCTGGCCAAGGCGTGCCGGGCCAAGGACCTGACGGTGAACAGCCAGCTGTGCCGGGCGCAGCTGGAGGAGTTCCAGCGCGTCGCCGGAAAGGGCACGCCCCTGCTGGTCGCCTGCACGCAGGAAGCGCCCCTTTTCCTGGAGACCCTGGAGAAGATGGAGGACGCGCCCGACGTCCGCTTCGCCAACATCCGCGAACGGGCCGGCTGGTCCGACCACGGCGCCAAGGCCCTGCCCAAGATGGCGGCGCTGCTGGCCGAGGCGGCCCTGGACATCCCGTCGACAACGTCCGTCACCATGAACTCGGAAGGGGTCCTGCTGGTCATCGGCCTGGGCGAAGACGCCATCGCGGCGGCCAAGCAGGTGGCCGGGCGCATGGACGTGACGGTGCTCCTGACGGACGCCGGCGCGGTGACGCCGCCGAGGCTCATGGACGTTCCCGTGTTCACGGGCGCGGTCAAGGAGGCGACGGGCCACCTCGGCGCCTTCCAGGTGACGGTGGAGCGGTTTGCCGCCGCCGCGCCGTCTTCGCGCGGAGCGCTTGCGTTTGCCGGCGACGGGCAGACCGGCACCTCGGTCTGCGACCTGATTCTCGATCTGCGCGGCGCCACGCCCCTGTTCCCGGCGCCGGAAAAGCGCAATGGCTACTTCAACCCGGATCCCGGCAACCCGGCCCTGGTGCAAAAGGCCCTGCTCGACCTTACCGACATGGTGGGCGAGTTCGAGAAGCCGCGGTACGTGAATTTCACGGCCGAGCTGTGCGCCCATTCCCGCAACAACACGGTCGGCTGCAACAACTGCCTGGACGCCTGCCCGACCGGGGCGATCATGCCGGACGGCGACCACGTGGCCATCGACGACCACGTGTGCGCCGGCTGCGGGGCGTGCGCCAGCGTCTGCCCGACGGGCGCCGCCACCTTCGCCCTGCCCGCCGGCGACGCCTTGTTCCAGCGCCTGCGCACGGTGCTGGGCACGTACGCGGACGCCGGGGGAAAGGACCCGGTCCTGCTTGTCCACGACACCGGGTTCGGCGAGGACATGATAGACATCATCGCCCGTTCGGGCCGCGGCCTGCCCGCCAACGTGATCCCGTTCGCCGTCAACCAGGTGACCCAGATAGGCCTTGATTCCCTGCTCGCCGCGGCGTCCTACGGCGCGGCGCGCACGGTGCTGCTGCTGCCCCCCGAAAAGGAGGACGAGGCGGCGGGGCTCAGGCAGCAGGTGGAACTGACGGACACCATCCTCAAAGGGCTCGGCTACGGCGAGGGCCGGGTCGCCATCGTCGCTCAGTCGGACCCCACCGCCGTGGAGGGCTGGCTCTACGCCCTCGAGCCCCTGGCGCCGGTGGTCCGCGGCGACTTCCTGCCCATGGGCAGGAAACGCGCCCTCATGGAGCTGGCGCTGGACCGCCTGCACGAGAACGCGCCGGCGCCGGTCGACGTGATCGCGCTTCCCGCCGGCGCCCCCTTCGGCACCGTCGAGGTCCGCGTCGACGGCTGCACCATCTGCCTCGCCTGCGTCGGCGTCTGCCCGACGGGGGCGTTGAAGGACAACCCGGACAAACCGCAGCTCAGTTTCCGCGAGGCTGCCTGCGTGCAATGCGGCCTGTGCAAGGTCACCTGTCCGGAACGCGTCATCGGCCTGGTGCCCCAACTCAGCTTCACCGAAGCGGCGCGCGCCCACCGGACGGTGAAGGCGGAGGAGCCCTTTGCCTGCATCCGCTGCGGCAAGCCGTTCGGCTCGCGCCCCTCCATCGAACGCATGGTCGAAAAGCTGTCCGGCCACTCCATGTTCCAGGACGAAGGAAGGCTCGACCTCATCAAGATGTGCGACGACTGCCGCATCATCGTCCAGGCGGAGGATGAAAAACACCCCATGGCCGGGGCCCCGCGGCCCCTGACGCGCACCACCGAGGACTATCTGCGCGAGCGCGAGGAGTTGCGGAAAAAAGCCGCCGAAGCCATGGCCGGCATGGAAGCGGACAAGAAAACCGAGACCTGAGCCGGAAAATTCATGAAGGCCCGCCCCCGGAATCCCCACGAAATTTATGGGCGACATTTGCCCCGCGGGCCGCTATGGTGGCGCACCGTTGTATATAGCCGAGCATAACGCCGGGCAATAAACGCGAAGCCGCCAGGGAGGGGCCGCGCGGACCATGATCGATCCATTTGGACGGACAATCTCCTATCTGCGGGTATCGGTGACGGACCGCTGCGATTTCCGCTGCGTCTACTGCATGTGCGAGGACATGACGTTCCTGCCCAAGGCGGAGCTCCTGACCCTGGAGGAGCTGGACCGCATGTGCAGCGCCTTCGTCCACAAGGGGGTGCGCAAGCTCCGCCTGACCGGCGGCGAGCCGTTGGTCCGGCGCAACATCATGAGCCTGTTCCGCGCCCTGAGCCGCCATTTGAAGACCGGGGCCCTGGACGACCTGACGCTGACCAGCAACGGCAGCCAGCTTTCCCGGTACGCCCACGAGCTGGCCGGCTACGGCGTCACGCGCATCAACGTCTCCATTGATTCGCTGGACGCCGGCAAGTTCGCGGCGATCACCCGCCGCGGCCGGCTGGAGACAGTGATGGAAGGCCTGGCGGCGGCCAAGGACGCGGGGCTGGCGATCAAGATCAACACGGTGGCCCTCAAGGGCGTCAACGACGACGAATTCCACGACCTGGTGGCGTGGTGCGGGGACGAGGGGTTCGACCTCACCTTCATCGAGACCATGCCCATGGGCGAGATCGACGAGGACCGCACGGACCGTTACCTGCCCATGCCCGTCGTCCGCCGGCTGATCGAGGAACGCTGGACCCTGCGCGATACCGACTACAAGACCGGCGGCCCGGCGCGGTACGTCGACGTCGCCGAAACCGGCCGGCGCATAGGCTTCATCACGCCGCTCACCCACAATTTCTGTGAAAGCTGCAACCGGGTGCGCCTGACGTGCACGGGCACGCTTTTCATGTGCCTGGGCCAGGACGACGCGGCGGACCTGCGCGCCGCCTTGCGCGCCAGCGAAAGCGACCACCTTCTCGACGCCGCCATCGACAGGGCCATCGGGCGCAAGCCCAAGGGCCACGACTTCATCATCGACCGCGACCACAACCGGCCCGCCGTCGCCCGCCACATGAGCGTGACGGGGGGGTGAATCCGGGCCCTGCCACGCACCCCCTTACGACCTGACCAACTTGACCAACTGTGTTTCATGGGCTATAATTGGTCAACCTTGACCAACTAGGGCCCGCTGATGAAAACGGTCAATCTTTACGACGCGAAGACGCATTTGTCCCGTCTCGTGGAAAGGGCCGCCGCGGGCGAGGAGATCGTGATCGCCAAGGCGGGCCGGCCGCGGGCGAAACTGGTGCCGTTCCTGCCCAATGACCGCCCCCGGCAGCCGGGCATTTGGAAAGGCCAAGTGCGAATTGCGGACGATTTCGACGAACCATTGCCCGAGGATATCCAAGCCCCGTTCGAAGGGCGGGGATCGTGATCCGGCTTTTGCTCGATACCCATGTCTTTCTCTGGTGGTGCGCCGACATTCCGCGCCTTGGCGATGACGTCCGTCACGCCATTGCCGCGCCCCGGAACCAGGTTCTGGTCAGTGTGGCGTCGGCCTGGGAGATCGCCATCAAATCGGCGCTTGGCCGGTTGGACGCGCCGGGCGACGTGGAGGGCGCCGTGGACACCAACGGCTTCCAAAAACTCGAGATATCCTTCGCCCACGCGGCAAGGGCCGGTGAACTGCCGCCTCGTCACGGAGATCCCTTCGACCGCATGCTCGTCGCCCAGGCCGAGGTCGAAGGCCTGACCCTGGTCACCCATGACCGGAGATTGGAGCCTTACGGCGTGGAGATTCTTTGGACATGAGGTTCCTCTGGTCGCGGCGCAAGCCCCCCGCTTTACCCACGGTATATCGGCGGCGCGGAGGCCAAAATGAAGCGGCCCGTCCGATTGCTCGGCCGGGCCGCTCCCAATCCGGAACCTCTTCAAAACCCTTTCGGGTCCCTGGGAAATTTCGAATTGGAGTCCAGAACCTCCACTGGCGAACCAACGAACACTCCGAACTCGACGATGACGCTACCAAACAATTTTCGTCGCCATAACCCCTATTCGATCCACATCCCTGTGGAACACGGGGATAAGTCGGGGATCGACCGGGGCCGTCGCGGGCAGCCTCGGGACACCGTGGCGTCGGGGCGTTTCGCCGCCGCCGTTGGGGACCGCGCCGCCGGCTGTTAGCCGCCGCCGGGGGCCTGCTGTCCGGCGGCGGAAGAAAACCGCGCCGCGAGCAGGTTGTACAGCCAGGCGAGAATGGCGCCGCCGATCAGTCCGTCGACGAATCCCCAGGCGAGGCCGATGACGCTGCCCACGGGCGTGTAGGCAAAGCCGATATAGATGAGCTCGAGCAAAGTGCCGCCACTTGGCGCTCCGCCAACCAGGTTGACCCACCAGGCAAGGAAAAAAACGCCGATCCCCCACCACAGGCCAAACGCAATGGCGAACGCGCGAACGTTCAGTTTCATCGTCTTCCCTCCGGTCAAGCGCAATATGCGGATAGACCGCCTGAAACGTTAGCGCAGCGTTCCCGGCAAGGCGAGGTCATATCGGGCCCTGGCCCGGAGGAAAACGCCGGCGACGCAAGGCGGCGCGGGGGATAGGATGGAAGATACCGGGAAAGGAGGCCGTCATGCACAAACCGGCGCTTTTTACGGCGGGTGCCGTCTTCGCCATGGTCGCGCTGGCCCACGCGATCCGCTTTTTCCTGGCCACCGAAATCACCGTCGGCGGCGGCGTGATACCCGTTTTCGTTTCCCTGCCCGCGGCCATCGTTTCCGGCCTGCTGGCCGCCTGGATGATCGCCGCCGCCCGCCGTTCGTGAGCCCGCGCGCCCGCCGTCATCGGATTCCCGACGACCGTGCACAGGGCCGCCGGTGCGCAAATCCGGTGGCGCGCTTCCGCATCCGCGGGTGGCGCCGGCGCCGGGCTTGTCTATACTCGACACCGATTTTCTCCACCGGCGGAAAACCCACGGCCATGACGTTCAAATCCATCGCCTTCGTCGCCGCCCGCCAGCCCGAGGCCCGGGAGGCGGAGAAGCGCCTGAAGGCACGCTACAGCCACGTGCCGCCCAAGCAGGCCGACGTGGTCGTCGCCCTCGGCGGCGATGGCTTCATGTTGAGGACCCTGCACCGCTTCATGGATCGGGACGTCCCCATCTACGGCATGAACCGCGGCTCCATCGGGTTCCTCATGAACGCCTACAAGGCGGGCGGCCTGCCCGGACGCCTGGCCAGGGCCGACGCCGTCGAATTGCATCCGTTGCGGATGACCGCCATCGACCACCGGGGCAAGGAGCATCACGCCCTTGCCATCAACGAGGTGTCCCTGCTGCGCCAGAGCCGCCTTGCCGCCAAGCTGCGCATCCAGGTGGACGGCGTGGTGCGGCTCGACGAAGTGATCTGCGACGGCGCCCTGGTCGCCACCCCGGCGGGCAGCACGGCGTACAACCGGTCGGCCCACGGCCCCATCGTGCCGCTCGGCGCCGGCGTGCTGGCGCTGACCACGATCAACGCCTTCCGCCCCCGCCTGTGGCGCGGCGCCCTGCTGCCCCATGACGCCACCGTCACCTTCCATGTCCTCGACGAGGACGCCCGCCCGGTCAGCGCCGTGGCCGACTACACCGAGGTGCGCCGCGTCGTCCGGGTGGTAGTGCGCGAGGACCGCAGCCTGGCGCCGACCCTGCTGTTCGACCCCGAGCACAACCTGGAGGAACGCATCGTCAAGGAACAGTTCCTGCCGTGAGCGCGAAGCCGGGCGCGTGAGGTTACCTTCGGCCTTCTCCGGGGTGTTCGCCGGATCGGCGATGCTGGCCCTGGGCCTGGGCGCCGTCGGCGGCGCCCTGTTCAATCTTTTCGGCCTGCCCCTGGCGTGGATGATCGGCGCCATGTGCTTCACCACGGTCGCCGCGCTCGGCGGCGTGCCCCTGCGCGGACCGGAGCGCCTGCGCGAGGTCATGGTCACGGTGCTCGGCCTCATGCTGGGCAGCACCTTCACCCCGGAGGTCCTGGACCGGCTGGGACACTGGGCGATCAGCCTGACCAGCCTGGTGTTCTTCGTCGCCGCCGTCGCCGTTACCATCGGCCTGGTCCTGCACCGCAAGGCGGGTTTCGGACCCATCACCGCGTTCTTTTCGGCAACCCCGGGGGGGCTGGTCGTGATGGTCCTCACCGGCGGCGCCCTGGGCGGCGACGAGCGCACCATTTCGCTCATGCACAGCATGCGCCTGCTGCTGACGGTGCTGGTCATCCCCTTTTGGTTCCAGCTCTTCCACGGGTACCAGCCGGGCAGCGGGGCGGCGGCCGCGTCCGCAGCGGACCTGACGGCCGTGGACGCGGGCGTTCTGGCCCTGTGCGCCGTCGTCGGCTACTGGGCGGCGAAGCGGGCGCGCATCCCCGCCCACAGCCTCATCGGCCCGATGATCCTGAGCGCCCTGGTGCACGTCAGCGGTTTCACCGCGGCGCGGCCGCCGGCCGAGGCGGTGGCCGTCGCCCAGGTGGTGATCGGCACCGCCGTCGGCTGCCGGTTCGCCGGCATCCCGGTGCGCCGGATCCTCGACGTCCTGGTGACGGGGGCGGCATCGACGGTGTTCATGATGGGCGCCGCGCTGCTCTCGGCGCTGGCGCTTGCCAAGGCCACGGGCCTGCCGTTCCAGGCCCTGGTGCTCGCCTTCGCGCCGGGCGGCCTGGCCGAGATGAGCCTGATCAGCCTGTCCATGGGCATCGACACCGCCTTCGTCGCCACCCACCACATCGTCCGCATCCTGTTCCTGGTGGCCTGCGCCCCCATCGCCTTCCGCCTGCTGGCGCGGCGGCTCGGCGCCGCGGAGCGCGAGGGTCAGCCGCAGCCGCCGTCCCGGCAGGACCGGGGGTGAGCCGGCCCGGTCACAGGCTCTCGACGTAACGGATCATGCGCTGGCGCGTCTCGGGATCGGGCAGACGGCCATGGGCCGCGCCCATGTTCTCGCGCATGTGGTCCACCCGCGAGGTCGCCGGGATCGCGCAGGTGACGGCGGGGTGGGAGACGATGAACTTGAGGAAGAACTGAGCCCAGTTCGCGCAGTCGAACGCAGCGGCCCAGTCGGGGAGCGGCCGGCGTTCGAAAAGATCGAACAGCTCGCCCCGCCGGAAGGGTCGGTTGATGATCACCGCCAGACCGCGTTCGGCGGCAAGCGGCAAGAGTCGCCCTTCGGCCTCCCGGTCCAGGATGTTGTAGGTGAACTGGACGAAATCGATGGGTTGCCCGGCCATCACACCCTCGATTTCGTCATGCCTGCGGCCGTGGGAGGTGGTCACGCCTATGTAGCGCACCCGGCCTTGCGCTTTCCACTCGAGGAGTGTTTCCAGATGCGCCTCCCATGCCAGCAGATTGTGGATCTGCAGGAGGTCAAATCGATCCTCTCCCCACAGTTTTTCCGATGTCTTCATCTGCCGGATGCCGTGCCACTGAAACGGCGTCCACACCTTGGTCGCGGAAAACAGCGAGCCCGTGTCGGCGATGCGCGCCAGGCAATAGCCGATGACCTCCTCGGAGAAGCCGTACATGGGCGACGAGTCGATGACGCCGCCGCCCCCTTCGAAGAACGCCTGCAGCACCTTGACCCGCTCGTCGCGCAAGAATTTGTCGTCACCCACGTTGAAGGTGATCCACGACCCCATGCCGATCACCGGCAAGCGTTCACCGGTCGCCGGAAGGGCTTTCTCGAGCACGGTCCGGGACGTGGCGGAAGCCGGGCGGTGCCCGATATGGGCGGCCGCGCCGAAGGCGGCCATTGACGCGAGGAATGCGCGGCGGCTCAGTTCCCGCTTGTTTTGCTTCATCTCGTGTTCCCCGACCCGTGCTGCCGAACCCGGGTTCGGTGGATCCGGGGATGGGCCCTATCACAGCCGCCCGCTGGCCGACGGCGAAACCATGCGATCGCCGCCAAGGGTCCATCGCTTTACCGGCGTCAACATCGGGCACGCCGGTCGGGCGGCATTTTTCCCCGCAGATTGACAGGTACCGGCACGGAATTGAACCGGGAACTCCGCCTATCGGTGATCGGCGCCGACCGCCTCGGCGACGGTGGCGAAGCCGTCGGCCCTGAGCTGTTGGGCGAGGTCGCGCTTGATGCGGTTGACCAGGCCGGGGCCGTGGTAGACCAGCGCCGTGTAGAGCTGCACCAGGGACGCGCCGGCGCGAATTTTGGCGTAGGCGTCGAGGCCGCTTTCCACGCCGCCGACGCCGATCAGCGGCAGCCGGCCGCCGGTCAGCCGGTACATCTCGGCCAGCACCCTGGTCGACGGCGCCAGCAGGGGCTGGCCGCTCAGGCCGCCGGCCTCGGCGCGGCGGCGGTCGCCGAGCGTGGCCGGGCGCTCGATGGTGGTGTTGGTGGCGATCAACCCGTCGATGCCGGCCGCGAGGGCGACGTCGGCGATGTCGCGCTTGTCGTCGGCGGTCAGGTCCGGGGCGATCTTGAGCAGCAGCGGCGGCCTCTTTTCGGGCGCCGCCCCGGCGCGGGCGCGGACGACCCTGTCCAGCAGGTCCTCCAGCCGGGCGCGGTCCGTGAGGGCGCGCAGCCCCGGCGTGTTGGGCGACGAGATGTTGACGACAAGGTAGTCGGCCAGGCCGGCCAGGGCCTCGACCCCGGCCACGTAATCGTCGGCCGCGTCGGCGCTGTCGGCGTTTGCCCCCAGGTTGACGCCGACGATGCCGGCGCCCCTTTTTGCGAGGCGCCGCGCCACCGCGCCCAGGCCCTGGCTGTTGAAGCCCATGCGGTTGATCACGGCGCGGTCGGCGGGCAGGCGGAACAGCCGCGGGCGGGGGTTTCCCGGCTGCGGGCGGGGCGTGACGCCGCCCACCTCGATATGGCCGAAGCCCTGGGCGAGCAGGGCGTCCACCGCCTCGGCGTCCTTGTCGAAGCCCGCCGCCAGGCCGACCGGGTTGGCGAAATCCATTCCCCACAGGCGGATGCGCAGGCTCGGGTCCTCAAACGGCGCGGGACGCGGCGCCAGGCCCCGCTTCAAGGCCCCGATGGCGAGCCCGTGGGCGGTTTCGGCGTCGAGCAGGCGCAGCAGCGGCCCGGCGACGGCGTAGTACCCGGCCACGGCGCCCGGCCTCCTCACCCCGCGCCCGGCGCCGGGATATCCGGCGCGAACACGTGCCGTCCGTCCGCCCCCAGGGGCAGGTCGTCCACGGCCAGCACCGCGGCCAGGGGAAGGGGTCCGTACAGGTGGGGAAAGAGCCCGCCCGTGCGCGACGGCTCCCACCGCAACGCCCCGCCGAGCGCCTCGGCATCGACGCTCAGCAGAACCAGGTCGGTCTGTCCGGCGCGGTGCCTGGCGGCGCTAAGCGCCACCTGGGCGGCGGTGGAGAAGTGGATAAAGCCGTCCGCGGCATCCTGGGACGAGCCCGCATACACGCCGCTCGCCTGCGCCGCTTCCCATTCGCCGCGCCTGCACATGTGGTAGATGGGGCCGCCGGACATGGCGGGAGAGTAGCCGAAAATTCAACCACTTTCGACCTCCCCGAAGAACGGGGCAAAAGGGGGAAATCACGCCCCCGCCGGCCCGGCCGCGGAGTGCGAATACAGCCGGCGCTCTCAGGAACGTTCCCACCCGGCTCAGGGGGCGGTACACTACCGCCCACGTTGCCCGCCACGTATCCGGGGTGTGGGATGTCCGAATCCGCAGCCGTCCTGTTCGCCAACGATGCCTTCTATCACGCCTTCGCGGCCAAGAATATCGACATCATGGAGACCCTGTGGGCCCGGGACGCCCCGGTCACCTGCATCCACCCGGGATGGGGCCTGCTTGCGGGCCGCGAGGACGTGATCGAAAGCTGGCGGGACATCCTGGAGAACCCCAGCGACACGAACATCCGCTGCCGGCACGCCACGGCGCGCCTGTTCGGCAACCTGGCCTACGTCGTCTGCCACGAGGTGCTCGACCAGGGGTTCCTCATCGCCACCAACGTCTTCGTGCGCGAGGACGGCGCCTGGAAGCTGGTCCACCACCAGGCCGGGAGCGCGCCGCCGCCGCCCGAAGACGACGAACCCGACCCTTCCGAGACCATGCAATAGCCGCCGCCCAGGCGGCGACCGGCGCCTGCCTGCGCGAAGCCGGAGCTTCGCTTCGGCGAGGGCAGGCCGGCAAAGGGAAACCGAAACCATGCGCAGGCTGAGGATGACCATTGGTTCCGTCGAGATCACGGCCGAGGTGTTCGACACGCCGACAGGCGACGCCATCTACGGCAGCCTGCCGTTCACCTCGACGGCGCGGACCTGGGGCGAGGAGGTCTATTTCCCGGCCCCGGTCGCCGTCGCCAGGGAGGCCGGCGCGAAAGCCGTGGTCGAGGCCGGCGAGCTGGCGTTCTGGGTGGAAGGAGACTCGATCGCCATCGGCTTCGGCCCGACCCCGATTTCCGAGGGCGACGAGATCCGTCTCGCCGCGCCGACCAACATCTGGGGCCGCGCCGTGGACGACGTGCGCGCCCTGAACGCGGTCAGGGACGGCGATTCCATCCGCGTGGAACGCGTCGATTAGCTCGCGTACTCATAAACGAGAGTTGCGTCAGCCGCGGGGCGCCGATGTGGGCTTTAGAGCCAGGAGCGGACATAGGGACGACGGTGAGAAGCTCCGGATTGTTTAGGAGTTGGATGTTGAAGGCCCAGCGAAGCCGCCGTTTGCCGGTCCGGAGAGGTTTCGCGCGCCATTGACACCTAACGTAGATGGTCATTTAATACGTACAACTCACGATTTCTAATACACGGGGAGGGTATCCATTGAAATTTGGTTTTCTCGCGCACCTTGTTTGTGCGTGTAAATTTTTGCGGCTATTTCCGCTGGTGTTTGCACTCCAGCCCGTCTTCGGCATAGCGATGGCGGGACAGGATCTGAATTCTCTGTTCGCCGACAAACTGCCCCCGGGGACCACCCCGGTGGCCGCGACATGGATTCACGGCAATATTTTCTTGCCCGCAAGCGCGCTCAAAAACGGAGGCCGCGATCATCTAAATGTGTTCGCGAAATCGGATGACTGGGCGCAAAAGGTCAAAGACGAGCACCTCAAGGACGGTATCCGGCTGCCGGCGGTGATATTTCTGCACGGGTGCACCGGATTCCATACGGGGCGTCGTTTCGTGAAATACTTTCTCGATGAAGGCTTTGCCGCCTTCGCGCCCAATAGTTTCGGCCGGCCCGGGCGGGTGGAGTGGTGTGGCCAGGGTGGTATGGACAGCAGGGTCTTCGTGCGCAAGAAAGAATTGAAGTACGCGCTTACAAAGGTTCGGGAAATCGAATGGATCGATTCGTCGCGCCTGGTCCTGGCGGGGTTCAGCGAGGGAGGGCAGACGGTAGCGGATTGGTCCGGTAAAGAATTCATCGCGCACGTGCTGTTTGGGACCGACTGCCGGTTCGCAGACGGCTCCCCGAACGCGCCTCCAAGTATCCCTGTTTTGAATGTCGTCGGTTCCGATGATGAATGGGGATATGGGACGGGATGCTTCATATCGGATAAACGGCCAAAGGGCTCAAAACGGGTCATCGTTCCGGGCGGCACCCATTCCATGACAAATTCGGAAATACCCAGGCTGGCGATCGCCGAATTTCTGAAGACCTGTTGTGCCCAATAATCCATGAGCCGGACCAACCGGCCCAGCAACGTGAACCAATCTACACAGGGGAACAAAGTAAGATGAAACTCAAGACAATCCATCAAATCGTATTAGCGATAGTTTTTTCGACTGTTGTCGGTGTCTCTGCCCTTTCCGCCGAAGAGCCTAAAACGTTGTCGGCGGACGAGATCAGGAAG
>JBHHXI010000038.1:0-20974 GCA_046756945.1 Rhodospirillales bacterium
TAATCAATAATAAGATAACCACGGAGAACACAGAGACCACAGAGGAATTTTCACAGAAAAATCAAAAAACGTTTCGCGCCATTAAATAAGAATCTTTATATTAGAAAATATTTTCTTTTACTTTATCTCTGTGTGCTCTGTGTTCTCTGTGGTTAGAATGCGATATCTGTGAAAAAAAGAAATGTCCTTTTTTATTTCCATGCCCATGGACCCGCGGGGCCGGGAAAATAAACGCCGCCCCGCCGAAACCCGTTTGTGTCGCCGCGCCGGGGCGTGAATAATCCCCGCCCATGGAGCAAGCCTCCGAAATCCGAACAGCCCCGTCCGATGCGATCCTCGAGGTGCGTGGCCTTGAGGTGACCTTCGCCACGGATCGGGGAGACCTGAAGGCCGCCGACGAGGTGTCGTTCGCCCTTAAGCCCGGCCTGACCCTGGGCCTGGTCGGGGAATCGGGATGCGGCAAGACGGTGACGGCGCTGGCGGTCCTGGGCCTGGTGCCGCCGCCGGGGCGGATCACCGGGGGCCGGGTCCTGTTCGGCGGCGACGACCTCGCGGCGCTCTCCGAGCGCGCCATGGAGGACATCCGGGGCCGGCGCATCTCCATGGTCTTCCAGGAGCCGACGACGGCGTTCAATCCGGTGCTCACCATCGGCGATCAGATCGCCGAGGCGCTCATCATCCACGGCGGCGCCGGCCGCGAACAGGCGCAGGCGGCGGCCGTCGGGATGCTGGAGAAGGTGGGAATCCCGGACCCGGCCGAGCGCGCCGGGGCCTACCCCCACCAGATGTCCGGCGGCATGCGCCAGCGGGCGATGATCGCCATGGCCATGATCTGCCGCCCCGACATCCTCATCGCCGACGAGCCGACGACGGCGCTGGACGTCACCATCCAGGCCCAGATCCTTGACCTGATGGGCGAGATGCAGCGTGAATTCGGCGTCGCCATCCTGTTCATCAGCCATGATCTGGCCGTGATTTCGGAGATGGCCGACGAGGTCATGGTCATGTACGCCGGGCGGGTGGTCGAGCGGGCCCCGGCGGACGCGCTGCTGGCCCGCCCCCTGCACCCCTACACCCAGGGCCTGATCGACACCCTGCCCCGGCACGGCGTCGGGCGGGAGCGGCTGCCGGCCATCCCCGGGACCGTGCCCGACCTTGGCGCGTTGCCCGACGGCTGCCGCTTTTCCGACCGCTGCCCGCTCGCCGACGACGGCTGCCGCGCCGCCGATCCGCCCCTGACCGCGGCGCCGGGCGGGCGCTGGGTGGCCTGTTACAAGGCGGCGCCATGACCGCTGGTACTCCCGGGACGCCCCTGCTCGAGGTCCAGGGCCTGGTCAAGCACTTCCCCGCCGGCGGCGCGGGCCTGTTCGCCGCCGACACCGGCACCGTCCGCGCGGTGGACAACGTCAGCTTCCGCCTCGGCCGCGGCGAGACCCTGGCCCTGGTCGGCGAATCCGGGTGCGGCAAGACGACGCTGGCGCGCACGGTGGCGTTGCTGTACGCGCCCACGGCCGGGTCCGTCCGCTTCCAGGGCCGCGAGCTCGCGGGGCTCGGCCGCCGGGACCTGAAGCCGGCGCGGCGCCGCATCCAGATGATCTTCCAGGACCCTTACGCGTCCCTCAATCCGCGCCTGCCGGTGGGCGCCATCATCGCCGAGCCCCTGGTCATCCACGGCCTCGGCGGACGGGCCGAACAGCAGGACCGGGTGCGGATGCTCGCCCGACAGGTCGGCCTCGGGTCCGCCGACATGGACCGCTATCCCCACCAGTTCAGCGGCGGCCAGCGCCAGCGCATCGCCATCGCCCGGGCCCTGGCCGTGGAGCCCAGCCTGGTCATCGCCGACGAGCCCGTCTCGGCGCTCGACGTCTCCATCCAGAGCCAGGTGCTCAACCTCCTGCGGGACCTGCAGGCGGACCATGGGCTGACCTATCTGTTCATCAGCCACGACCTGGCCGTGGTCCGCCATTTCGCCGACCGGGTGGCGGTGATGTACCTGGGCCGGATCGTCGAGGAGGCGCCGGCGGACGCATTGTTCGCCGATCCCCGCCACCCCTACACCCGCGCCCTGATCGCCGCCCAGCCGGTGGTCGGGCGGGGCAAGCGGCGGCCCGGAGACGTGCTTCCCGGCGACATTCCCAGCCCCCTCACGCCGCCGCCGGGCTGCGCCTTTCACCCGCGCTGTCCCCTGGCCGCCGGCATCTGCCGGCAATCGGCGCCGGCCCTGGAGCCGGCGGGCGGAGAGGCCGGGCACCGGGCCGCGTGTCACTTCAAGGACGACAGGAATGGGGCCGGCCCATGACCCGGTTCCTGGCCACCCGCGTGGTGCAGTCGGTGATCGTGCTCGCCCTGATGTCGTTCGCCATTTATGCCCTGATCGGGCTGATGCCGGGCGACCCCATCGACCTGATGATCAGCGCCGACCCCAAGATGACGCCGGAGGACGCGGCCCGGCTGCGCGCGCTCTACGGCATCGACAAGCCGCTAGTCGAACGCTACGCCACCTGGCTGACGGCGGCGCTGGGCGGGGACCTGGGCTATTCGCGCCTGTACGCGGCGCCGGTGCTGGACGTGCTGCTGCCGGCGCTCGGCAACACGCTGATCCTGCTTGGCCTGACCCTGGTGCTGTCCCTGGCGATCGGGCTGCCCTCGGGCGTGATGGCGGCGCTCAGGCCCTATTCCAGGACCGACTATGCGGTCAACCTTTTCGCCTTCGCCGGCATCTCGGTGCCGGCCTTCTGGCTGGGGCTTCTGTTGATCATCGTCTTTTCCGTCATCCTCGGCGTCCTGCCGGCCGGCGGCACGGGCGCGGTGGGCGACGCCGGGTTCTGGGAGCGGGCCAAATATTTCGTGCTGCCGGTGGCGAACCTGACCCTGGCCAGCGTCGGCGGCCACACCCGCTACATGCGCGCCGCCATGATGGAAACCCTCCGCCAGGACTACATCCGCACGGCCCGGGCCAAGGGCGCCGGCCGGGCGCGCGTCGTGCTCGGGCACGCGCTGCGCAACGCCATGATCCCCGTCGTCACCATCATCGCGCTGCAGTTCGGATACCTGTTCTCCGGCGCCCTGATCACCGAGACCATCTTCGCCTATCCGGGCATGGGCAAGCTGATCTTCGATTCGATCATGGGCAACGACTTCAACCTGGCCCTGGTGGCGTTGCTGTTCGCCACCCTGGTGACGCTGGTCGGCAACCTGCTGGCCGACGTGGCCTACGCCTGGCTGGACCCGAGGATCACCTACCGATGAGAGCCGCCACCGACAGCCAGAGCATGTTCGGCCTGGCCTTCAGGCGGTTCCGCCGCCACCGGCTGGCGCTGGGCAGCGCGGCAACGCTGGTGGTGCTGGCGGTGCTGGCGGCGGCCGCCCCCATCGTCGAGGCGGCGCTCGGCGTGGACTCGGACGCGGTGGACCTGTTCAACCGCTTCGCCCAGGCCACGGCGGCGCATCCGCTGGGCACCGACGAGCTGGGGCGCGACGTCCTGGTCCGCCTCTTGTACGGAGGCCGGGTGTCCCTGCTCGTCGGACTGGTCACGGCCCTGGTCGCCGCGGTCATCGGCACCATCGTCGGCCTGTTGGCGGGCTTTTACGGCGGCCGCGTGGACGGGCTGCTCATGCGTTTCACCGACGGCGTCATCGCCCTGCCCCTGCTGCCGCTGCTCATCGTGCTCGCCGCGCTGGACCTGGAAAAGGTGGGCCTGCCGGCGGCCCTGGTACAGTCGGAGAACGTGAGTCTGTACCGCATCATCGCCATCGTCGCCCTGGTCGGCTGGACGACGGTGGCGCGGCTGGTGCGCGGCGCCGCCCTGACGCTCAGGGAGGCGGACTTCGTGCTCGCCGCCCACGTCCAGGGCGCCGGGGCCTTGCGCATCATGGCCGTGCACATCCTGCCCAACCTGATATCGCCGGTCATCGTCGCCACGACCCTGTCGGTGGGCAGCGTGATCCTGCTCGAGTCCGTGTTGAGTTTCCTCGGCCTCGGCATCCAGCCGCCGATCCCGAGCTGGGGGAACCTGTTGACCAACGCCCAGGAGCTGATCTGGACGGCCCCGGCCCTCGCCTTCTACCCGGGCGTCCTCATTTTCGTCACGGTGATCGCCTTCAACTTCCTCGGCGACGGCCTGCAGGACGCCCTCGATCCGAAGGCGATGGAGGGGCGGTGATGGGGGCGTCGGGAGAGGGGCTACTCCTCGCCGATGCGCGGCGGACCGCCCATGCCCGAGGCGCTCGGCCCGAACGCCTTGTCGAGGACGGCGGTCGAGTCCTCGGCCAGGTGGATGGCGTCGCTCAGCAGGTTGAGGATCTTCATGCTGTTGTCGAGGACGTGGGCCGCCTCGGTGCGCTGGTCGTCGACGATCTTCGTGCACCGGGTCAGGATATCCTTGCGGATGGCCCTGAGGATGTCCTCCAGCTTGTATCCCTCCGGGTTCTCCTTGGAAACCAGGAATCGCGTCATTGGCCTTTTCTCCCCTACCGCGCGCCGGTGCCGGACCGCCGACAACCGGCGTTCATCCTTGCCCGCGTAAAGCTATCACGGGGCGAAGCCCGCAGCCCACCGTCCGGGCGCCGTCCGGCTGTGGAAAACGCCCGGGATAACCCCCGGATGGCTTGCGGAAACCCGTGCATAAGTTCCGGAAACTCCTTTACACGCAAATGCTTAATATTCCGGAAACCTTTATCCACAGGATTGGGTGCCCGCCCCGCCGCGCCCCGCCGCGCCCGTCGGCGGTCAAAGGCGTTTGACCACCAGGCTGGTGATGTCGTCGTGCTGCGGCGCCCCGTAGGTGAACCCATCCAGGGCGGAGAACACGGTCACCGCCAGGGCCTCGGCGGGAAGGCCCCGGCCCTCCCTCAGGGCGGCGGCCAGGCGTTCCTCGGTGAACTGGTTGCGGTCCGGATCGAAGGCCTCGGTCAGACCGTCCGTGTAATAGAACAGCGTGTCCCCGGGAAACAGGGTGAGCGAAGCCTGTTCATAGACGGCTCCTTCATCCACCCCGAGGACGACGCCTTCCCCCCCTTCCACACGCCGCACCTCGCCGGAATCCCCGTCGATCATGAAGGGCGGCGGGTGGCCGCCGTTGGCGTAGGTAAGCTCCCAGGTCGAGGTGTCGAGGATGCTATAGAACACCGACACCAGAATGCCGGGGATGCTTTCGCGGCACAGCAGCGTGTTGACCCGGGCCAGACAGTCCCCGGGCGCGGCCCCGGTCGACGTCGCCGCCCGCATCAGGGTGTGGGCCACGGCCATGAAGAAGGCGGCGGGAACGCCCTTGCCCGCCACATCGGCGACGACGAACCCCAGGGTCTTGGCGTCGATCTCGAAGAAGTCGTAGAAATCGCCGCCCATTTCCCGGGCCGGCGTCATCTGGGCGAAGATGTTCAGGTCGTCGCGCCCCCGGAAGCGGCCGGGCAGGATGCCCTGCTGGATGGCCTCGGCGATGCCCAGTTCCTTGCGGATGGTTGCCAGTTCCCGGGCGCCTTCCCGGGCCCGGCGCCGTTCCTCGCGGTCGGCCAGGACCCGGGTCACGGTGCGGGACAGGTCTTCGACATCGATCGGCCTGGTCAGGAAGTCCTGGGCGCCTTCGTTCATGGCCCGGCGGACGGCCGGCAGGTCGCCCCCGGGCGCCAGCGCGATCAACGCCAGGCCCGGGGCCGCTTCCCTCAGCCGGCGGAAGCCGTCCATGCCGGCGCGCCCGCCAACGGCGACGAGCGCCACGGGAAAATCCGCGTCGGACGCCGCCAGGCGCGCCGCCTCGCCGGCGTCCCCGACGCACAGGAACTGGTGCGCGCCCGCGGCACCCGGGTTGCCCAGGCGCCAGCCTGCCTGCGCGTCCGGTTCGTCGTCCACCACCAGGATCCTGGCCATGGGTGGCCCCCAAAAAGAATGTGCGCCAACAAGCTAGGCCGTCAAAGGGGCGGCGCGCAACGCCAGTCTGAAACGGCAGTGCCGGGGGTGAAATTTCGGTGCCCGGCCGTGACAGCGCATTTGTTTTATTAACCCTCTGCGGTCCTCCGCGTCCTCCGCGTTTCGAATTTCAACGCGGAGGACGCAAAGGGACGCGGAGGAAAAGAAAGAACCTGTTCACCACCAAGACACCGGGAAAGAGCGCAGCCGACGGCGTATTGGCGCCTTCGTGTCCCGGCGGTTGGATAAAGGTGCCCCCCATCCCCCTCGGGCCGGGGCGTCGGACTGTTTTCCGGATACAAGGCCCGCTTTTCGATGTTTTCCGTCCCCCCGGGCCCGATGAAAATTGCAACCGCGGTTGACCTCCGTCAAAGTACGGACCCCGACCTCCGGGAATTATGGGCGCCCCCCACGCCGTGGGCGAGGAGAGTAATGCCGTGAATCGCAATGGCACATCGGCGGCCGGCCGGGACGTCGCGTACCACCTGCATCCGTTCACCAACCTGAAGCTTCTGCAGACGGAAGGCCCGCTGGTCATCACCCGGGGCAAGGGCGTGCGCGTGTTCGACGAGAACGGCAAGGCCTACATCGAGGGTCTGGCGGGGCTGTGGTGCGCGGCGCTCGGGTTCGGCGAGGAGCGACTGATCGAGGCCGCCGCGGACCAGATGCGCCGGTTGTCGTTCTACCACGGTTTCGGCGGCAACGTCTCCGACACCATCATCGACCTCGCCGAGACGCTTGTCGGCATGGCCCCGGTGCCCATGTCCAAGGCGTTCTTCGCCAACTCGGGCTCAGAGGCCAACGACACCGCGATCAAGCTGGTCTGGTACTACAACAACGCCATCGGCCGGCCGAACAAGAAGAAGATCATCTCGCGCCACAAGGCGTACCACGGGGTCTCCGTGGCCGCCGGCAGCCTGACCGGCCTGCCCACCGCCCATGAGGACTTCGACCTGCCGATCCCGCGCATCCTGCACACCGACTGCCCCCATTACTACCGCTTCGCCGAGGCCGGCGAGAGCGAGGAGGCCTTCGCCACCCGCTGCGCCGAGAACCTGGAGAAACTGATCGTCGAGGAAGACCCGGAGACGGTCGCCGCCTTCATCGCCGAACCGGTGATGGGCGCCGGCGGCGTCATCGTGCCGCCGCCTACCTACTTCGAGAAGATCCAGTCGGTGCTGGAGAAATACGACGTGCTGTTCATCGCCGACGAGGTGATCTGCGGCTTCGGGCGCACCGGCAACATGTGGGGGTCGGAGACCTTCGATCTCCGTCCCGACATGATCACCGTCGCCAAGGCGCTGTCGTCGGGCTATGTGCCCATCTCGGCGCTGCTGGTGTCCGAGCCCATCTACCGGGCGATGGTGCACGAGAGCGCCAAGATCGGGGTCTTCGGCCACGGTTTCACCTATTCGGGCCACCCGGTGGCCGCGGCGGTGGCGCTGGAGGCCCTGAAGATCTACGAGGAACGGAACATCGTCCGCCAGGTGCGCGCCGTCAGCCCCCACCTGCAGGACGGCCTCAGGTGCTTCGCCGGCCACCCGCTGGTGGGCGAGGTGCGGGGCATCGGCCTGGTGGGCGCGGTGGAACTGGTCAGGCGGAAGGAAACCGGCGAGCCCTTCGACCCCGGCGCCGGCGCCGGCGCCTATCTGGTCAAGCGCGCCCACCGGCACGGCCTGATCACGCGGGCGCTGGGCGATACCATCGCGTTTTCGCCGCCCCTGGTCATCACGGTGGGCGAAATCGAGGAAATGCTGGCCAGTTTCGGCCGCGCGCTCGACGAAACCGAGGCCTGGGCCGCCAAGGAGGGTCTGGTGTGAGGAAATGCGAAACCGGCGTCCGGCCGCGCCAAGGTTGCGGCGGCCGGGCTTGATCCATTAGAATAATTGCAAATACACCGGGATAAAAGTACAGCAAGACGGTCCCGGGGAGGGTTCCGTTATGGATTATGAGAAATTCTTCGCCGACAAGATCGGCGTCCTCAAATCGGAAGGCCGCTACCGCGTCTTCGCCGATCTGGAACGCAAGGCAGGCGATTTCCCGCGGGCCATGAACTACCGCGACGGCCAGGTCTCGGAAGTCACCGTCTGGTGCGCCAACGATTACCTGGGCATGGGTCAGCATCCCGTGGTGCTCGCCGCCATGCACGAGGCGCTCGACAAATGCGGCGCCGGCGCCGGCGGCACCCGCAATATCTCGGGCACCAATCACTATCACGTCCTGTTGGAGCGGGAGCTGGCCGATCTTCACCGCACCGACGAGGCCCTTTTGTTCGGCTCCGGATGGATGGCCAACATGACGACGCTGAGCACCATCGGCGCCATGGTGCCCGAGTGCGTCATCCTGTCGGACGAAAAAAACCACAACTCGATGATCGAGGGCATCCGCCACGCCAAGACCGAAAAGCGGATCTTCCGGCACAACGACGTGGCGCACCTGGACCGCCTGCTCGGCGAATACGAGCCCGAGCGGGCCAAGCTGGTGGCGTTCGAATCGGTCTATTCCATGGACGGCGACATCGCGCCCATCGGGGAAATTACCGACGTGGCCGAGAAACACAATGCGATGACGTTCCTCGACGAGGTCCACGCGGTCGGCCTGTACGGCGAGCGCGGCGGCGGCGTCGCCGAGCGCGACGGACACATGCACCGCATCACCGTCATCCAGGGGACGCTGGCCAAGGCTTTCGGCGTGGTCGGCGGCTATATCGCCGGCTCCGCCGCCATGTGCGATTTCATCCGCTCCTACGGCTCCGGTTTCATCTTCTCCACCGCCGTGCCCCCCGGCGTCGCCGCCGCGGCCCTGGCCAGCGTGCGCTACCTCAAGGAACACAACGATGTGCGCGAAAAGCACCAGGAGCGCGCGGCGACCCTGAAGCGGCGCCTGCGCGACGTCGGCATCCCGTTCCTGCCCACGGTCAGCCACATCGTTCCGGTGATGGTGGGGGATGCGCGCCTGTGCAAGGCGGCCAGCGACGAACTCATGAACCGCCACGGAATCTACGTCCAGCCGATCAACTATCCGACGGTGGAGCGCGGCAGCGAACGCCTGCGGTTCACGCCGGGCCCGCTGCACACGGACGCCGACATGGACCACCTGATCGGCGCGCTCCAGGAGGTGTGGAGCCGGCTGGGTCTGAAGGCGGCGGCTTAGCCGACTGCCGACTGCCGACTGCCGGCGGCCCGCGGCGGGCGCGGGGCCATGTCCGCCGGCGGCCCTTGCGGGAACCGGCAAATATCCTTAAATTAGGTGTGGTCGGGGCACCCCGGTGATGTCCCGGCGCTAAGGGAAGCCCTGGAATGTACGCCGACAACACCCTGACACCCAAGGAAGCGGTCCGCCTGTGCGCCCTCGGCACCCTGGCGCTGCGGCCGATGCGCTACAGCGCCCTTGCCGACGCCATCCGCCATTTCATCAGCCGCGTGTTGGGACCCTCCCTCGACGTCATGGGCACGTCCGTGGAACTGCTGAAGTACGAAGGCCTGATCGAGGCGGCGGACGGCACCGACATCGACAACGGCACCGAGCTGTCCATTACCGAGGCCGGACGCGCCGAGCTTCGCGCCCTGCTCACCGCCAACATCCGCCTCGGCGCAACCGAGTTGAACAAGCTGATCGTGGCGTTGAAGTTCCGCTTCCTGCATCTCCTGGAGAAGAAGGACCAGCGCACCCAGGCCGACCTGCTGGTCGAGGTCTGCGAGAGCGAACTGGCGCGCCTGGACGATCTGCGTGGCCACCACGCCGGGGACGCCGGTTTCCTGATCCAGTGGCTGGACCACGACATCGACCTGCTGCAACGCCGCATCGCCTGGCTGGCCGGGTTCCGCGACGCCCTCTACGCCTAGTTCCCCGTACCCCTGATACCCTGTCTTCGCGGCCCGATTTTCCCCGGGCCACGGCCACGGCCGGCGGCCGGCCGGGCCCGTCCGGTCGGCGAAATTCGGTTTCGCGGGAAGCGCCGGAAAGGAAAACTTTTAATAAAACTTAGGCGATATACGAAATTATACTATCATTAGCGCAAGTTATTGAAATCGAGACGAAAAAGAACTATAATATTTAATGGCGCTACCATAGGGAAGCGCGTCTCGATTTCCCGGGAATGCTGGAAATGCCGGTTTTTTCGCAGCCCGATTTCGACAATCACGAACAGATCATCTTCGGCTCCGATGGTGAGTCCGGCCTCAGGTGCATCGTCGCCATTCACAGCACCCGGCGCGGCCCGGCCCTGGGCGGCTGCCGCATGCGGTCCTATGCCTGCGAGGACGAAGCCGTGCGCGATGCGCTCAGGCTGTCGCGCGGAATGACCTACAAGGCGGCCATCGCCGACCTCCCCTTCGGCGGCGGCAAGGCGGTGATCATCGGCGATCCCCGCACCCAAAAGACCGAGGCGCTGCTGCGCGCCTTCGGCCGCTTCCTCGAATCCCTGGACGGACGCTACATCACCGCCGAGGACATGGGCACCACGGTGGCGGACATGGACGTGGTGCGCCGGGAAACCCGTTTCGCCCGCGGTTTCTCCGACGGCGTCGGGAATCCTTCGCCGGCCACCGCGTTCGGTGTCTTCAATGCCATCCGGGCGGCCGTCGAACACAGGCTGGGGCGGGACGACCTCTCGGGGCGGCGGGTCGCCGTGCAGGGACTGGGCAACGTGGGATACCGCCTGTGCGACTACCTCGCCCAGGCCGGAGCGCAGGTGTTCGTCACCGACCTCCGGGACGAGCCGGTGCGGCGCGCGGTGCGGGAATTCGGCGCCCACGCCGTGGCCCCGGACGACATCTACGACCTGGATGTGGACGTGTTCGCCCCCTGCGCATTGGGCGCCGTGATCAACGACGACACCGTGGGCCGGCTGCATGCCACGGTGGTCGCCGGTTCCGCCAACAACCAGCTGGCCGAAGCCCGCCACGGCGAAGCCCTCAGGCGCCGCAACATCCTGTATGCGCCCGACTACGTCGCCAACGCGGGCGGCCTCATCGACGTGGCCTACGAGAACGCCGGGCACAGCCAGCAGACGATCCTGAAAATGGTGGAATCCGTCAGCGAAACCCTAAAACGGATCTTTGCCCGCGCCGACGCCGAGAACGTGGCGACCAGCGTCATCGCCGACCGCCTGGCCGAGGAAAAGCTGCGGGCGGGCGAGTCCGCCACCATCGCGGCCTGATATCTAAGATCCCTTCGCCAACGGAACGGGAAGCGACCGGGCGTTTACACCCGGTGGGTGGCTAATCCCTGGACCTCTTGGCGGCCACCAGACCCAACCCCTTGAGCAGCTGCTCTCCCGCCTTGCCGCCGTCGCCCTTCATCTGCTTGGCGATCACCAGGTCCATGGCGTCGATGTGGAGCTCGATCACCTCGACCTCGGACGGCCCCGCGTCGTCCAGTTTTTCGACGAAGGTGCACAGGTTGCCGCCGAGGATGGTCATCAGCGTGTAGCCGAAGCTTCCGCCCTGGCCCTTCATGTCATGGGAGAGTTGGAAGATTCGGGCGAGGGCGTCCTTGCGCTCCGTCTTTCCGGCCTTCAGATCCTCCAGGGCCTGGTGAATCTTCGCCAGGTCGCTGGCCGCCCATTCCACGTAGTTGTCGGTCATGTCGGCGATGACGGCCTCGGCCCGGTTCAGGGTGTCGAGGTCGACCGCCCCCGGACCGCCGATCTTCACCTTTTTTTTCAGGGTATCGGGCGGTGTGATGACTTCCGCTTTGGGCTCATTTTCCATGACGCAATGCCTCCACCGAGTCCCTTCATCGCCCAAGGCCGCCGCGGCCCACGGCGCGGCGCCGACCGCTGCGGGCGTGCGTCCTGTATGGAGGATTGACCGGTCAATGGCAAGTCGAAAGGCGGACCCGCCGCCGTCACTTGTCGAGAAGGGTCTCTACCTCCGCCGCGGTGAGTGCGTCGCCCCCCTCTTCCGGTTGCCCGGCCGTGTCCTCTGTACGCCGTTCCGGCCCCTTGAAATCCGGATCCCGCCGGCGCCGGCGGTCGGGGCCGACGTACGATTGCCCACGGACGAACGGGCGTGGGTACTCGATGATGGCGCGGATTCGCGAATAGAGCTGGTGCGCCGAAATGGGTTTGGCGAGAAATTCGGTGACGCCGGCATCGCGCGCCTCCACCACCCGTTGCGCTTCCGTGTGCGCGGTCAGCATGATGACCGGAACAAAGGGATTGGGGCTGTCGTCGTCCGTACGCACCAGACGCACGAATTCAATCCCGTCCATGGGTGACATCTGCCAGTTGCAGATGACGACGTCGGCGATGTAGGTGCTGAGTCGCGCATAGGCTTCGGTGCCGTCGGCCGCTTCCTCGATGTGCCTGGCGCCGAGGGCGTGCAGTACGCTTCGCACCAAGGATCGCATGTGTTTGTTGTCGTCGACGATGAGGAAATTCAGCCGCTCAAGATTGTACCCATCCATGGTCCCAGTGTACTCTCTCGGGTTGCGATTCGCCAACCCACTAACAATTTACCGGGACCAGCCCGGGGCGGTGGCCGGCGGCCGGGCAACCGGCGCGGCGGGGATGCCGGCGCCCTCACAACAGGCCCAGTTGCCTGAGCTCGGCGGCCAATTCCCGGGGCACGCCGTCCGTTTCCCCGGCCAGGGGGCTGAGGTCCGCGGGCGCGCTTTCGGCCCCGAGATACCGCCAGCCCTGAAACGGTCTGCATGCCTGAAGCGAGGTCCTGACCAGATCGGGATCCAGGACCAGGGCGCAGGACGGGCGGCCCTCGGCATTGACGCGCCTTTCCACGGCGCGAATTTCCTGGCGCACGCGGATGAACCCCTTGATCACCCAGTAAAGCGAACCGCCGTCTGTCAATTCCGCCGACCGCCGGGGCGTATGACGCGTGTAATGGCGGAGCACGGCCGCCTCGCCCCGCCGCCGCGCCTGGCGAAGGCGGCCCGCCTGGATACGGGCCAGGTGCCGGACGTCGCCGACGCCGACGGCCATCTTGATCAGGTGGACGGTCATGGACCGTCCCCGCCCGCCCACGCAAGGGCGACCTTGGAGGCCGGCTCGCGGCCCAGGGCCGCGCAGATGAACCGCCCGGCCTCGACCAGGGCGTCCAGGTCGATGCCGGTTTCCACGCCGAGCCCTCCCAGCATGTAGCGCACGTCCTCCGAGGCGACGTTGCCCGTGGCGCCGTCGGCGTAGGGACAGCCGCCGAGGCCGGCCACCGAGCCGTCGGTGACCGCCACGCCGCGCTCCAGGACCGCCAGGATATTGGCCAGCGCCTGGCCGTAGGTGTCGTGAAAATGCACCGCCAGCTTCTCCACCGGCACCACCCGGGCCACCGTGCCGACAAGGTCCTGCGCCCGGGCCGGGGTGCCGACGCCGATGGTATCGCCGAGCGAGATTTCGTAACAGCCCATGGCCAGCAGGCGCCCGGCCACCCGGGCCACGGCCGCCGCCGGCACGTCCCCTTCGTACGGACAGCCGAGCACGCAGGAGACATAGCCGCGTACGCGCATGGCCTTTGCCTTGGCCGCCGCGCACACGGGCGCGAACCGTTCCAGGCTCCCGGAGATGGAGCAGTTGATGTTCCTTTGCGAGAACGTCTCCGACGCCGCGGCGAATACGGCGACCTCCCCGGCGCCGGCCGCCACCGCCGCCTCGAAGCCTTTCATGTTGGGGACCAGGACAGGATAGCTGACGCCCGGCTTGCGCGCGATGCCGGCCATCACTTCGGCGGTACCGGCCATCTGCGGCACCCGTTCGGCGGACACGAAACTGCCCGCCTCGACCACCCGAAAGCCGGCCTCCGCCAGGCGGTCGATGAATCCGATCCTGACCGCGGCCGGTACCGTCCCGGCCTCGTTCTGCAGGCCGTCCCGGGGCCCGACCTCGACCATCTTGACCTCCGAGGGAAGACGCATCCAAGTTCCCCGCCGTCCGTGGCGGCCTGGCGCGCACCTGCGCCCGCGAATCGCCAACCGCCGTCCGCCGTCCGCTGCGGCTTAGCTTGGCCGTTCGGTATGCCGCTCGCGGGCGGTGTACTCGTACGGGACCTTGCGGCGGTCCGGCCCTTCGAACGCCAGGGCACGGCGGCGGCGGTCCGGGCCGAAGAAATCCGGCGACCGGATGAACGGGCGCGGGTTTTCGACCACCGCGCGCAACCGGTAATACAAAAGCGTGGCGGAAATGGGTTTGACCAGGAACTCGGTGACGCCCGCGTCCCGCGCCTGACATATCCTGCTCTTCTCCGAATGGCCCGATACCATGAGGACCGGCGTGAACGGATCTATCCCGGCATCGCCGTCGCGAATCCGGAGTGTCAGTTCGACGCCATCCATGGGCACCATCCTGTAGTCGGCGATGACGATGTCGGCGCGAAATCTGATCATCTCGTCGAGGGCGGACAACCCGTCGTTCGCCTCGCCGATCTCCTTAACACCCAGCGCCTTCAGCATGACCCTGAGTATCGCTCGCATGGGTGGGTAATCGTCAACGATCAGGATGCTCAGGTCGCTGAGATCTAAGTCTGCCATTCCCCCCGCCCCGAACGTCCCGGTTAGGTCTTTCTTAGCGTACCGTATCCCGGGAGGCGACCGAATTTACACCGGAAAAATATTTTCCGCCCGGTTCCCGGTCCGCGGCCGGCGATTGGCGGTGAATGACTAGGGTGAATCCCCGCCGTCGTCGAAGGACAGCAGCTCCGCCCCCTCTTCCACCTGATCGCCGGGCGCGAAATGGACCTCGACCACGGTGCCGTCCGCCGGGGCGGTGATGGCGTGTTCCATCTTCATGGCCTCCAGCACCACGAGGGTGGCCCCGGCCCGGACGCGGGCGCCGGGCCTGGCCTCGACCTGGACGACCTTGCCCGGCATGGGGGCGGTGAGTCCGGCGGCCGGCTCCTCCTGCCCCGCGGCCAGGGCCGCCGGGTCGACGACGGTGAGGGTGTGACGGGCGCCGCAGGCGATGACGGTCAGCCGGGAGCCCTGCCGGGACACCGTCGCCTGTACCCGCGTCCCCGCGAGATCGGCGATCAGGGTACCGGCGTCGTCGATCCCGCCGGCCGCCGCCATGGGCCCCGACGGCAGCTCCAGGAGGAAGCCCCGGCCCCGGTACCGCACGGGCACCGCCACCTCGGCGGCGCCGTCGACAAAGGTGAGCACATCGCGGCTGTCCTCGTTGAGCCGCCAGCCGTTGGTCAGGTGCCACGGGGACTGGGGATCGGCCGAGCGCAGGGCCGACCGGCGGGCCTCGGCGGCGCGGCCCAGCAGCACCTCCAGGCAGGCCAGCGCCAGCATCCGCTCCGGCGCCGCTTCCTCCCTGGCCAGCAGGCCGGCCAGGTGCCTTTCGACAAACCCGGTGTCCACGTCCCCGGCGGCGAAGGCCGGATGGGCGGCGACGGCGCGCAGGAAATCGAGGTTGGTGAGGACTCCCGCCACTTCGATGTCGGCCAGCACCCGGCCCAGGCGCTGGACGGCGCGTCGGCGGGTATCGCCCCACACGATCACCTTGGCGATCAGGGGGTCGTAATGGATGGGGATGTCGTCGCCCTCGCGCACTCCGGTGTCGATCCTGACGCTTCCGGCATACCCGTCCAGGTCGGGCAGGCGGAACCGCTCCAGCCGCCCGCCGCCGGGAAGGAAATCCCGCCCCGGGTCCTCGGCGTACAGGCGGGCCTCGATGGCGTGGCCGGCCGGCACCAGCTCGTCCTGTCGGCGGGGCAGCGTCTCCCCGGCGGCGACCGCCAGTTGCCACGCCACCAGATCGGCGTTCACCAGCATCTCGGTCACCGTGTGCTCCACCTGGAGCCGGGTATTCATTTCCATGAAGTAGAAGCGGCCGTCTTCGGCAAAGAGGAATTCCACCGTTCCCGCGCCGACGTAGCCGATGGCCCTGGCCGCCGCCAGCGCCGCCTCGGCCATCTCGTCCCTGAGCCGCCCGGGCAGCGCGGACGCCGGGGCTTCCTCGATCACTTTCTGGTGGCGGCGCTGGATCGAGCAGTCGCGCTCGAACAGGTGCGCCGCGTTGCCGTGGGCATCGGCGAATATCTGGACCTCCACGTGGCGCGGGCGGGACAGGAACTTTTCCACCAGCAGCGCGCCGTCGCCGAAGGCCGCCTTGGCCTCGCGCCGGCACGCCGCCACCGCCGCCTTCAGTGCCGATCGGCCGTCCACCACCCGCATGCCCCGGCCGCCGCCGCCTTTGGACGCCTTGACGAGCACCGGGTAACCGATTTTTTCCGCCGCCGTGCCGAGGGTGGCCAGATCCTGCCTGGCGCCGTGGTACCCGGGCACGACGGGCACCCCGGCCTTTTCCATGATGGCCTTGGCCACGGACTTGTCGCCCATGGCGCGGATGGCCCGGACCGGCGGCCCGACGAAGACGAGCCCGGCCTTTTCCACGGCCTCGGCGAAGTCGGCGTTCTCCGCCAGGAACCCGTAGCCGGGGTGCACGGCGTCGGCGGCGGAGCGGCGTGCCGCCTCGACGATGGCGTCGATGTTCAGATAGCTGTCGGCGGCCGGCGCCGGGCCGATGCATTCGGCCTCGTCCGCCGCCTCCACGTGCTGGGCGTCCCGGTCGGCTTCCGAGAAGACGGCGACCGTGCGCAATCCCAGGGCCTTCGCCGTGCGCGCGACGCGGCACGCGATCTCGCCGCGGTTGGCGATGAGAAGCTTTCCGAACATGGCCGGCTAGGTCGTGGACTCATAAATGGGGTAAGTCATGGAAATCATTCGCTTTCCAGGCGACCTGTTATATCGCGTATTCTCGTATAAGCTGCTGATATAGAGAGGTTTTCTAGATTTATCAGTACGCGTCCTAATCCCTGGTCCAGGCCGGCTTCCGTTTTTCCAGATACGCCGCCATGCCTTCCCGGCCCTCGTCCGAGGCGCGCGACCGGGCCGTGCGCTCGGCGACGTCGCGCATCATGGCCTCGTCGGTGGCGCGTTCGCCGATCGCGAAGATCAGGTCCTTGGCGGCGGCCACGGCCCGCGGTCCGTTCCCGGCGAGCAGCCCGAGCATGCGCCGGGCGGTGGCGCGCAGCTGGTCGGCCGGCACCACGGCGTGCACCAGGCCCATGTCAAGCGCCTCGGCGGCGCCGAAGCGTTCGGCGGTGAGGAAATAGCGCCGCGCCTGGCGCGCGCCCATGGCGGCGACCACGCAGGGCCCGATCACCGCCGGGGTCAGGCCCAGCTTGACCTCGGCCAGGCAGAAGGTGGCGTCGTCCGCGGCAATGGCGATGTCGGCCGCCGCCACCAGCCCGACGCCGCCGCCGATGGCGGCGCCCTGGACCAGCGCCAGGGTGGGCTTGGCGAGGCGGTCCAGGGTACGCATGAGCCCGGCCAGGCCGAGGGCGTCGTCGACGTTTTCGTCGAAGGAGTAGTCCGCCGTGCGGCGCATCCAGTTGAGGTCGGCGCCGGCGGAGAAATTCCGGCCCTCGGCCGCCAGCACCACGGCGCGGACCTGGGGCCGGCTCTCCATGTCGCGCAAGGCCTCCGTCAACTTCGCGATGAGGGCGTCGTCGAAGGCATTGTGCACCTGGGGCCGGTCGAGGATCAGCCAGCCGGCGCCGGTGTCGTCGATTTCGGTGATCAGCGGTGTGTCGTCGGTCATGGTTCTACATCCGGAAAATGCCAAACGTGGTTTCGGGCACCGGCGCGTTGAGGGCCGCCGACAGGCCCAAGCCGAGCACCATGCGGGTATCGGCGGGGTCGATGATTCCGTCGTCCCACAGCCGGGCGCTGGCGTAATAGGGGTGGCCCTGGGTTTCGTACTGGTCGAGGAGGGGTTTGCGGAACGCCGCCTCGTCGCCCGCGTCCCAGGTTTCGCCGCGCGCCTCGATGGCGTCCCGCTTGATGGTGGCCAGCACCTCCGCCGCCTGCTCGCCGCCCATGACCGAGATGCGGGCGTTGGGCCACATCCACAGGAACCGGGGCGAGTACGCCCGCCCGCACATGGAGTAGTTGCCGGCGCCGAAGCTGCCGCCGATGATGACCGTGAAGCGGGGCACCCGCGCGCATGCCACCGCGGTGACCATCTTGGCGCCGTCCTTGGCGATGCCGCCGGCCTCGTACTTGCGGCCGACCATGAAGCCGGGAATGTTCTGCAGGAAAACCAGCGGGATGCGGCGCCGGCTGCACAGCTCGACGAAATGGGCTCCCTTCAGGGCCGATTCGGAAAACAGGATTCCGTTGTTGGCGACGATGCCGACCGGATAGCCGAAGATGTGGGCGAAGCCGCACACCAGCGTGGTCCCGTACAGTTGCTTGAACTCGTCGAACTCGGAGCCGTCGACGATGCGCGCGATCACCTCGCGCACCTCGAACGGCTTCTTGACGTCGGTGGGGACCACGCCGTAGACCCCATCCGCCTCGTACAGGGGATCGCGCGGCTCGGCAAGGGCCAGATCGATCCGCTTCTGCCGGTTGAACGTGCCGACGATCCGCCGGGCGATGGCCAGGGCATGGCCGTCGTCGAGGGCGCAATGGTCGGCGACGCCGGAGACCCGCGTATGGACGTCGGCGCCGCCCAGGTCTTCGGCGCTCACCATCTCGCCGGTGGCCGCCTTGACCAGCGGCGGGCCGCCGATGAAGATGGTTCCCTGGTTCCTAACGATGATGTTCTCGTCCGACATGGCCGGCACGTAGGCCCCGCCCGCCGTGCACGAGCCATGCACCACCGCCACCTGGGGGATGCCGGCCGCCGACAGGTTGGCCTGGTTGTAGAAGATGCGGCCGAAGTGGTCGCGGTCGGGGAAAACCTCGTCCTGCCGGGGCAGGTTGGCGCCCCCGGACTCCACCAGGTAGATGCACGGCAGGGCGTTCTCCCGGGCGATCTCCTGGGCGCGCAGGTGCTTTTTCACGGTGATCGGAAAATAGGTGCCGGCCTTGACCGTGGGATCGTTGGCGATGACCACGCATTCCTGGCCCCGGATGCGGCCGATGCCGGTAATGATGCCGGCGCCGGGCGCGTCGCCCCCGTACATGCCGAAGGCGGCGAGCTGGGACAGCTCCAAGAACGGCGAGCCCGCGTCGAGGAGCCTCTGGATGCGCTCGCGCGGCAGCAGCTTGCCGTCCTTGACGTGGCGCTTGCGCGCCCGCGCGCCTCCCCCTTGCGTGATCTTGGCGACGCTGGCGCGCAGGTCCCCGACCAGGGACTCCATGGCGGCGGCGTTGGCGTCGAAATCGCCGGCGCCGGGGCGGACCGCGGTTTTCAGGACCGACATGACGCGCTTACCATCCGCCCCGCTTGAGCCACCGTCTCACCATCCACAGGCGGTCGGAGCCCCAGAACCCCTCGCCGTCGACGAAGATGAACGGCGAGCCGAAGACGCCCCGCTCCATGGCTTGGCTGGTTTCCCGTTTCAGGCGTTCCTTGATCGCCGGGTCCTGGACCGCGGCCAGCAGCGCGTCCCGGTCCACGTGCAGGGGCTCGGCCAGGTCGGCCACGGTCTCCGCCGCGGTGATGTCGCGGCCCTCGCCGAAATAGGCGGCGAACGCCGTCTTGGCGAACAGCCTGGCCTGCGCCGGGTCGCGGTCGTCCAGCCAATAGAAGGCCCGCGCCGCGGCCAGGGTGGCGATGGGGAAGGGATCGGGCATGACCCAGGGCACCTCCATGAAGCGGCCCAGGCGCTCCCAGTCGTGGACGCAGTATTCGCCCTTGATCGGTTGGGCGACGGCGGGCAGGCCGCCGGTCTGCTTGAGCACCGGCCCCAGCATGATCGGCTTCCACACCGTCTCGCGCCCGTACTTGGCCGCCAGGTCGTCGATGGCGTGGCTGGCGAAGTAGCCATAGGGCGAGGAGAAGTCGAAAAAGAACTCGATGGTCTTGGTCATCTCTTACCTATCCCGCGACGCGACCGAAGTTTCCGATAGAATCCAGATTCATTTATTAACCACAGAGATCACAGAGAACACAGAGAGCAAAAAATCATTTTCTACCAAGACACAAAGAAAACCAAGGAGGAAAAAGTATTGAGTTATTTCTTGACGAGATTAATTGTTCTATTTTTCCCTTCTACCCTGTTTCCTTCGTGTTTTTGTGCCTTTGAGATGAATCATTTTTCCTTCTCTGTGCTCTCTGTGTTCTCTGTGGTGAAATATACTTTTCCTTCATCGCCCTACCAGGGGATCTCGGGTCCGTCGTAGTTGAAGAAGCGGCCGCTGTCCTCCATGGTCAGGCCGGCGATGACCTTGCGCATGGCGGAGACGCTTTCGTCGGGATCGATCAGGGCGCTGGGCCCGCCCATGTCGGTCTTGACCCAGCCCGGGTGGATCACCACCACGGTGATGCCCCGGGGCCTGAGGTCCACCGACAGGCTTTTCATCACCGCGTTCAGGGCCGCCTTGGAGGAGCGGTAAATGTAGGAGCCGCCGGAATCGTTGTCGGCGATGCTGCCCATGCGGCTGGTGATGGTGACGATGCGCTTGAGATCGCTGCGCGCCACGTGATCGTCGAAGCTTTCCGAAACCGTCAGCGGCGCCATGGCATTGACGCGAAACACCTCGCCCCAGGCGGCGTAGTCGACCCCGCCGAGGGGCGAGGGGCGCGGCCCGTAGATGCCGGCCCCGTTGATCAGCACGTCGATGGCATCGCGCTTCAGGGTCTTGGCCAGGGCCTGGATGCGCGCACGGTCGGTAACGTCCAGGGCATGGACGTCGACGGCGCCGCCCAGGCCCGCCAGCGGGCGGGCGCCGGCGGGATCGCGGCAGGTGGCGATCACCCGCCAGCCGTCGGCGGCGTACTGGCGCGCGAACTCGAAACCAAGGCCCCGGCTGGCGCCGGTGATCAGGACGGTGGGCATGGCAAAACCCCCTTTCCCCGTGATTCGCTCCGTTGGGCCGCGACCCGTCCTCCGTACGACTCCGGAAGGCGGAGCACCCAGTATACGAAGCCCGTCCGCATTCAGACCACCCGTTCGATGGCCATGGCGGTGGCCTCGCCGCCGCCGATGCACAAGGCGGCGACGCCCTTCCTCAGGTCGTGCTTGGCCAGCGCGCCGAGCAGGGTGACGATGATGCGCGCACCCGACGCGCCGATGGGATGGCCGAGCGCGCAGGCGCCGCCGTGCACGTTGACCTTGTCATGGGGGATGTCCAGATCCCGCATGGCGGCCATGGTGACCA